>JAHDYP010000087.1 GCA_023383055.1 Verrucomicrobiota bacterium | reverse complement strand
GCAGCAATGCCCGCCCGGTCAGGGGGGTCCGGAACAGTCCGAGTGCCCCCGAGCGAGGGAGCTTGCCGCGACTGACCCTTCGGGCACAGTTGCGTTCCGAGTCCGAAACCGTCCCCCTCCAAAACCTCTCGCCGCGAGCTCCCACGACTCAAAAGTGACAAACGGAAATCAGGACGTGACATAAAAGATGGCTGGTAAAAGATGACCATTGCCGCAACCAGCGGCCAGTCATCCATCGTCATTCACTCCGGGCACTTCCGGCGCCTTCGTGTCCTCTCCGCCAGCCTGTTGAGCGCAAAGAATTCCGTGTAAAGAGGAGCCGGTTGCCGCCGCACTCCACAACGCTTCGCGGAGTTCGGAGGCGTGGGGTCTGACTGCCGCCACTCGGAATGCTCAGGGCACCGGCCCGCGAAACATGCGGTTTAGAGCATCCATTGACGAGGGGTGGTTGGAGCTTGAACGACCGGGAGGGGAGTTTTAGCGTCGCCGCGAGATTAGTTATGCGGCGGAGCAGATGCGGGCAACGATGAGCGTTCTATGAACCGACGAATCAAATGGAAATGCGACCGGATCGCGGGTTGCGGCGCGGCGGTAGTGTTGGCGATGGGTTTGATGGTTTTCGCTCGAGTGGGGGAAGTTCAGGCAGCCGCTGGGGGGTCGCTGGGTGCCGATGACCCGGGGCAGGTGCTGGCGGGACTGCCGGTTGCGACGGCGGTCCCACGGGCCAGGGAGGATTGGCTCGTGCAAAGCATTGAGCGACGGGCCGGTGTTTATCGCGATGTCGAGGGACAAGAGCTCATCCTGGACAACGGTTTGATTCGTCGCACGATTCGGATTGAGCCGAACGGGGCGACGGTGGGGTTGGACAACCTGATGACGGGCGAGGCTCTATTGCGGAGTGTGAAGCCGGAGGCGTTGGTGACGCTGGACGGGAGCGAGTTCAAGGTGGGGGGGCTGGTGGGGCAGCCGAACCATGCGTATCTGAGAGCGGAATGGGTGGGGGAACTGCAGGCGGAACCGACGGCATTCCGGTTGACCGGGCTGGAGTTGAAACAAACGGAGGCGTTATTCGGGTGGCATCGGCGTCGGCAGGCGCTGTCGGCGGCGTGGCCGCCCACGGGGGTTGCGGTGGTCTTCCGGTATGAGGCGGCGGAGGGGTTGCAGAGAGGGGTGGAGATCGAGGTGCACTATGAGCTGTATGACGGGATGCCGGTGCTGGCGAAATGGCTGGTGGTGAGGAACGGTCGGGCTCGGCCGGTGCGGGTGGACGGGTTCAGCAGCGAATTGCTGGCGTTGGCGGAGGTGGAATCGATTGTTGACGAGTACAACCCGGATCGATGGCGCAAGCCGTGGGTGGAATTAATCAGCGACTACACCTTTGGGGGCATGGGGCTGAGGGGCGGGAACCGGACGTCCTTTTGGGAGGCGGACCCGGAATACACCTCCCAGGTGAATTACAATCTCAAGACGCCGGCACTGTTGGTGAGCCGGCCGCCGATCGGACCCGGGGTCACCCTGGCGGCGGGCGAAAGCTTCCGCACGTTTCGCAGTTATCTGCTGGTGCACGACAGCGACCAGCGGGAACGGCAGGGGCTGGCGATCCGGCGGTTTCACCGGGTGCTGGCACCCTGGATCACGGAGAACCCGCTGATGATGCACGTACGGAGCGCGGACCGGGCGACATTTCGCAATGCGGTGGATCAATGCGCGGAAGTCGGGTTCGAGATGATCATCTACACCTTTGGGAGCGGGCTCAACATGGAGAACAACGATCCGGAGTATCTGGCGCGGATCCGGGAGGACGTTGAGTATGCCCATGCGAAGGGGATCGAAGTGGGCGGGTATTCGCTCCTGGCCAGCCGGCGGATCAACGACGAGATGGACGTGATCAACCCCGCGACGGGTCGTCCGGGAGGGGCTATCTTCGGCAATTCGCCTTGTCTGGGCAGCGCGTGGGGCGAGGACTATTTCCGGCGCATCCAGACGTTTCTCGAGGTGACGAAGTTCGATTTGCTCGAGCACGACGGCAGTTATCCGGGCGATGTTTGTGCTTCGACGAATCACCCCGGGCACCTGGGGCTGGCGGATTCCCAGTGCCGGCAATGGGAACGGATCACGGCGTTGTATGCCTGGTGCCGGGAGCGGGGGATTTACCTGAATGTCCCGGACAATTATTTCCTGAACGGATCGAGCAAGACCGGGATGGGCTATCGGGAGGTCAACTGGTCATTGCCGCGAGCGGAGCAAATCATCATGGGCCGGCAGCACATCTACGACGGGACCTGGGAGAAGACGCCGTCGATGGGGTGGATGTTTGTGCCGTTGACGGAGTATCACGGGGGTGGAGCGGCGGCGACACTGGAGCCGTTGCGGGAGCACCTGGCGGCTTACGAGGCGCACCTGGTCAACAACCTGGGAGCGGGCGTTCAGGCATGTTATCGGGGGCCGCGGCTTTACGATTCCGAGGAGACGCGGGCGATGGTGAAATGCTGGGTGGACTGGTTCAAGGAGTACCGGGAGATCCTGGAATCCGACGTGATCCATTTGCGGAGGGCGGACGCCAGGGACTGGGATGGGGTGTTGCATGTGAATCCAGGGCAGGCGCGGTGCGGGTTGGCGATGCTGTATAACCCGTTGCGGACGCCGATCCGGCGGACGGTGCGATTGCCGATGTACTACACGGGCTTGACTGAGAGCGCCCGGGTGCGGGAGCAAGGGGGCGAGCCGGTGGTCTACCAGTTCGCGCGGGATTACGCGATCGAGGTGCCGGTCACGATCCCGGCGGAAGGCCGGACATGGCTGGTGATTGAAGCGCCGTGAGCCAGCGGCGTGGATCGGGGGATCAGACCTTCTCGAGTTTTTCGTAGACGACGAGTTCGCCCTCGCCGCTGAGGGCTTCGGGGTGATAACGGGGGATGGGGAGTTCGAGTTGTTTGAATTTCACCGGGGCGACCTTTTTGTCGACGAGGCCGAGGGCGACGGCGACGCCGTAGAGGATGGCCTCGGGGCGGGGAGGACAGCCGGGGATGTAGAAGTTCACGGGGAGGATTTTCTCGACGGGGCCGAGGACGGAATAGGTGTCGTGCCAGATGCCGCCGCCGCAGGCGCAGGAGCCGATGGCGAACACGAGTTTGGGGGCGGGCATGGCGTCGTAGGCGCGGCGGAGGGCTTTGGCGGTGCTGCGCATGGCGGGTCCCTGGCAGAGCATGACATCGGCGTGTCGGGGTGAACCGACGAGTCTGATCCCGAATCGTTCGGCATCGTAATAGGGGGTGAGGACATTCAGGACCTCGATATCGCAGCCGTTACAGCCGCCGCTGTTGGCGTGGTAGACCCAAAGGGATCGGCCGAACATTTTCTGGCAAAGCGCGCGCAACATGGCAATCAGTCGAGTTCGAGCGGCAGATCCTCAACGGGGGGTGCCCCTTCGAGGAAGGACTTGGAGCGGAAGACCCAGCGTTCGTTGGCGAGGTCGTCGAAGCGGTAGCCGGACAGTTTCAGTTTTTCCAGAGGGGTGGGTTCGGTGAAGCATCGGCCGCAGCGCTGGCAGGTGCTCATGAACAATTCGATCTGTTGCTGGAGATCGGAGATGGCGGGGGTGGCGGTCTCGAAATCGTGGCTCATCGTGATCGCTTTTTCGGGGCAGACATCGGCGCATCGGCCGCAGAAGGTGCAACGGCGGCCCAGGTATTTGAGGATGCGAAGTTCCTGGCAGACGTCGAGCACGAGAATCTCGCGGGCGGGGCAGTTGCTGGCACAGCCGCCGCAGCCGATGCATTTGGCGGGGTCGAAGATGGGGCGACCGCGGAAGTTGGCGGCGACCGGTCGGGGTTGAGCGGGGTAGGGCAGGGTGACGCGGCCGGCGTGGATGCCGACCCAGGCCTCGCGGATTTTGCTGAGAATGGACATGGGCAAGTTATGGGGGTTCGACCGGGGGTGGGTGATGTCGATTCGGGTTCACTTGCGGCAGGGGTTAATTCAGTAGCCGTAACTGGCCAGGACCAGGGCGACGAGTGCGACTAGGAGCAGACCGGCGAAGTAGCGGATCGCCTGGTCGATGCGGTACCGGGCGTGGGTGGCGGCAATGACCGTGACCACGAGGACCACGCCGAGCACTTTCAGCCAGAATAGCAGCCAGCCCAGGGGAAAGGCCAGGTGCGCGCCCCACGGGACAAACAGGTGCACAAACAGCCCGCTGTAAAGAACCAGCTTGGCCATCTGACTGAATTTCAACAGGGCGAGCTTGGGCCCGGAGTATTCCATGAGCGCTCCGTCCATGATTTCGGTCTCGGCGGCGGGGATGTCGAAGGGGAGACGTTGGAGAAACGCCTGCATGGAGAGGACCACCACCACGAGGATGACGAGGCCCGACCAGGGAAAGGCGGCGCTGGCGTAGACCGAGCCGTCCAGCACGGTGTCCAGGCGGAAGGACCCGCGATGGACGGCGCCGATCAGGATGGCGACGGCGAGGATGGGTTCGAGGGTGACGAGACACATGACTTCGCGGCTGCTGCCGAGCATTGAGAAGGTAGAGCCGCTGGCCAGGCCGGCCATCAGGGTGCAGACGCTGCAGAAGGTGAGCAGGTAGATGAGCAGGATGACATCGCCCGCGCCGTTGAGAGGGGAGCCGAACCCGAGCGGGATGAGGCAGGCGGTGGTCAGCACGGCGGCCAGCCCCAGGTAAGTGGCAGCCCGTTGCACGGCGGGCATTTCGCCCGTCTCGAGGTCTTCCTTGCCCAGGAGTTTGAGCAGATCGAAGAACGGCTGACGCAGGGGTGGGCCCTGGCGGGACTGGAGCTGCGCGGTGAGCTTGCGCAGGATGCCCTCGAACCAGGGGGCCAGGAGCAGCACCAGCAGGACATTGGCGAAGGCGCCCGCGATGAGGAAGGCCGTTTTCATTGCCACTGGTCCTTGGCGAGCTTGAGCAGGTCTTCCTGCGAATAGACGCGCAACTGACCGGACCGGATGTCGATGGCTTCAAGCCGATCGGTGCAGGAGAAGCAGGGGTCGATGCTGCCGAGGGTGATCGTCATATCAGCCAGTTGCTGGTCTTTGATCATGGCGGGGATCCCTTGCAGGTTCTGGTAGGTG
Source organism: Verrucomicrobiota bacterium (assembly GCA_023383055.1). Taxonomy (GTDB): domain Bacteria; phylum Verrucomicrobiota; class Verrucomicrobiia; order Limisphaerales; family JAHDYP01; genus JAHDYP01. The sequence goes on along the minus strand of JAHDYP010000087.1, from coordinate 22,712 downwards.
GGCGCCCGAACGCGCCACCGTCGGGGACGATGGTTTTCGCCGGTCATCACGAAATGATGGCTTTCGCCGCGCGGGGCTTCGACGGAGGAAAGGCCGATGCGGCCGATGGGCAGCTCGTCATGGATTTCGGCCTGGAGCGGGCCGGGTTCGAGCCGGTCGAGGCACTGTCGGATGATGCGGATGGATTGGAACACCTCGAGGGCGCGGACGACGACGCGCGACCAGACATCCCCGTCGGAGGCGGTGATGACGTCAAACTCGACCCGGTCATAAGCCGCGTAGGGGTGATCCCGGCGGCTATCGATGGCCACTCCGGCGGCGCGGGCCACGGGGCCGAGCAAGGCCCATTTTCGGACCAGGTCGGCATCGGCGATGCCGACGCCCCGCATGCGTTGCTGGAGGTTACGGTCGCTTTCGATGGCGTGGGTGACGGCGGTCCATTCGGTTTCGAGCTGGGTGAGGACCTGGCGGAGTTCGGCTTTGAGCTCCGGGGTGATGTCCCAGCGGACGCCGCCGATGACGCAGAGGGCGTAGGTTTTGCGGTTGCCGCTGATCCGCTCAGCGATCCACATCACCGGTTCGCGGATGCGGAAGCTCTGCATGAAGAGTGTGTCGAATCCGACGATATGGCAGGCGAGTCCGACCCAGAGCAGGTGACTGTGGAGACGCTCGAGTTCGAGCATGACGGTGCGGATGTATTCGGCGCGGGGCGGCGGGTGAAGGGTGGCGGCGCGTTCGACCGCCTGCGCGTAGGCGACGTTGTGAACGCAACCGCAGATGCCGCAGATCCGTTCGGCGGCCATCGGGATGTCGTTGTAGGTGAGCACGGATTCGGCGAGCTTTTCGATGCCGCGGTGGACCATGAAACCGCGGTATTCGCAGCCCCGCACCACTTCGCCTTCGACGTAGAGGCGAAAATGCGCCGGTTCATCCAGGGTGGGATGAAACGGTCCGAAGGGCACCACCACGCAACCCTCGGGGGGATCGTCGAAAGCGAACTCGCGATCGGCGTCGTACCCGGCGGGCACCTCGTTCCAAGGCTGGTCTTTGCGCAGGGGATGGGCGTCTTCGGGCCAGCCGTCCGGGAGGATCAGGCGTTTGGGGAAGGGATGACCGACCGGCTCGATCCCGACCAGGTCGCGAAATTCGCGTTCGGACCAGTTTGCGGCCGGGACGTGCCGGGCGATGCTCGGCAGGGCGGGGCGGTCGGCGGGCAGATAGGTCAGCACGCTCCCGAGGAGGTGATCGGTGTCAAAGGCGAAGTTATGTGCGACGAGAAAACTGCCCGAGTGCGGCCGGTCATCGGCGCCGATGCCCACGACATAACGGGCTCGGAGTTCTCCGAAGAGGCACTGGCAGATGTCGGCCATGGCGGCGGGTTCGACAAACAGGTAGAGCCGATCGTCGGCCGGCAGATCGGCCCGCTGGATGGCGGGGCCGAATCTGGCTTTGAGCTGGTTCAGTTTTTCTCGGGCGACCACGGCGGTATGGGGTTGGAGGGTTGGCCCGGCGCGGATCGTTCAGTCAAAGGCACGGGCGCGGGGGGGCGTTTGCGGCCCAGACAATTCTTGAGATCGTCGAACAAGTGGCCGGCACGGTAGCGGTTCAGCTCGCCTTCGACCGCGTAGCCACAGAGCCAGGGGGCGGAGATCCGGCGGGTGGCGCCTCCCAGGCTGGCGAGCCAACGGGCGAAGAAGCACATCAGGACGAACACGAGTGCCACGATCAGGGGGACATAGACGGCGGGGTGCCCGGGGGACTGCAGGCTGGGGCCGGTCCAGACTGAGGCGGGCACCGCGTCGGCGAGTGTGACCGCCAAACCCTGGCGGCTGGTCTGCAGCACGCGGGACAGAAACTGGAGCATCAGGCCGGGAAAAAGCCCGGCGAACAGGCAGAGTGCCAGCAGAATGACTTGGGGCAGGCGCATTTTCCAGCCCACTTCGAGCGGTTGCGGGCGACGCGAAAGATCATGCACCAGGACGCTGGTCCGGGAGAGGAAGATGGCGCCGAAGAACTTGATGAACAGCGCGAGTGTGAGCGTGCTGGTGAGGATGGCGATGGCGGCGCAGAGGGCGAGGATTGGTGCGGCGGCGTGGCCCTGGATGGCGGCGGTATAGATGGTCCATTTGCTGGCAAAGCCGCTGAAGAGCGGGACGCCGGCGATGGCGCAGGAGGCAACCAGCGCGGTGCCGCCGGTGACGGGCATGTAGCGCAGCATGCCGCCGAGTTTGTTGAGGTCCTGCGTGCCGGTGGCATGGAGGACGGAGCCGGCGTTAAGGAAGAGCAGGCTTTTGAAGACGCCATGGTTGAGGGTGTGGAACAGCGCGCCCAGTAACGCGGTGGCGGCCAAAGCCGGCATGAGCGGCTGCGTTGAGCTCAGCAACGTGAGGCAGACGCCCAGGGCGAGGACCAGGTAACCGGCCTGGCCGATGCTCGAGTAGGCCAGGAGCCGTTTGGACTGTTCCTGACGCAAGGCCTGAGCGGTGCCGGTGAAGAGCGTTACGGTGCCCAGGGCGGCCAGCACGAGGCCCCATTTCATGAGGGGGAACTCGGCCTGGACGGAGCCGGGCACGAGCCAGATGAAATAGCGCATCAGCCCATAGATGCCGGTTTTGATCATGACCCCGGAGAGCAGGGCGCTGATGGGCGAAGGCGCCGCGGGGTGGGCATCCGGCAGCCAGATCCGGCCAAAGGGCCAGACGCCGAGTTTGATGCCGAAACCGACGAGGAAGAGGGCGAAGGCGAGCGTGACGCGGGCCGGTTGATCGATGAGCAGCTGGGGGAGATGATGGCTGACGGCGTCGAAGTCGAAGCGGAGGAGCGTTTCGCCGCCGGGCGTGACGACGGAATCGTGGGCGATCAAGGCGGCGCCGAGCATGGTGACGCCGCAGGCCAACTGCATCATCCAGAGATACCGATTGGCCGCCCGCAGGTTCTCCGGCTTGCGCGGTTCGTATCGGATCAAGGCATAGCCGGTCAGGGTCATCATCTGCCAGAAGATGAAGAAGAAGTACATCATGTCGGTCGTGCTGACCAAACCGTACATGGCGGCGACGAAGAGCAGCAGGTTGGGATAATAGCGGCCGACGCCGTGTTCGAGGCGGTGCTGCATGTATTCGATCGAGTAGAGCGCCGCGAGGATGGACACGGTGGCGATGAGGATCAGGAACACCGCGCTCAGACCGTCCACGTAGAGCCTCAAGGAGAAGCCGAGCCGGCGTGCCGTGAACAGGGTTTCGGCGTGACTCGGTTCTGTGAGCAGGACGCTGGCGGCCCCGAGCAGCGCCAGGAGCCCGGACAGGGCCAGCACCCCGAACGCGATCCAGCCGGCGAGGGCGCGATGTCGGGCCGTGGCCAGGGTGACGGCCGCGCCGGCGGTGCAGATCAGCATCGCCAGGGCAACCGCATATTCCGGGGTGGAGGGGATCATCGGTTCCGGTTCGGAGTGGCCGCGGCGGTCTCGAGGGCGGCGACAGTCATCGCTTGGCCGGGGCGCGGCGGTGCGGAGCGAGCGGACGCGTTCACGGCGGGCTCGGGCCCAAAATGTTGAAGGATCAACCGATTGAGCAGTTCGACCGTGGACTGGACCGCGGGGGTCAGCCTGTTTCCGGGGCGCAGCGAGGCGGGTTGGATTCCGAGCAACCAGACCCCTGAGGCGTTGCGCCCCAGCAACAGCCGGGCGAGCGTGCTCAGCGCGATTCGGTGGGTTGAAATCTGGGGAAACCGGGCCTGAATCTGGGTGGCATCGAGCCAGGTTACGGCGCCCGGTTGAGCGCCGAATTCGGCGGCATCCAGGAACACGACGTGGGCACCGGGGGGGATATGGGCGCGGGCGATCCACTGGTCGGGCTGGAGTTCAGGCTTCGCCACGCCGGGGATATGGTTTGTCCGGAGTGTGTCGGCCAGCTGGAGGCCAGCGGCGTCATCTCCACCGTCCGGGTTACCCAGGCCCAGCCAGAGCACGGTGGCACCGGTGAGGGCTTGGAGATCCTGGTTGAGGTCGCGCATCAGATGTCCTCCCCCAGGCGTTTGATCTGTTCATAGCTGAAGACGGGGCCGTCAACGCAGACATAGGCGACGCCGATGCAGCAGTGGCCGCACTTGCCGACCCCACATTTCATATAGCGTTCGAGCGTGGAGACAATGTTGCGCTCGGAGAATCCCAGCGCGGAGAGATCCTTGATCACGAAGCGGAACATGACCGGGGGGCCGCAGACGAAGGCGATGGTGTTTTCGACCGGGATTTCGACGCCGGGTTTGCGAAAGAGACTGCCGACGACGCCGACGTGGCCGGTCCAATCCTCGGCTCCGCGGTCGACGGTCAGGTGGCATTCCACGCCGGCCGCGGATTCCCATTCGGCGAGGTTCGGGCGATACATGAGTTCGCGCGGCGTTTTGGCCCCGTAGAAGATCTGGATGCGCTGGTATTCGTGGCGATGGGCCAGGGCGTAAACGATGCAGGATCGGAGGGGGATCAGGCCGATGCCGCCGGCGACAAAGACCAGGTTTTTGCCTCGGTAGGCTTCCATGGGGAAGCCGTTGCCGTAGGGACCGCGCACTCCGAAGCGATCACCCGGCTTGAGTTGGTGGAGTGCGCCGGTGCAGCTGCCGACCTGGCGGATGGTGAAGAAGGTCTCATGCTCGGTCGGGCTGGGCGGCAGCGAGGCCGGGAACTCGCCGGTTCCGAAGAGCGAGACCTGTGCGAACTGACCCGGTCGGAATCGGCGGAACGCTTCCTGGTCGGCTGGATCCTCGAAGTGCCAGTAGAACGTGCGCACCTCGGCGATCTCGTCGACCACGCGATCGAGGACGGCGATCCTCGGGAGGTAGATGTTATCCTCTGGGGCGAACCCGCCCGGGCTCGCGCGGGACGGGTCGGTGTCACGGTGCGGGTGGTTGGAGGTGGTGGGCCCCAGGATCATGAGGTGCCTTGCGCGATGAGAGAAGGGTTACGGTCCTCGGCGGCCGTGGCCCGGCGGATCATCTCGACCACGGTGGGCATGCCCACTTCGCCGTGGCAGACATCGGCGCAGCGGCCGCAGCCGACGCAGGCCATGGTGAGCTCACGCTGGATGAAGTAATGGGCGAGTTTTCGGAAGAAGCGGCGGTTGCGCCGGTCATGCACGGCGCGGCGCGGATTGAAGCCGCCCGCCATGCGGGTGAAGCCGTTGAGGGCGCAGGCGTCCCAGAGGCGGACGCGTTCGACCTCGGTGGGGCTGATGGCGCGGTCGGTGACGGTGAAGCAGGTGCAGGCCGGGCAGACATAGGTGCAGCCGCCGCACTCGAGGCAGCGGTTGCCGATTTCCTCCCAGGTTTTGTCGAGGATCTTGTCCTGCGAGACGTAGCGAACGGTGGCGGCGAACCAGCTGGTCGTTTTCTTGAACCGCTTGCGGACGTCGGACAGGATCTGGCGACGGAGTTCAATGTGAGCCTGAGATCCGGCGCGGAACAGGGGATCGGCCAAGAAGGCCTCGCCCGCGGCGGAGCCGGCCACCACCATCAGTTCGTCGCCCAAATCCATCAGTTGCAGGTCGAAATGCTCGCGGGCGGCGGGGCCGGTATCGGCGCAGACACAGAAACAGGAGTCGTCGATATCGACTTCCGGGTCGGTGCAAACGACGTTGACGAGGAGGAGATTGCGGCGTCGCTCGGCGTAGTAACCGTCCCGGTAATCGCGTCCGAGATAGAAGCGGTCAAGGTGATAGATGCCGGCGACGTCGCAGGAACGGATGCCGAACAAGGCGCGCTTGGGGGTGTCGAGGGTGGGCTGAATGCGCAGGGTGCCATCTTCGCGTTTGAGGGTCATCAAACGTTCGATGTGGGGCAGCACATAGCGTTTGGGCGGGTATTGCGGGTTGGAGACGTGGAGTTGGATGTCCGCGCGGTTGGCGTCGGTGACCGTGTCGAAGTAAGTGTCGCGACCCCGGCCGCGGAACGGCGCGAGCACTTCGTATTCGCGGCGGAGCAGCTCCACGAAGTCCAGCAGTTGGGAACGATGAATGACCCGGAAGCGCATGGCTAAAGTCCTTCCATTCTGACCCGCACCGGGCTCTCGAGATCCTGCCGTCCGTTGGTGAGTTCACGTTCGACCTCGCGCACGAAGAAAGGGACAAAGATGGTGCCGCCCCGGACCTCGGCGGTCACGCGCGCCGTGCTGGTTGCGGCGCCGGTGGTGGAGAAGAGACGGACCGGTTGGCCGTCCCGAATTCTGAGCTGTCGGGCGTCGGCATCGTTGATTTCGACGAAGCCATTGGGGTAATCCAGGAGCAGGATGCGATACTCGCGTTTGAGGGTTTCGCTGTGTTTGATGAGGATGTTCTGATGCCAGTAATAGAGGGAATGCCCGAACACGAGTGCGAACGGGAATTCCGGGTCGATCGACACCGAGTCGGACGGCCGGGGGATGGGCTTGAAACGGAAGCCCGACTCCGGGAGGCCATCCTCGAAGAGGAACTGGGTGCCGAGCGGTCGGTCGAGAGTGCACGGCCATTGCCGGCCATATTCCCGGCTGAGGTTTTCGTAGGTGACCCCGCTGTAGAACGGCACGGCGCGGCCGATTTCAGCCATGACCTCACCCGCCGAAGCGTAGGGCCAGTCCTCGCCCATGGTCTGGGCAAGGCGGGTCAGTTGACGCCAGGCGGTCATGGATCCGGGGCGGGGCGGAAGAACCTGCTCGGCCAATTGCACCCGGCGATCGGTGCTGGTGAAGCTGACTTGCTCCTCGCCGAAGGCCGTCAGCGGGAGCACCACATGCGCATGCTGCGCGGTTTCGGTCAGGAACAGGTGTTGGACGACGACCAGATCGAGCTTGTCGAGCGACTTGGCCGCCTCGCCAAAAAAAGCGGTGCTCACCGGGTCGTATCGGCACAGCCACAAGGCCCGCAACGCCGCCGGTGCCGGATCGCCCAACAGGGTGCGGGTACCCAGGCCCGCTTGCGCGGGAAGCCGGCACTGCCACAGTTGTTCCAGACGTTCGCGGCCAGCGGGGTCGGCGACGGCCGCGTAGCCGGGCAGGCGATCGGGCAACATGCCCATGTCGCACACGCCTTGCAGGTTGTTTTGTTCGGTGAGCGCGTAGAGTCCGGCACCTGGCCGGCCCAGGTTGCCGGTCAGGAGGGCGAGATTAACGATGGCCCGGATGCCGTCGCTGTGGCGGTTTTCGATGCCGGTCGAGTAAAGCAGGGAAGCGGTGCGGGCGGCGGCATAGGTGCGGGCGGCGGATTCGATCAACTCGGGTGGCACGCCGCAGTACTCCGCGGCCGTCAGCAGGTCGTACTGGCGCACGGCATCGAGGAAAACCTGGTAATCCCGGCAATGGCGTTTGATGAACCCGGCATTGGCCAGGCCGCGGTCGAGGATGACCTTGGCCATGGCGCCGTAGAGCATGACTTCGGTGCCCGGACGAATCTGGAGGAACAGATCGGCCGATTCGGCCACGCGGTGGCGTCGCGAATCGATCACGATCAACCTGGCGCCACCCAGCTTGGCGCGGAGCACCCACCCGCCCACGGTCGGCAGTTGTCGGCCGAGATCGATCCCATCCACGATGATGGCGTCGCTCCGGCTCAGTTCGGCAATCGAGTTGGTGGTGGCGGGCACGCCCAGCATCTCGAGGAGCACATTGATGCTGTTGTTGCAGTAGACGCCGCTTCCGTGATCGACGTTGTTGGTTCCGATGACCTTGCGGGCGAACTTCTGGAGGAGGTAGCTCTCCTCGTTTGAGCAGCGGGGGGAGACCAGGAAGGCGAGGGCTTCCGGGCCGTGGCGGTCGCGGATGGCCAGGAGCCGTTCCGCCAGGAAGCCGAAGGCCGTCTCCCAACTCACCGGGTCGAACCGGCCTTCGCGCCGGAGCAACGGGGTGTTCAGGCGATCGGCTGAGCTGGCGACTTCATGAACGTTCCAGCCGCGCACGCAGATCCGCCCCTGGTTGGTCGGATGGGACATGCTGGGATAGGCGCCGAGGATGCGCTCGCCGTCGGACTCAAGATACACGCCGCAGCCCACGCCACAGAAGGTGCAGGTTGTGAGGGTGTGAGACATGAGCGGGGGTGCGTCAGCAGGCTGGTTGGCGAAAGCGGGCGCGGTTGGCGATGGCCGGAGCGGTCCGGGGCGCCCCGTTTGGCAGGGGCCGGTGCGGCGACGGATTCGCGATTTCGGAGGTGACAGTAACTCTCACAGTAGCAAGCTGCAACATAAGTATTGCTGCTCACTAGACTGGGTAAGGCGAAGGTGGGTTGGCGGCTAACCCCCCTTTGGCAATTCATGGTCCGTTTTTGCCACTTCAGCTTCCGGCCGGATGCTGCCAGGGGGCGCGGTATGGGCGACGGAGCCGGGAAGTGGCTTCGGGGTCGCCGATGACGCGGCGTTGTTTGGGGTCGTAGGCCAAAGAACGACCCAGGTCCATGGCCAGGTTGGCCAGAATGCAACTGGCCGTCGAAATGTGCCCATCCTCGACGTCGGCGATCGGGCGGCTGCGCTGGTCGATGGCGGCGAGGAAATCGAGCAGGTGCCGGCGGGTGGCGGGGGCGGCATTGAGTTCGATGGCGTCCTCGGTGAGGTCTTCCGGGTATTGTTCCCGTTCGTAGAGGCATTCGAAGTGGATGGCTTTGGCGGCGCGATCGTTGGGGATGAAGTCAGCGCGCATGGTGCTGGCTTTGAGGGTGCCCTTGTCGCCATAGATGAAGAGCGCCCAGGGGTAGTCCGGATCGACCGGGGGCCCCCAGGTCCGGTGCTGCCAGACGAGGTTGTAATGGTCGTATTCGAAGATCGCGGATTGCGTGTCCGAGATGTTCGATTTGCCGACTTTTTGGACGTAAATGCCGCCGGAGGAACTGACCCGTTTGGGCCAGCCCAGCCCGAGCATCCAGCGCGCGGTATCCAGCATGTGAACGCACATGTCACCCACGATTCCATTGCCGTATTCCATGAAAGTCCGCCACCAGCGCAGATGGGGCAGCCCGTCATAGGGGCGGAGAGGTGCGGGGCCCGTCCACCATTCGTAATCGAAGAAATCCGGCACGGATTGGAGGGGTGGATTGTCGTTCGCGCGCATGTGGAAGTAGCAGCACATTTCGACGTGGCCGATGGTTCCGAGGAGGCCGGCGTCGACGATCTGTCGTTTGGCATCGATCAGGTGCGGCGTGCTCTTGCGTTGGGTGCCGATTTGAACCACGCGCTGGTGTTTCCGGGCCGCATCGAGAATGGCCTCGCCTTCGCGGACGTCGACGCTGATGGGTTTCTGGAGGTAGACGTGGGCGCCGGCTTCGAGGGCGGCGATGGCCTGGAGCGCGTGCCAGTGGTCCGGCGAACCGATGAGCACGATGTCGAGTTGCTCCTGCTTGAGCATTTCGCGGTAGTCGAGGTACGTGCGCGGCGCCTTTTTTGATTCCTGACGTTGCTGGGCAATCTGGACGGCGCCGGCGAGCATGCGTTGGTCGGGATCGCACAGTGAGACCACCTCCACCGGGGCAACCTGGATGAGCCGCCAGAGGTCGCTTTTGCCGTACCAGCCGGCGCCGATCAAGCCGACACGCCGGGGTTTGGGATTGAAACCTTCCTGGGTGCCGGCGCTCCACGCTGGCAGGGAGGCCAGCGCGGCGGAGGCGGAGAGGGTGCGCAGAAAGCGGCGGCGGCTCAGGGTGAAGGGTCCGCCGGATCTGGAGGCAAGGCCGTTGGGATACATGACGGGCAGTATGACGGCAGTCGTTGCCGGATGCAATCAAACCATGCGCGCGGCCATGATTACGCGTCTGTCAGGCGAGAGCGGAGGAAGCAGCGACGCCGCGCTAGCGGGAACCGGCTGCGGCCTGGAGGACAACGCGAAACCCGATATCTTCGAATTTCGTATTGGCGTCACTGGTAAAGCGGAAATTGATCGCCAGGAAATCCTCGTAACTGCGCCAGGAAGCGCCGCGTGCCACTGGCGAAGCGCACCACTCCCAGACATTGCCGCGCGTGTCATAAAGGCCGAACCGGTTCGGGCCGAGTCCGCCCACGTTTTCGGAGGTGCGGCGGTCGCCGAGGTGGCTGGTGATGGCGTCCTCCAGTCTGGCATCACCCAGGTAATGCTCCCACTGGGCTTCCGTAGGCAGGGCGTAGGCATAGCCGGCGGGGATGATTTCCGCTTGAATCTCTTTCGCGGTCAGTCGTTCGCAGAACGATTTCGCATTTTGCCAGGAGACCTGTTCAACGGGACGGCGGGGACCGGGAAACCGGCTGGGATTGTCACCCATGATTTTCTGGTAGTCGGCCTGGGTGACCTCGAACTGAGCGACGCGGAAACCTTGCGGCACCTTGAGCAGCACCATGTCGAGGCTGTTGGTGATGCTCGAATCGCCTTCGAAGAGTTCCAGGAGTTGGGCCTCCTTTTCGGCCTTCGCCGGGTCAGCCGGGGCGGCGGGTGCCGCCGCCGTTGCCTTGACGATGAGCAAGACGGTCAGAAGCGTTCCTGCCAACCAGTTGCGTGAGGGGGTCGGGACGAGGGCCATTCGTTTCACGGGCTTATTCATAAGCGGACTGACATCGATAGGAAAGCCCAAAGGCAACCGGCGTGCCAGTCAGGAGGCGGCACCGGTCTGCAACCCACGGTTCCCCGGACCGGGGCGTCGGGGTGGTAGGATCCTGACGGCGAGCTGGCGGTCACACCGAGGAGGCCATTTCGCTCGATCGCGCCAGCCGCTGAACGATACGGGCGAGGAGTTCCCGGCGGTGCTTGAGCAGGTCACGGAATGCGGAATGATCCGTGTGAAGGATCTCCACTTCGAGTTCCGTGAGCCGGGTGGTGAGCAGGTCGTGGAGGGTCTCCTCCTCTTCGGTGGTCAACTGCAGGTGGCTCATAACGTCTCCATGCTGGTGCGCGGCCCAGCCGCGGAATGGGCTCAGGCCAGCGCGGTTCGGTAACGTTCCTGAACGAATTCCCAATTGACGATCTTGAAAAAAGCGGTGACGTAATCCGCCCGCCGGTTCTGGTACTTCAAGTAATAAGCGTGCTCCCAGACATCGATGCCGAGCAGGGGAGTGCGCCCTTCGGACAGGGGCGAATCCTGATTGGGGGTTGATTCCACGGTTAATTTGCGACTCCGATCCAGGGTTAACCAGGCCCAGCCGCTGCCAAATCGGCCCAAGGCCGCCTTGGTGAGCAGGTCCTGAAAGCCGTCAAAACTGCCAAAGTGCGTGTCCAGCGCCGAGGCAAGCTCGCCCTTGGGTTTGCCGCCGCCGTTCCGGCTGAGCATGCTCCAGAACAGGGTGTGATTATGGTGTCCACCTCCGTGATTGCGCACCGCGGTTCGAACCTGGTCGGGCACTTGGTTGAGTTCGGAAAGGAGTTGTTCGAGCGACCGCTGGGCGAGTCCGGGGATTTGGCTTACCGCCTGGTTGAGCCCATTGACGTAGGCGGCGTGGTGCCGGCCATGGTGAATTTCCATTGTCTTGGCGTCGATGTGCGGTTCCAACGCGTCCAGCGGGTAGGGGAGAGGCGCCAGTTTGAAGGGGCCGGTGGGGGGTTGGTTCTGTGCCTGGAGGGTGGAGGCAGAGAAGGGGGCGGCCATGGCCACGAGCCCGATCGCGCCGGTCTTAAGTGCCTGTCGACGGTTCATCATAATAAAGAGGGTCAATGGACGATTCGGCGGTCCGGATTAATCGATTCGATAACGCACTCTAAATTGGCGTTCCTGACCGACAAAATCAAGTCCGCGCTGCGAATCGGCAAAAAGGCTCGCCTTGAGGGAGTGCGGCTGGCTAGGCTGAGGGCGAGTTTGACGTTGTGAAAAAGCCGATCCGAGTCTTGGTGGTGGAGGACTCTGAGTTTGACGCCCGGATCCTGATCGGGACGCTCAAGCAGGGAGGTTATGATCCGATATGGCGCCGCGTCGAGAGCGCTTCGACGATGCGCGAAGCCCTTCAGAATGAGACGTGGGAGGTGGTGTTGTCGGATTACAACCTGCCGGAGTTCAGCGCGCCGGACGCGCTGCGACTTTTGCAGGAATCGGGACTCGATCTGCCGTTCGTCATCATCTCCGGCGGCATTGGGGAGGATGTGGCCGTGGCTTCGATGAAAGCCGGCGCCCACGATTATCTGATGAAGGGGAACCTGGCGCGGCTGGTGCCGGCCGTCGAGCGCGAGATGCGCGAAGCCGAGGTCCGCCATGGCCGGCGGCGGGCGGAGGAGGCTTTGCGGGACAGCGAGCTGCGCTATCGGATGCTCTGGGAGAACTCGACCGACGCCGTCCTGCTGATGAACGAGCAGGGGACGATTCAATTTGCCAGCCCCGCGGTGTCGGGAGTGTTCGGTTGTGAGCCGGTTGAGGTTGTGGGACGGGAGTTTCAGCAACTCCTCGTGCCCGAGGCGCGGGAGGGGGTGTTTCAGTGGATTGATCGGCACCTGACCGGGGAAGCGGAACGAACCGGGCGACAACCGATGGAGACGTTGGGTTGCCACAAGTCGGGCCGGCAGGTGTCGCTGGAAATTGCCTTCAGTCATGTCACGCTGAAGGGCGAACGGCTTGTGGTGGCCTTCATTCGTGACATTACGGAGCGTCGACGGGCGGAGGAGGAGATCCGTTTGCTGCAAACGATCTCGGTGGCGGTGAACGCGGCTCAGGATCTGGATACCGCCCTGAGCCTGGTGCTGCGCATGGTTTGCGAGGCGACCGGATGGGCTTTGGGGCAGGCGTGGTTGCCCGTCCGCGATGGTCGGAGTCTGCAATGGAAGGCCGCCTGGCATCGGCCCGATCCCCGCCTGGCCCGATTTCAGCAGGTCAGTCAACAGATCGAATACCAGGCGGACGAAGGTCTTCCCGGCCGGGTTTACGCCGCGCGCGCGCCGCTCTGGTTGAGCGATCTGGGCAGCATCGTCAATTCGCCCCGCAGCGGGGTTGCGCGGGAGGTGGGGATTCTGGGGGCGGTGGGGATCCCGGTGTTGACGGACGACACGCTGGTGGCGGTGATCGAGTTTTTCCTGCTCGAGCGCCGGGCGCAAGATGAGCGAATGATCAAGTTGTTCTCGGCGATTGCCGCTCAACTGGGAGGGGTGATCCAGCGGAAGCGGGCGGAGCAGGAATTACAGGCGAATGAGGAGCAATTCCGGGTGGCCCGCGACATCCAGGAGCGGCTGTTTCCCGTGGCCCCTCCCAGTCTCCCTGGCTTCGAGATCGCGGGCAGGTCGGAACCCGCGTCGGCTGCCGGCGGCGATTACTTCGATTATCTGCCGATGCTCCAGGAGCGGTGGGGGGTGGTGGTGGGCGACGTGACCGGCCATGGGATTGGTCCGGCGCTGCTGATGGCCGAGACGCGGGCCTATTTGCGGGTGCTGGCGCAGAGTCACCAGGATCTGGGCGAGATCCTCACTCATGCCAACCGGGTATTGGCGGAGGACATTGGGATCGAGCGCTTCATCACGATGCTCCTGGTCAGTCTGGATCCGGTCACGCGAACACTTTACTACGCGAATGCCGGTCATCCTGAAGGTTTCGTGCTGGACGCCCGGGGGCAGGTCAAGGCCACGCTGAGCCGTACCGGGGTCCCGCTCGGCATCCATCCCACGACCGAGTACCCGGCGGCCCAGCAGATCCAGTTGAACCCGGGTGACATCGTGTTGCTGCTCACCGACGGCATTGACGAAGCCGTCTCGCCCGAGGATCAGTTGTTCGGCATGGAACGTATCCTGTCGGTGGTGCGCGAACGGTCGTCGGCTTCGGCCGCGGAATTGGTCGAGGCCCTTTACCAGGCTGTGCGCCAGTTCTCGGGTGACGCTCCGCAATTGGACGATGCCACGGCGGTGGTGGTCAAGGTGCTTTGAAAGGGGTCGTCGGCAGGAAAGGCCGCCTGGTCTGACGATTCACGGCCCTCCCCAATCCGGCGGCCGCACATTAAGCGAGACTCCATGAAATCTGGCGGCTAGAATGGCGCGGCTGTTATGGATAAGCCGTTTAATTCGATTGAGTCCGTCGTGCGCGACCTCGAGGCCGGGCGGATGGTGATTGTGGTGGACGACGCCGACCGCGAGAACGAGGGTGATTTGATCGTCGCGGCCCAGCATGCCACGCCGGCCGCGGTCAACTTCATGGCGAAACACGGGCGCGGGCTCATCTGCGTGCCGACCACGGGCGAGCGATTGCAGCAGCTCGGGGTGGAGCGGATGGTGGTTCAGAATCGGGAGACCTTTCGCACCGATTTCCAGGTGAGTGTCGATGCGGCGGAGGGCATCTCCAGCGGCATTAGTGCCGCGGACCGTGCCCGGACGATCCAGGTGATGGCGGATCCGACCGCTGTCCCGGCCGATCTGGTGCAGCCGGGGCATGTCTTTCCGCTGCGGGCCAAGCCGGGCGGGGTGCTTCAGCGGGCGGGCCATACGGAAGCCGCCGTCGACCTGGTGCGGTTGGCCGGGTGCCGGCCCATCGGGGTGATCTGCGAGATCATGAGCGACGACGGGTCCATGGCGCGCCTGCCCGAATTGGTCAAGTTCGCCCGGAAACACCGGCTCAAGCTTTGCACCATCGAGTCCCTGATCAAGTATCGTCGCGGCCGCGAGAAACTGGTGGAGCGGGTCGAGTCGGTCCGCCTGCCGACCGAGCATGGCGATTTCGAGCTGATCCTCTACCATTCGAAGGTGGACGCGCAGCATCATCTGGCGTTGGTGAAGGGCGACGTGGCTGGCAAACCGAACGTGCTCGTCCGGGTGCACAGCGAGTGCCTGACCGGCGACGTATTTGGGTCGCGACGGTGCGACTGTGGTCCGCAATTGCATCAGGCCATGCGCCAGATCAGCGAGGCTGGGCTGGGGGTGATTGTTTACATGCGGCAGGAGGGGCGGGGCATCGGTCTGGCTCCGAAGATCAAAGCCTACAAGCTGCAGGAAGAAGGATACGACACCGTCGAGGCGAATCGCCAGTTGGGGTATGGCATGGACCTGCGCGAGTACGGGCTTGGCGCGCAGATCCTGGTCGACCTGGGATTGCGCACCATCCGGCTCCTGACCAACAATCCGAAGAAGGTGATCGGTCTGGACGGATACGGGCTCGAACTCGTGGAACAGGTGCCGATCCGGATCTCGCCGAATCCCCACAACGAGAAGTATCTGAAAGCCAAGCGGGAGAAGCTGGGGCACCTGCTGTAGGCGGGCAAACTCGCGTGAAGCCATCACCCCGCAGGCGGAGTTACAGCGTCACCAGGAAAGGTTAATCGTGCTCAAACGCAACCCCCGCCAAGCCCGGCGCCAGTCGGGCGGGCAATTCGCGATCGTGGCGTCGCGTTACAACGCCCGGTATGTCGACGCCTTGCTGCGCGCCGCGCGGCGGGAGCTCGCCGCTGCCAGTGCCGCGGCCATCGAGGTGGTTCGTGTGCCTGGCGCCTTCGAAATCCCGGCCGTGGCGGCCGCGCTGGCGGGCTCGCCGCCCGGCCGGTTTGCGGCGATCATTTGCCTGGGGGTCATTTTCCAGGGGGAAACCACCCACGCGCGGCACATTGGCGACGCGGTGAGTCATGCCCTGGTGGAGTTGCAGATTCGACATCAGTTGCCGGTGATCCATGGGGTATACCTGTTCGACAACCAGGCGCAGGCCCGGGTGCGCTGTCTGGACCTCCGGCACAACCGCGGAATTGAAGTGGCCCGGACGGCGGTTGAAATGGCGCGGGTGATGTCGCGACTGAAGTTGGGGCGAGGGGTGTGACGCCGTTTCCGGAGACGCGGCCCATTTGAGGAGACTGATATGCATTCCTTCATGAGACTGATACTCGGCTTGGCCTTCCTGTTTTGCTTCACCCACGGCGCATGGACGCAGGCGTTCCGGGGCGCGGATGCATTTCCGGTGCTGGCGTGGATCGGTCCGCCGGCGGATCAGACCACCCCGGAGCGATACCGGGAGCTGGCGGAGGCGGGGTTCAACCTCAGTTTCTCTGGATTTCCCGATGTCGAGGCGATGGGACGCGCGCTCGAGGTGGCGCAGGGGGCGGGGGTGAAACTGATGATCAGTTGTCCGGAATTGCGCGGCGATCCGGAGACGACGGTGCGCCGGTTCAAGGGGCACCCGGCGACGGCGGGTTACTATTTGCGCGATGAACCGAGCGCGGGGGACTTCAAGGATCTGGGCGATTGGGTGCGTCGCATCCGGGCGGTGGACGAGGTGTTGCCGTGCTACTTGAATCTGTTTCCGACTTACGCGAGTCCGGAGCAGTTGGGGACGGCAACGTATCAAGAGCACGTCGACCGGTTTTTGGCCGAAGTGCCGGTGCCGGTGCTTTCTTTCGATCATTATCCGATTGTGGGCGACCGGCTGCGGTCCGACTGGTATGAGAACCTGGAGATCATCGCGGCCGCCGCGAAACGCGCGGGCAAGCCTTTTTGGGCATTTGCGCTGGCGGTGGCGCATGATCCCTATCCGGTGGCGACGGTGGAGGGGTTGCGGCTGCAGGTGTTCAGCAACCTGGCGTACGGGGCGAAGGCGATTCAATACTTCACTTACTGGACCCCGGTTTCCAGCCAGTGGAATTTTCATCGCGCGCCGATCGAAGCCGATGGGACGCGCACGGAGGTTTACGATCGCGTGCGGCAGGTCAACCGCGAGCTCCAGAACCTGGCGCCGGTATTCCTGACGGCGGAGGTCGTTGAAGTGGCTCATGCCGGTGAAGCCCTGCCCCGGGGCACGCGGCCTTACCAGCCGGCGATGCCCGTGGTGGTATTGAACACCGGCGGCAAGGGAGCGGTGGTTTCGCGGTTGCGCGGGGAGCGGCACGATTACCTGGCGGTGGTGAATCGGGGGCTGCGGGAATCGTTGGAACTGAAGATACGCTTCGACGATCCGGTATCGGTGCAAGTGCTCAACTCGGAGGGAAGATCCATCCCCGTCGAGGCGGGCGCATTCGGGGGGACTGTGGCTCCTGGTGACATTCGGGTGTTTCAGTGGTTGCGCTGAGTTGTGGCTGACGCCGAGGAACGAAGGAACCGGGATGCTGAGCGGTCGGGCGGCGTGGACGAACGAGCGAGCATAGGCGAACTGCGGGAGCTGATTCCGCGGTGTTTGCTGCCCGACCAGGTGCGGCTGGGGTCGCGTTTGGTGGCGCTGTTGCGGGATCGCAGCGGGCGACATCGGGCCGGGCCGCTGCTGGAACGGTGGCTGGCGCAGGCGCGGCGGTCGGTGGCGGCGCGCGCGGCGCGTGCCGCGATCGTGGCCCGGGTGAAGTATCCGGAGGGATTGCCGATCGTGGCGCACCGGGAGGTGCTGGTCGAGGCGATCCGTCGGCATCCTGTAATCGTGGTCGCCGGGGAGACGGGTTCGGGGAAGACGACGCAATTGCCGAAGTTCTGCCTCGAGGCGGGTTTGGGGGTGCGGGCGCGGATCGGGTGCACCCAACCGCGGCGGGTGGCGGCACTTTCGATTGCGCGCCGATTGGCGGAGGAGTTGGAGCTGTCCGCGGGGCGGGAGGTTGGGGCGAAGATTCGCTTTACCGACAACACCCGGGCGGAAACCTCGATCAAGGTGATGACCGACGGGATCCTGCTGGCGGAGGTTCAGGGGGATCCGTATCTCTCGGAATACGAGATGGTGATCCTGGACGAGGCGCACGAGCGTTCTTTGAATCTCGATTTCCTGATGGGCCATCTCAAGCACCTGCTCGAAAAGCGCGACGATCTGAAGCTGATCGTCACCTCCGCCACGATCGATACCGAACGCTTCTCCGCCGCGTTCGCCGGCGCGCCCGTATTCCAGGTGTCGGGTCGGATGTTCCCGGTCGAGGTGCGGTATCGGCCGATCGACGAGGCGGCGCAGGAATCCGGGGAGACGACCTATGTGGATGCGGCGGTCGAAGCCGTACGGGAATTGCTGGGTGGCTCGGGGCGGGGCGACATTCTGGTTTTCCTGCCGAGTGAACGGGACATCCAGGAGACCTGCGCGCGGCTCGAGCCCAGGGGCGATGAACCCTGGGAGATTGTGCCGCTGTACGGCCGGTTGAGCGGAGGTGAACAGCAACGGGTGTTCGAGCCGAAGGCGCTTCGGCGGGTGGTGGTGGCGACGAACATCGCGGAGACCTCGTTGACGGTGCCGCGGATCCGGTATGTGGTGGACACGGGACTGGCCCGGATCAGCCGATATCAGGCCGGCACGCGTTGTCGGCGGCTGCCGATCGAGCCCATTTCCCAAAGCAGCGCCAATCAGCGCCAGGGCCGCTGCGGCCGGCTGAGCGACGGCGTATGCATCCGGCTTTACGCGGAGGACGATTTTGCGACGCGTCCGGTGTTCACTCCGCCCGAGATTGAACGCTGCAATTTGGCGGAAGTGGTCTTGCGTTTGAAGGCGTGGCCGATGGGGGAAGTTGAGGAGTTTCCGTTCATCGATCCACCGCCGGCCGCGGCGTTGCGCGGGGCCTGCCAACTCTTGAAGGAACTGGGGGCGCTGGACGACGAACTGCGGTTGACCGGGCTGGGGCGGGATCTGGCGCGGATGCCCGTGGACCCGTCGATCGGCCGGATGCTGATCGAGGCACACCATGAGGGGGCGCTGAGCGAGGTGCTGGTGATTGCGGCGGGGTTGAGCATCCAGGATCCGCGCGAGTTGCCGGCGGACCAGCGGGACACGGCGAAAGCGGCGCACCGCAAGTTTGAGGATCGGCGCTCGGATTTTCTGGGGCTGCTCAACATTTGGAACGCGTATCACGACACCTGGGAATCGCTGAGCACGCAAAGCCAGATGCGGAAGTTCTGTCGGACGCATTTTCTCTCGTATCTGCGGATGCGCGAGTGGCGGGACGTGCATGCGCAGCTATCGGACGTGCTGGCGGACATGGGTGGGTTCGAACTGAACCGGGAGCCGGCCGATTACGCGGCGATCCACCGGTCCATCCTCACGGGATTGTGGGGGCACATCGGCCAGCGGACCGGGCGCAACGAATACCGCATGGCGGGTGGCCGCGCCGTCAGTCTCTTCCCCGGGTCAACGTTGTTTGACGGATCGGCGCGGCGCCCGAAGCATGCCGCGGCGGGACCGGCCGAGGCCAAGGTTTCGCAGCCCGAGTGGATCGTGGCGGGTGAGACGGTCGAGACCTCGAGATCCTTCGCCCGAACGGTGGCGGGCATCGAGCCGGGATGGGTGATCGAGCTGGCGCCGCACCTTTGTCGCCGGGAATATCTCAATCCCGGATGGGACCGGTCGGTCGGTCGGGTGCAAGCCACCGAGCGGGTGACGCTGGCGGGGTTGGTGTTGCGGGAACGGAAGGTGCCGTACGCGACGGTGGACGCAGCCGAGGCCACGCGCCTGTTCATCGGCCAGGCGCTGGTGCCGGAGGATTTCGAGTCACCGCCGCGATTCCTCGAGCACAACCATCGGCTGCGGCAAAAGATCGAGATTTGGCAGACCCGGCTGCCGCACCGGTTGGTCGCGGATCTGGACGAAGCCTTTGTCCAGTTCTACGCGGGCCGACTCGAAAGGGTATCATCGGTGTCCGATTTGAATCGCTGGCTGAAGGAGCGGGGTGGCGCCCGTGTGCTCGAGGCGGAACCGGCGGCGATTCTGGGCGAACATGCGGCCGCATTTGCGGCGAACGAGTTTCCCGATCTCGTGGTGGTGGGGGACCAGACCGTGCCGGTGTCTTATGCCTATGCGCCCGGGGAAGATCACGATGGAATTACGATGAAGCTGAGCGTGCCGTTGGCAGCGGTCGCGGATCCCGAACAGCTCGAGTGGGCGGTGCCGGCGTTGCGCGTCGAGCGGGTGGGGCAGCTACTGCGTTTGTTGCCAAAGACACTCCGTCGGCCGTTGATGCCGTTGCCGGCGGCCGCACGCGCCATTGTCGAGGCGGTGCCGGCGGACAGCAAATCGTTCCTGCGGGGGATGACCGATTTTGTGCGCAGGCGATATGGCATCGATGTTCCCGCATCCGCCTGGGCCCGGGAAGCGTTGCCGGCGCATCTGTGTCCGAGGTTCGAGATCGTCGGAGCGGATCCGCATGCGCCGTTGGCCGGGCGCGATCTGGCGGCGCTGGTGAAGCGCCTGCCCAGCGCGGTGGCCGAGGTGCAGGCCGGGGTCTGGCAACAGGCGGCGGAGCGGTGGGAGCGTTACAGTCTCAAGGCATGGGATTTCGGTGATCTGCCCGAATCGCATCGGGTGGGTGAAGTGGCCGGTTTACCGGTCATGGGATATCCCGGGTTGCAGTGCGAACAGGGCGAGGTCCATTTGCGCCTGTTCCGGACGAAACCCGAGGCAGAGACGGCGACGCGTGAGGGTTGGCCCGGCTTGGCCGAGCGGGTGATGCACCGGGAACTGGCCTGGGCGCAAAAGGACTTGCGGGGACTGACCGGCGCCAAGGTGTGGTATGTGACGCTGGGCTCCGGCGACGAACTGACCGCCACGGCCTGGGAGAATCTGCGACGGCATTTGTTGCCGCCGAGAAGTGGCGGGCGCCTGATTGCCGGTGAGTTCGAAGCCTACCTGGAGCGGGCTCGAGGCCGGCTCCCCGGCCTGGCGCAGGCGCTGATCGAGCGGGTGACGCTCATCTTGCAGCGCCGGCAGGAGGCCCTGATGCACCGGCGGCCGTTGTCGGACATGAAGCGGCAGATCGACGAGCTGGTTCCGCCCCGTTTTCTCGAACAGGTTCCGTTCGAGCGCCTGGCGGAGCTCCCGCGATACCTGCAGGCGCTGGTGATCCGGGCGGATCGCGCCGCCTTGAATCCGGCCAAGGACACGGAAAAATGGCGGCGAGTCGAACCGTTTGTGCGGGCATTGTCGGTGGGAATGAGCGCCGCGGCCGGCCGGCCCGAAGTCCTGTCGGTGTGGCGGGATTTTCGGTGGTTGATCGAGGAATTCAAGGTGTCGTGTTTTGCCCAGGAATTGGGGACGAGCGTGCCGATTTCCGCGCAACGTTTGACGGCGGCACTCGAGGAGATGCGGTGAGGGATCGCCGAGGCGCAACGATTGAGGCTTCCGTTTTGGGCGGCGGTTGGGTATTTAGCGGTGGCGCCGAGCCCGGCCGGAGTTGGCGGATGAGGGCGCATCGATCATGACACGAAAAGTATTAACGATTTTATCGAACCGGTTTACGCCGACCAAGACGCCGATTTACCTCGAGCTGGAGTGCAAATCGGACGGCACCATCCTCAAGGAAAAGAAGCTGCGAAACTTGCCGCGGCAGGCTGCCTACGACGAAGTGTGGGAGAACAACGATGGGAAGAGCTCGCTCGATTCCTGCACCCGCATGAAGAAGCATTACCGGCACAAGCTGCTCAAGCCGAAGTCGGTCTCGTGACCGGTTCCCGTCGGTCCGCGGCGCGCGTTCGGATTCAGGTAATCGGGGTGGGCTTGTTTCGCTGCGCCAGCTCGCCATCGCCGTAATAGAAGGTGAAATCTCCGGTGTTCGTGGCACAGCCGACTTCGCCCCGTTTGTTGATGGCGATGAGGGCCTCCTGGGTTTGACGGGCTTCGGGGATCTTCTCGCACATCCGCTCGAAAGCGGCGCGACAAGCCTCGCTGGGACGCATTCCCTGGCGCATGAATTCGACCACGGTGAAGGAGGCGAGGGTCCGGAGGACCAGTTCGCCCACGCCGGTGGCGCCCGCGGCGCCGATTTCGTTGTCCAGGTAGAGGCCGGCACCGAGGATGGGCGAGTCGCCGACTCGTCCGTGGATTTTCATGGCGAGCCCGCTGGTGCTGCAGGCGCCGGCGAGGTTCCCGGCGCGGTCCAGGCAGAGCATCGTGACGGTGTCATGGGATTGGTCGAGCCAGTTATCGTTTGGGTTCAACCCCCGTTTCCATTCGAGCCAGCGTTGGCGGGCGGCGTCGGTGAGGAGATCCTGTTCCGGGAAACCGTTCTGGCGGGCGAACTGGAGGGCGCCGTCCCCGGCCAGGAGAACGTGCCGGGTGGTGTCCATGACTTTTCGAGCCACGGAGATGGGGTTGCGGATGTTGCGGAGAAAGG
This sequence comes from Verrucomicrobiota bacterium, assembly GCA_023383055.1. Taxonomy (GTDB): domain Bacteria; phylum Verrucomicrobiota; class Verrucomicrobiia; order Limisphaerales; family JAHDYP01; genus JAHDYP01. Next base: position 812 of record JAHDYP010000087.1, on the reverse strand, counting down.
CGACGGCTCCGGCGCGGTGTCCCACGCCGTCCATGATGCAGGCATCGAGGGTGACCACTCCCGTTTCGTCGGGTAATCCGCCATAACCGACTGACGTCACGGAAGGGTCGTCCTCGACCGCGATGACGCCCTTTTCGACAATATCCAGGGCGCGGGTGCCTGCTTGGAGCAGCGGGTTGCCGATCTCGGTGGCGATGCGGCCGTGGTCCCAGGTGGTGATCATCCCGGGGCGAAACGAGCCGGAGGCGGTTCCCTCGGCCGCCCGGGTGGCGGGGAGCAGACCGGCCGAGCCCACGAGCAGGGCGGATTGGAGGAAATGACGTCGGTTCATAGGGGCAGGTAAGGTTGAGTTAGAGCTTGCCGGTCGCGTAGCGCTCGAACCTCTCGGAGACGCGGCCGGTCTGGACATCGCCCCGGTGCACGAGGATCCCGACCCGCTGGGTGAGGGATTCGTCGCGTTTCAAGGTGAAAGGGATCCCGCTGCGATCGTCGGATCGGCGTGGTCCGAAGGTGCCGTAATCGCGCGTCAGCCATTTGTGGGGGGCGGGGTTCTGCGGATGACTGAAGACGGCGAGGCCTTCCGTGGTTCCGTCGATGGTGTTCGAGTAATCGATCCAGCGGGCGGGTTGGCCATTGGTTTGTTCCTGGTTGATGGCGCCGGTGGAACTCGTGATACGCCCGCCTTGATCCACGGAAAACCGGGGGTGCATACGAATGAAGGGCCAGGCGTAATGGACCCAGTCGCTGACAAACTCGACGTCGCCATAACGCGCCGTAAGCGTGAAGGTCAGGTCCAGGAAATACTCGCGGCC
>JAHDYP010000086.1 GCA_023383055.1 Verrucomicrobiota bacterium | reverse complement strand
ATGATTGACACCTTTCATTCAATGAGAGGCACCAGGCTTCTCTTGGCGCACCAGAGGGGTCCAGAGGGGTCCGATAATTGAAGAATCTTTCAAGGACCAACACGACTCCTCCTCCGCATCCTGACCCCGCCGCTCGTCGCACCGGGGTTTGCGCGGCTTCCGCGCCGCACCCTCTGACCTCTTGCCACCCAGCCGGCAAGATCAATTCTTCAATTATCGGACTGACCCTTTTGATTGATGGCGCTTGCCATGGCTGCCTCAAGAGCTGCCGGAATCAGCCCTTCCACCAACTGCTCAACAAGAACCTGGCGCGCGACGCCCAGTTCCCGTTCTCGATTGGCGAGCGTATTGCCACCGAAAAGTGGGGTAACAGCGTGCGCGCGAATTGCCGGGGCTTGTTCGGCGCCCCACCACCGGTCGTAGACGCGCAAGTTCCGAGAAGCTACATGTGCTCGATGATGTTGTCACCAAATGCCGAGCACTTGATTTCCGTGGCGCCGGACATGAGCCGCGCGAAATCGTAGGTAACGCGTTTGCTGGCGATGGCGCCGTTGAGGCCCTTGAGGATGAGATCGGCCGCCTCGGTCCAGCCCAGGTACCGCAGCATCATCTCGCCGCTCAACACCACACTGCCGGGATTGACCTTGTCCTGGTTGGCGTATTTGGGGGCAGTGCCGTGGGTGGCTTCGAAAATGGCGTGGCCGGTGAGGTAATTGATGTTGCCGCCCGGGGCGATGCCGATGCCGCCCACCTGGGCCGCGAGGGCATCGGACAGGTAATCGCCGTTCAGATTGAGCGTGGCGATGACGTCGAAATCCTCGGGTCGGGTCAGCACCTGCTGGAGGGTGATGTCGGCGATGGCATCCTTGATGACGATGCCGGCGCCCGGTTTGCCCTCGGGGATCCGGCACCAGGGACCGCCGTCGATCTCCACCGCCCCGAACTGCTCGCGGGCAACCTGGTAACCCCAATCACGGAAGGCGCCCTCGGTGAACTTCATGATGTTGCCCTTGTGCACGAGCGTGAGGCTCTTGCGGTTGAACTGGATGGCGTAGGCCAGCGCGCTGTGCACCAGTCGGACCGTGCCGCTGCGGCTCACCGGTTTCAACCCCAACCCCACGCACACGTCGTCGGGAACCTTCGTGCCCGCCCGATCCCAGAAAGCCGCCGCTTTCTCCTTCGTGCCAAAGCGGATCTTGCCGAAATCCTTCGGGAACTCGCGGGCCAGAAAATCCAGGAGCTTCTGCGCCTCAGGCGAACCGCCCACGTACTCGATCCCCGCGTAGATGTCCTCCGTGTTCTCCCGGAAAATCACCATGTCGACCTTCTCCGGGTTTTTCACCGGGGAGGGCACGCCCTGGAAATACTGAACTGGCCGCAGACAGACATAGAGATCGAGCAGTTGCCGGAGCGCCACGTTGAGCGAGCGGATGCCGCCGCCGACCGGGGTCGTGAGCGGCCCTTTGATGCCGACCAGGAATTCCTGGAAAGCCGTGATGGTGTCGTCGGGCAGCCAGTTGTCGAATTTCTGTTTGGCCGTCTCGCCGGCGAAGACCTCGAACCAGGCGATCTGGCGGCTCCCGGCGTAGGCTTTCCGGACGGCGGCGTCGAACACCCGCTGGCTGGCCGCCCAAATGTCGGGACCGGTGCCATCGCCGCGGATGAACGGAATGACGGGATGATCGGGGACTTGGAGTCGACCGTTGCGGATGGCGACGGTCTGACCGGCCGGAGGGCGGATGTCTTTATAGCTCATGTGGTGCGGGTGTGTCGAAAAGCCTATGAATCCACGAAAAATCCGGGCTAGGCCACCACCGGAACGGCTCCCGCGGCGGGCGGCCCAATCGCAGCCGCCTTCACCTGGGCAACGAGATTCTCGAGCGTCAGTCCGTATTTGGCGCGGAGTTCATCGACGCTGCTGGCGTGTTCGATGAAATGGTCCGGCCAGCCGATCCGGACGACAGGAGTGGCGATCTGGCGTTCGGCAAAGAGTTCCATGACCGCGCTGCCGTACCCCCCGGGCAAGGCATGGTCTTCGAGCGTCACCACCACATCCGCGGCCCGGCCGAAGAACTCGTGCGCGCCGGCATCCAGCGGTTTGGCAAAACGCGGGTTGATGAGGGCGACACTGGCGCCTTCAGCCTCGAATTGCGCCGCCGCCTGGCGCGCCAACCCCTGCAGGTTGCCCAGCGGAAAGAGGGCGATCTTGAGACCGCGACCGGCATTGAAATTCCGGAGCACCTCGGCCTTGCCGATCTCGATCAAGCGCGGGTTCTCCTTGAGCGGCACTCCTTCCGCCGGGCCGCGCGGATAGCGGATGGCGACGGGATGCCCCTGCTGGGTGGCCGTGAACAGCATATCGACCAACTCATCCTCGTCCTTGGGTGCCATCAGCACCAGGTTGGGCACGCACCGGAGATACGAGATGTCATACAGCCCATGATGCGTCGGCCCGTCGTTCGCCGAAAGCCCCGCGCGGTCCATGCAGAAGATCACGGGCAGATCCTGAAGGGCCGCGTCGTGGACGATGCAATCGTAGGCGCGCTGGAGAAAGGTCGAGTAAATGGCGCAGACCGGGTGGAAACCCATGGTGGCCATGCCGCAGGCGAAAAGCACGGCGTGTTCCTCGGCAATGCCGACGTCGTAGTAACGGTCGGGCATCGCTTTCTCGAGGATCTTCAGCCCGGTGCCGCTCGGCATCGCCGCCGTAATGCCAACAATCGTGTTGTCCTTGCGGCACAACCGAACCATGGCCTCGCCAAAGACATCCTGCCAGTTGGGTGCGGTGCCGGGCTTCGGGGCCGGGCTCGCCCCGGTCCGAATGTCGTAGGGGCCGGTCCCGTGGAATTTCTCGGGGTGCTGGATGGCGACGTCGTAGCCTTTGCCCTTCTTGGTGAGCACATGGAGCACGACGGGTTGCTCGCTGGTCTTGGCGTATTCGAGGACGTTGATCAGCAGCGGCAGATCGTGGCCATCGATGGGGCCGACGTAGCGCAACCCCATTTCCTCGAAGATCAGGCTGCTGCCGAACCCGCCGCGTCCGTCGCTTTCGAGCGGGCTGGCGCTCTGTTCGAGCGTCACTTCGGCCACGGCGCCCTTGAGGGCTTCTTCGGCCTTGTGCCCGAGGCGGACGGCGATGTCGCCCTTGGGCAAACGGCGGAGCAGACGCTCGAGATCCTTCTGCAGGCGGTTGTAGGACGGGTGCGTGATCAGGCGATTCAGATAGGTGGCGATGGCCCCGACGTTCTTGGCGATGCTCCACTCGTTGTCGTTGAGGATGCCGATGAACCGCTGGGTGGTGTGGGCAATGTTATTGAGGGCCTCGAACGAAATCCCGTTCGTCAGGGCCGCGTCTCCAAAAATCGCAACCACATGTTCCTTCGACCCGCGCCGGTCGCGTCCGGCCGCGATGCCCAGGGCCGCCGAGAGCGCCGTGCCAGCGTGCGCGGCGCCATAGCAGTCATGCGGGCTTTCGGAGCGCAGCGAGAACCCGCAAAGGCCGCCGGTGGTGCGGATCGTGTGAAACCGATCCCGCCGCCCGGTCAGGAGCTTGTGGACATAGGACTGATGGCTGACATCCCACACGAACTTGTCTTCGGGGGTGGCAAACACCCGATGCAACGCCAGGGTGAGCTCGACCACCCCCAGATTGGGGCCCAGGTGCCCGCCGTTGCGGGACAGCACCTGGATGAGTTCTTCGCGGATTTCCGCCGCCAACTGGAGCAGTTGGTCCAGGGTGAGATTCTTCACGTGCGACGGATCGCGCACCATGTCCAGGTATCGGCTTGTCTGAGGCATTGGATGGTTCGAATTCGAAGGTATCTTAACGTTCGTCGGCGACGTCGATCGCCGAGGCGGGTTTCAACGTCAAAGCCCCGTCCGGCTGCTGCTCCAGCTGCTGGATCTTCAGCTCCGCCTCCGCCAGCCGGCTCTGACATTGACGGGCGAGCCGGGTGCCCTCCTCGAAGCGCGCCAGCAGCGCTTCCAGAGGCAGCTCGTCACTTTCCATCGCTTCGACGATGGACTCCAGCTTCTCCAGCGCGTCTTCGAACGGCAGCTGATCCGTTTTGGGGCCGGATACTGCGCCAGACTTGTTTGGCTTCGACACAGCCCGAACCGTAGGACAAGCACCGCGCTTCGTCTAGCCCTAACCCGCGCGGGGATGGAGCGGGTTGATCACATTGGCCTCGACCGCCGTCACCCGGTGCGGTATGGAATCCCCTGCAAGGCAGGTTTGAACCCAGGAGATCGGCCATGAATGGTAATCCCCGAATCAAGGATCTCGCGGAGATGGATCGACCGCGCGAACGGCTTATGGCGGAGGGAGCCGAGGCGCTGTCGAGCGCGGAACTGGTCGCGATTCTGTTGCGGACGGGCCGCAAGGGGTATTCCGCGGTGGACATCGCGCGCCAGTTGCTCGCGCGGTTTCAGACTTTGGACCGCCTGGCCCGCGCTTCAATCGAGGAGTTGCGCGGAGTGAAGGGGATCGGGCGGGATAAAGCCATCGGGCTGAAGAGCGCGTTCACACTGGCGCAGCGGATGGCGCGTGAGCTGCAGTTGCAGGCACCGGTCCTGGACACCCCGGAAAGGGTGGCGGATCTGCTGCGGGAGGAAAACCGGCTGTTCGAAGTGGAACAATTCCAGGTGCTGCTGCTGAACACGCGCCGGCGCCTGATCCGGATCGAGCGACTGTCGCGAGGAACCCTCGACACGGTGCTGGTCCATCCCCGGGACGTATTCAAGCTGGCGATTGCCGGGAATGCCTCGGCGCTGGTGCTGGTTCACAATCATCCCAGCGGCGATCCGACACCGTCGGAGGCGGACATTCGGATAACGCGGGACTTGATCCGGGCGGGGCAATTGTTGAAGATCGACGTGCTTGATCACGTGATTCTGGGCCGGCGCTCGACGGAACGCGGCCCGGATTACGTTTCTTTGCGTGAACTCGGATATTTTTACACTTGAGAGCCCCGCCGCCGGGGCGCGGGGTTGACTGGAGGAAAGCCATGATTCATGCCACAGCCATTATTCATCCCGGAGCAAGGGTGGACGCCAGCGTGGAGGTTGGCCCCTATGTGGTGATCGACGCCGGGGTGGGAGTGGGCGCCGGCTGTCGCCTGGGACCGTATGTTTACCTGACCGGACAGACCACTATCGGTGAGCACAACGAATTCCACGCCGGCTGCGTGATCGGAAACGCCTCGCAGGATTTGAAGTACAAGGGGGAACCGACCCGATTGCGGATTGGCGACCGCAACGTATTCCGGGAACACGTGACGGTCAACCGGTCGAGTGACACCGAGGAAGACACCGTGCTGGGCTCGAACAACCTGCTGATGGCGGGCAGCCATGTGGGGCACAACAGCCGGTTGGGCAATCATGTCCGGCTCGCCAACGGCGCCATGCTGGGCGGACACGTGGTCGTCAACGATTACGCGATCATTTCCGGCAACTGCATGTGCCATCAATTCGTGCGGATCGGCACCCTGGCAATGATGCAGGGCGGCTCAGGGGTCAGCATGGATCTGCCGCCCTATACGATGGCGGTCGGCAACAACGGGATCTGCGGGCTCAATGTCATTGGCCTGCGCCGCGCGGGGTTCGATGCCGGGCAACGGCTCGAATTGAAGCGGCTTTACCGGTTCCTCTTCCATGGACAACTGCCCCTGCGCGCGGCCATCGAACAGGCTCTGACCCGGTTCCAGAGCGCCCCGGCGCGGGTGATGTTGGACTTCATGAAAGCCAGTGAACGCGGGGTCTGCCCGGACATCACCCGTCGGCACCGCTCACCGGCCGGGCAGGACTGACCCGGCCAACCGCCGGCGGCGGGACCGGCCCGCACACTATGGATTCTCGCGGAAAACGCAGCCCCGGAATGACGGGTGAGGTGCGGGTGATCGGAAATTGGCTTGCATCGCCAACTGCCCGGGCTAGTTTCCCGCTTATCAAGACCCGCTAACACAAGGCTGGCCAGAGTTTAGGGAGACCAAACCAATGAAAAATCCGCTGATTTCTCGAATCGGTATGATGCTGATGGGCCTGGCAGGATGCGTCGCGCTTCAAGCCCAGAACGCCGAAAGCAAATGGTATTTCCGGGGTGATCTGGGGGCCTCGCTCGCGATGGAGACCGACGTGAAGCAGTTTCTGGGGCCGGTGTCAGGGGCGGAGGTCGATTTCGATCCCGGCCTGCGCCTGGGGGTGGCCGGCGGCTACCGGATCACTCCGTGGCTGGCCGTCGAACTCGAAAGCGGAGCGCTGTTCAATTCGGTCAACGAACTCTCCGGGGAATCGATCGACGCTTCGCTCATGCAACTGCCGTTCATGGGCAACCTGGTGGTCCAGTGCAATAACTTCGATCGCCTGGTGCCGTTTATCGGCCTCGGCGCCGGCGGGGTGTCGAGCATCCTCGATATCGACGAGCGATTCGCGGGAAGTGGCGGCACGCTCTATATCGAGGGCACCGATGCGGATCTGGTTTTCGGCTACCACGCCTTCGCCGGCCTGCGCTACGAATTCAACGACCGGATGGGGGTGGGATTGATCTACCGTTTCATGGGCACCCAGGGCGCCTCCTGGGAAGTCGAAGACGCGTTCGGCGCGGACGATCTGGAGATCGAACTGGACGACGTGTTCACCCACTCGGTTTCCGTCGTGTTCCAGCTCCATTTCTGACCGGATCGCGGGCTGCGAATTCGCTCTGTCCGCCCCCCCGCCTCTCAGGGTTCGGGAGTGTACCAATCCTCGCGAAGCCAATCGGCGATGAGCCCGATGGCCTCCGCGTCCAGGACCTGATCCACCGCGTAACCCGGCATGCGATCGTTGCGTCGACCGTAGAACCGGACGTGCGCCGGGTCGCCGATGAAATCCACCAGCCAGGCTCGCGACCCGTAACCGGTCAGGTCCGGGCCAACCGGTTCGTCGTCGTGTTCGTGGAACTTGTGACACTCCGTGCAACGCATGACTTCGTTGGCCATGGCCGCGCGGCCGGCTGCGATTCGCCCGGCGTCATCCCGCTCCAGGGCCCGTTGCCGGGGCAAAGCCGCCTCGGCTGACAACGCGACGATGACACTCTGCAGTTCCGCCTTTTGTTCCGGCGTAAATCCGGCGACGTCGCGTTTCACAAACCGGACCATGCGTCCTTCCTTGAACCGGGTTCCGCCGAAGTAATGCGCGCTGTCGACCCGCTCCGGGTCAAGGAGCCCGGCCAACCAGGCACGGCCGGCAAAGCCCTTCAAATCGGATGCCGAGGGTGCCTCGCCCGGGATCCGGCCCAGGCCGTCGTGGCCGTCGAAGCGATGGCAGCCGGCACAATAACTCGCGAACAGCCGGGGTCCGCGCAACAGCGGATCACCGCGCGTCAGGGCCAGGGCGCCGGCGGCGGGGATGCCCGCGGGCGAACCGGCAAGCAACCGGGCGCGATCCCCTTCGACGCGGGCCTGCGCCACCGCCGCCCGGTAATCGCGGTCGCGGGAATCGGCGAACCACGCGGCGCCGGTCAACACCACCGCACCGAGGAGCAGGGACATGACGAGGATGACATTCAGCGCGTGCCCACGGGCGGAGCGCCCGATCCAGGGCATGGCGACAAACACCAGAAACACCAGGCTTGGCAGAACCACCGCACCCCAGATTTCAGCCGGGCCGGGAAACAATTTCAGAAACTGGTAGAGAAACAGGAACAGCCATTCCGGCCGCGCGGCGGAATATTCCTGCGAAGGATCGGCGGGAGCGCCGAGACCCGCCCCCCCGGTGACCAGGACGACGACCACCAGGAGCGCGAGGGCAAGGGCGAACGCGAAGGCATCGAGACAGGCCTGCTCGGGCCAATAAGGCCGTCCGGATGATGGCCGGGGCGCCGGCGCGGCCACGCGTTCACGGAAGAGCAGATGCAAATGCAACAGGAGAATCCCGCCGATCAGCAGGGGCAGTAATCCGGCATGCAACGCCAAAAACCGGGTCAGGGTCAGATGCCCGACTTCCGGCCCGCCGATCAGCGCCTGTTGGAGGGCCGGCCCCAGGACCGGTGTCAGCCCGAGCAGGTTGAGCGGCACCCGGGCGGCCCAGTAGGCCCGTTGGTCAAAGGGCAGCAGCCAACCGGTGACGGACATGCCGACAAACAGCGGGACCAGGATGAGCACCAGCCAGAAGCTCAACTCGCGCGGAGCGGTATAGGCGCGCGACAATACCAGGGTTACCAGGTGCACCACCAGCAGCACGACCAGGAGTTGAGCCGTGAAGTGATGCAACCCGCGCAGAAACCAGCCGCCGCCGATTTCGTGTTCGAGGTAATAGACGCTTTCCCAGGCGGTCTGCGCGCTGGCACTGTAACCGGTCCACAGGAAAAAGCCGGTGACGATCTGCGTCGCAAAGACCAGGGCAAGCAGAGTGCCCCAGACGTGCCGCCACCGCGGACCCCCGGGGATGGGCTCGAGCAGCACGGCCAGCGTTCCCCTCAGGATACCGGTGCGGCGGTCCAACCAATTGAGCAGCCGGGCGATCATACCGGGATCTTGCGGACCGAACCGGAGCGGAAGTTCTGGAACCGGATCCAGATCTCCCGGTCGCGGATTTCGAGTTCGAGGGTATCCATGTCGCGGGGGCTGGGGCTGTTGGCCTGGGAAATCCGGCCGGCGAGATCAAAGCTGCTCTTGTGGCAGGGACACTGGAAATCGCGCGTCTCGGAGGCAAAAACGACCTGACATCCGGCATGGGGGCAGACGGCGTGCAGGGCTTCGGCGGTTTCAGGGCCGGTGCGGCGGAGGAACACCGCGCCCAAGGGTTCATGGGGCGAGCGAGTCCAGGCATTGCGCCGGCTGGCCATCACCGGGAACCGCCGCGGCGTGCCATCCTCCGGCAGCGCGGCCAAAGTGGTCACCCGCAGCAGGGTGCCTGCTCCGGCCCCGCGGCGGAGCGGATGCAGGAACGCGGAGACCCCGGCAGCCAGGGGCGGGAGGAACGCAATTGTGCCGAGCAACAGGGCGAGCACCCGCTTGAGGAACGGGCGCCGGGTGAGTTCGTTAGCCTGGTTCGGATCGTTCAGCATGGGACAGTCTGGGCGCCAAGCGCGCCGATAAGACGTAGGTGAATCGGCTGAAAAAGCAAACACTTCCGATTTTTCTGCGTGCCTTTTATCGGCTTGGGGCTTAGTTTACGCCGCTATGCTGATCTGGCTGACTGTCTTGCTCCTGGTGGCTGTTTTCGGGGCCCTGGGTTACGCCAAGGGTGCAATCCGAATGATCTTCCCGTTGATCGGATTGTTTGTGGGGATCTGGCTGGCGCTGCCCCTGGCGCCACTGGTGCGGCCGCTGGTGCCGAAGGTGGGGCTGGAAAACCCCGTCTGGAGCATCCTGCTGCCCCCGGTGGTGGTGTTTTTCATCGTCGCCTTGATCCTGGTGGCGGTGGGATTCGTCGTGCATTGGAAGTTGAACCTGTACTTCAAATACCGCACGGATGAGTACCAGCATCAGCGGTGGCTGCGGTTGAACCAGCGGGTGGGTGTCAGCATGGGCCTCGTGGCCGGTGTGGTTTATTCGCTCCTGATTGGCGTGGTGGTCTATGTGCTCGGTTACCTGACCGTGCAGGTCTCGGCGGGGGACTCCGATCCCGCAGCGGTCCGGTATCTGAACAAGGCCCGGGAAGATCTTCATGCGAGCGGACTGGAAAGCGCGGTGGCGCCGTTCGCACCCGCGCCGGAGATCTATTACTCGGCGGCGGACGTGCTGGGATTGCTGTATCACAATCCGCTGCTGCACAGCCGGCTGGCGACTTATCCGCCGTTTTTGGCGCTGGCCGAGCGGCCCGAGCTGCAGGATCTCGCCAAAGACAGCGCCTACCAGAACATGCTGGCCACCCAGGCCAGCGTGAACCAGATCATCCAGGATCCCAAGACGCAGTCCCTGATGAACAATCACGGCCTGCTCGCCGAGTTGAGCCAGATCGATCTGAAAGACCTTCATCTATACCTGAAAACGGGCGAGTCGGATCTGTTCGGAGACCGCCCGATCCTCGGACGCTGGGAGGTCGATCCCTTCGCCAGCATGCTTCAGGAGAAACGGCGGCGCGTGACGCTGACGGTGGCGGACATGCTCAAGCTCCGCGAGCAGATGAAGATGCTCGGCGGGATGCGCCTGATCATCACGCCCGACAACGTGGTGCGACTCAAAGGACCAGACGTGGCCAGCCTCATGCAACGCCTGGAAGTGGTGGGAGTCCAACGACGGCGGACGGTGCCGGTTGTCCGGGTTCCGGTAGCCTCGGCCACGGCCACCCCGGGGGCTGCCACCCCGGCCCGAACCGCCGATGATCCCCGCATGATCGAGCGTTACGGAATGCGACCCCAGGCCACCGCTCCCACCCCGGCCCCGGCTCCCGTCTTCGCCCCCACTGCGGCCACGCCAACTCCCTTGAGTCCGCAGGCGATCGATGAGGAGATGGCGCGCGCCGAAACCGTCCTTTTGGCCGAGGGCACCTGGCGCGAGGACCGCGGTCAATACGCGATCACGCTGCGGCCGCAGAAGGATCTTTATTTCTTCGAAGGCCGCCAGGCGCCGGAATTGCAGGGGACGATTCGCGACGGATCGCTCTACCTGACCAAGGAACGCAAGAGTCTGGTGCTGGAGCGTTTCTAGTTATGTTGACTCAAGAAGCGGTTGTTGACGCGCTGCGGGCCGTCAAATACCCCGGTTACTCCAGGGATATCGTGTCGTTTGGCCTGGTGCGCGAAGTGGTGGCACGGGAGGGCGCGATCGAAGTGGCCCTGCAACTGACCACCCCCGACTCGCGGATTGCCCAACAGATCAAAACCGAAAGCGAACAAACGCTGCGCAATCTGCCCGGCGCGCATCAGGTGACGGTCCATGTCCGGCAACCGGCGGCCCCGGCGGCCGGCCAACCGGCCGGCGGCTCGGATCCCTGGGCCAACCAGGCCAGGGTGCCGGGGTTGAAGCGCGTGATCGCGGTGGCCAGCGGCAAGGGCGGGGTCGGCAAATCCACGGCGGCCGTCAACCTGGCCTGCGCGTTCAGGCATCTTGGCCTGACCGTGGGCTTGCTGGATTGCGACATCTATGGACCGAGCGTTCCCCTGATGATGGGAATCAAGGAACGGCCCACGGTCAGTCCGGAGGACAAACTGGTTCCGCCCACCAACCACGGGGTCAAGCTCATGAGCATGGGTTTCCTGCTCGACACCGATCAACCGGTCATCTGGCGCGGGCCGATGATCATGAAAACCATCCAGCAGTTTGTGATGCAGGTGGACTGGGGCGAACTCGATTGCCTCTTGGTCGACTTGCCGCCGGGAACGGGCGACGCGCAGTTGTCGCTCTGCCAGACCGTGCCGCTGGATGGTGGCGTGATCGTGACCACGCCGCAGGAAGCCTCCCTCGGGGTGGTGCGCAAGGGCATCGCCATGTTCCAGAAGGTCAACGTGCCGATCCTCGGCTTGATCGAGAACATGAGCTACTTCACGACGCCGGATGGACAACGCATCGAGATCTTCGGCCACGGCGGCGGCGCCACCGAAGCCCAACGTCAGAACCTGCCGTTTCTGGGCGAAATCCCGCTCTACCCGGAAATCCGGATGGGCGGCGACACCGGAATTCCGGTCGTGGTCAGCCATCCGGAGCAACCGGCGGCGAAAGCGTTTATCGCCATCGCCGAAAAACTGCGCGCCCCTTGGTCGTGATCGCGGCGGAGGAACGAGCGCCGCGAGTCCGCCGGCACTACACGAACTTGGTCCGGCCCGGGAGCGCCGTGGGCGGCACCTCGAGGCTCATGTTCCAATCGAGTTCATCCGGAACCAGTTTCTCCTGAGAGTTGAGGGCCTGGTCCCAGGTGATTTCCTGACCGGTGTAGGCGGCCATGCGGCCCATGATGGCCATGAGACAGCTGTGGGTCATCCAGAGCCCGTCGTTAATCGGCCGACCCGCCCGGATCGCGGCGAAGAGCTCGTCGTGCTCGGCCTGATACATGTCGTTGGTGGGACCTGAATATCGCCAGGGTGTGCCCCCGGCCTTGATCTCAAGACGTCCGGAACGAATGTTGGCGAGCCCTTTCTCCCCCATCAGATAATCGTTGTTTTCGCTGTAGCACCCGGTTTGCTGGCGGCAGGCAAGGAAACCGCGCGCGCCGTTCTGGTATTCGTAGTTCACCTCGAAATGGTCGAAGATATTGCCGCCATGCGCCGGGATCTGGCGCCCTCCCACGGCCACCGCCTTGATCGGCATCTCATCTTTCATGGCCCACGCCATTTTATCGACGCTATGCACCGCCTGCTCGACCAGACTGTCGCCGCAAATCCAGGTGAAGTTGTACCAGTTGTGCAACTGCCATTCCAGCTCGGACATGCCGGCCGGGCGCTCGCTGGCCGGGGGCATCGGCTTGACCGGTCCAGTGTAGTAAGTCCCGTAAATGGCGCGGATTTCGCCAATCGCCCCGTCATGCACCCGTTTGAAAAAGTCCCGACGCGGAAGATCGTAGCGCCAGCAGAACCCGGCCACCAAAGCCAGTTTCTTCTGCTTCGCCGCTGCCACGGATGCCAGGACCGAGCGGATCCCGGGGGCGTCGGTTGCCACCGGTTTCTCACAGAAGATGTGTTTGCCAGCCGCAACGGCGGCGGCCAGGTGAACCGGCCGGAACCCGGGTGGCGAACAGAGCAGCACCACGTCCACCCCGCTGTCGATCACCTTCTGGTAGGCGTCCAATCCAACAAAACAGTGGTCGGGATCCACCTTGACCCGATCGGGAGTCGCCTGCTTCAGGGTGGTCAGGCTGTGCTTAAGCGGGGCCGCAAACACATCGCCCATCGCCGTCAGCACCACATTCTTGTCAGCGGTCAGCGCCTGGTTGGCCGCGCCGGTGCCCCGCCCGCCACAGCCGATCAAACCGACGCGCAGGACGTCACCGCCCGCGGCGGCAGCGCCGCGAATGGGCAGGGCCAGATTGGCGGCGAACATCCCTCCCACCGCCGCGGCACCGGAGGTTCTGAGAAACTCGCGACGGGTGGCGGAGCGTGGTGAGAAGCTGGAGGTTGAAGCCAGCGGATCGGAATTGGATTTCATGGGTAACGGATAGTGAGCCGGTTGAATCGAGTCAAGGACAGAGCCTACCGCCGCGAACGATCCGGCGGCGCCTCGTCGCCCGGCGTCTGGCCATTCCCCGTCGGCTTGCCTCGAAGGTCGAATAGCGCGTGCCCAAGCTGCCAGAGAAAGGCGCTGATCAACCCGGCCGCGAGAATGATCAGGATGGCCCACGGCAGGTCCTGCCGGCCACCGCCGCCCGAGTACTTGAGGGTCTTGATGACCACGAACAACAGCGCCGCCAACGCGCCATAGCCAAAGCCGGCGTTCAGACACCACGATTTCCGCCGGGAGGTTCGCGATCGATAGAAAAGGTTCATGTCACCAACCGCCCTCGGTGAGCGCGGCGGCGGCTTGTCGGGCCCAGTCCTCGGCGAGCAGCGGCAGGGCCTGGCGCTCGGCGCTGGGCAGGTCGTTGCCAAGGCGGATGCTGGTGCGCCCGGTCAATTTGCGTTCGACCAGGACGCGACCGCTGAGGCGTTCGATGGCGGTCAACTGGGCGGTAAGCCGCAGTTCGTAGTCGGTCACCGTGATCACATCCGTGGGTTGGAAGGCAAGCGGCCGGCGTTCAAAACCGGTGATCGCGCCCCGGACCAGCACGTCGCTGTCGTTGCCGGTGCGCAACCGGTAGGACCCGTCGCGCTGCAGTTCCTGGCGCAGCGCCTGGTTCAGCGCCTCGGGCAGGCCCGGTTCGATCGTGCGGTTCTCGAAAAACTGCACCTGGATCGACCGGCCATCCGTCAACTCCGGGTTGGTGGGACCCAGTCGATACCCGCGACAGCCCATTCCCAGTCCCAGGATCACCAGCCACAGCACCGCGGAAACAAACCGCCCGAAAGCGGTGAACCGGCTCCGGTGGTTCAGCGGGTTGGGGAAGGCATCGGCCATGAAGGCGGGGCGGGTTAGCGCTGGGCGGTTTGCTGGGTGTGCTGGCTGCGGATCTGTTCGATCTTCAGCTTGGCCTGGCTCGCGTAAGGTGAATTCGGGTCTTTGACCAGCACTTCGTTGTAGTAGATCAGGGCGCCGTTCCAGCGCTTCTTCTTCTCGTAGTAGCGGGCGGTGACGAAACAGCCCCGGGCTTGTTCGGTCTTGAGTTCGCCGATCATGGCCTGGGCCTCCCCCACTCGCGGATCGGTCGGATACAACGTCAGAAAATCGGTGAAGGTCGCGATCGCCTGGGCCGCCACACTCTGGTCGTAATCCGCCTTCTTGGCTTGCTTGAAGTAAGCCCGGCCCGCTTTGAATACCGCCTCGGAAGCCACCGCGCGGTTGTCAAAATAGCGATCGGCGGCGGTCAGATACGCCTGAACCGCCTCGCGAAACGGATCGGTCTTGTTGAAGAAAGAGGATTGCTTCTCACGCGCGGCGCCGATGTTCAACTGGGCCTGCGGCGCGATCGGACTGTAAGGGCCATTCTCGATCACCGCATTATACATCTTGACGGTCCGTTCCATGGACGGAAAGGCCGGGATGGTGCCCCACAATCGAAACCACTTTCCGTTCAAGTACAGGTTGGCGATTTCGTACTGTCGCTCCAGCACCTCCTGATACATCTCCACCTTGGGATAATTGTCGAGCAAGGTCTGGTAAGCCTTGAATGCCTTCTCCTCCCGGCCCTTGGCCTCCAGGCAGCGCGCCGCCAAATACTGCGCCCGCGGCGCATAGTCCGAAAGCGGCCAGACCTTCACCGTGCGCTGGGCGGCTTTGAGCGCCAGATCGTGCCGTCCCTCGGCAAACGCCGCCTCCGCCAGGTCCAGCTGATCCTTCGCGCGCGTCCGCGTCCACTTGCCCTCGGTGCCGGGTGCCTCGTAGGTCCAACCTTCACCGGGCCGGTAAACCAGCGGCGCCGGGCACTCCGACGGAAAAACGAAGAGCGCGGCAAGCATCACGGCCACGCGCCAACCCCAGCTGTTCATGGGACGAGACCGTAATGGAGGTGATAGTCAGCGTCAAGGCACCCGACACGACGCCACGACGGGGCGAGCGAGCTTGTTCGGGATTATGGATTGGGGATTGACGAAGCCCGCGCGCAACACGGCGTCCCCTCGCGGCACACCGCGGATCACGCCGGCCCGCTCAAACCGTCAGCAACCGCGGTCCATTCGAACCCGCCAACACACCCTCCACCGCCGGCCCCAGCAATCCCTCGAACTCGCGCTCGAGCGCCTCACCTTCCGCCGGGTCGAGCACCCGCCGCTTTTGGATCGAACCGACAAAGCCGCGGACGGTCTGGCATCCGAAACTGAGGAGACCCTGGCGCAGCGGCAGGCCATATACCGCGAGCACCAATCCATAGACCACGGTATGCCACGCATGCGCCTCGCCCCGTTCCACCGCCCGCCAATACCGCTGGACCCGGCGTTCCCCCCGCAATGGCCGCATGCGCCGGAGGTGGGTGCGACCAACCTGTTGGCTCGCCTCCGACAGGCTCGCGGCCAGTCCGGCGGGAACATGATGCCGATCCAGGGCGATCAACTCGGTGATGGCGCCGCGGGTCGCGTGCGCGAAACCCTGGCACACCAGCGGCAATTCCACCGGGATGAGCACCGAAGTCACATACGCCGAGAGAAAGCCACGAAAAGACGACCCGTCGACCGCCGCACCCCCCGCCGCACCCAGGGCGGAACTCAACTCCACCAGGTCGCTCGGCGATCCCAGCCTCCGCGCCAGCTCGCGCGCGTCGCCCGCCAGACCCTTGCCGGATCGGGGCGCGGTATTTGAGGAAATGGCCATCCCGCTTCATCCACTGCCCGGCCCCGGTAAATCGGGGCATAGGCGGACCCTACGCATTCCCGGGTGGATGCGCCAAACTGAAAACGGCGCCGGCCGATGAATTTATCGGCCGTCAACGCTCCTTTTTTTCTTGCATGCCCCGGCTGGCACGTTCACCGCGCGCCAGCAACTTCTCCACGCACTCGCGATGGCTCCGGCTCAACGTGAGGCGCGTGCCGTCCTTGAGCAACACCGCGTAATCGCCGTAAAAGAGCGGCTGCAACTCCCGCACGGCGTCCAGATTCACCACCACCGACCGGCTGATCCGCATGAACTGACGGGCCGGCAACTCCGCCTCGAGCGCGCTCAGGGTCTCCCGCACCATGTGGGCCTTGCCGCCGGCATGCACCTGCACGTAATTGCCGTCCGCCTCCAGCCAGTCCATGTCCGCCGTGGCCATCAAAACCACTTTGCCGTCCAGCTTGAACCCGAGTCGCTCCCGTTCGCGCGGAGCCGCCCGGAGCTCGGCCAGGAGTTCCGTGATGCGTTCGTCCGGCAGACCGTGCGTCGGCTCGCGCAGCCGGGCCCGGATATGTTCCAGCGTAAAGCGCAGGCGGTCCGCCGCCACCGGCTTGAGCAGATAGTCGAGCGCATGCACCTCGAAAGCTTTGAGGGCAAATTGATCGTAGGCGGTCACAAACACGACCAACGGCAGGTTCTCCACGCCGATTTCGGCGCATACCTCGAACCCATTCACGCCCGGCATCTGGATGTCGAGAAACACCACATCCACGGACTCGCGCCGCAGGGTGTCGACCGCTTCCCGGCCCCCGCCGCACTCGCCCACAACCCGCACGTCGGGTTCCAGCTTGAGCAGGTGCCGGAACCGCAACCGCGCCGGCGCTTCGTCATCCACCAGCAACGCCCGGATGGGATCCGAAGTCTTCATGGTTCCTTCGGTCAGCCGGGCGGCGTGCGATACGGAATCCGCAACCGCACCTCGAGTCCGCCCCCGTCCGCCGGCACCAGGTCCAGCCGGTGCCGCGGACCGTACAGATGGGTCAGCCGCGACCGCGTATTGGAAAGACCGATTCCCTCCCGGGGCGGGGTCGGGGCGGTCTGAGGCAGACCCGGTCCGTTGTCCCGCACCGTCAGCTCCAGGTCGCCGTCCAGGCGGCGCGCGGTCACGGTGATCTCGGCCCCGGCAGCGCGCGCTTCGACCCCATGCCGGACGGCGTTTTCGACGAGCGGCTGCAGGATCAACGAAGGCACCAGCGCCCTCATGACGCCGTCCTGCGTCCGCAAATGCACCCGCAACCGGTCGCCGAACCGGGCACGCTCGAGGTCGAGATACCGTTCGACGATCCCCAACTCGCGTTCGAGGGGGATCTCCTGGACGTCGGTGTTGTCGAGACTCACCCGCAACAATTCGCTCAACTGGGTGATCATGCGATCCGCGGCATCGGGTTGCTCGTGCACCAATGCCGCAATGGTATTCAGCGAGTTGAACAGGAAATGCGGATTGACCTGCATCCGCAAGGCGTCGAGCCGGGCACGCGTCAGTTTCGCCTCCAACTCGGCTTCAAACCGGTCACGCTCGCGCAGCGAGCGGTTATACAACCACGCGTGGTAGCCCAGCACGATCAACGTATACATCACAGCGTGGTTGAACGGATAGAGCACCAGCATTTTCCGCAGGGCCTCGCCAAACACGAAAATCGAGCCATCCTTCAACGAGGGTTGTCCCTGCAGCCAGGCCGAGTAAACCACACTGTATATCGCAAACGTGACCGCGCATCCCCCCGCGTGACAACCAAAGGATCGGCCCACCCGCCCACGCTGAAACGGACAGCGCTCGGCAAACCACAATACCCCCATACCCACCGCGGCCCAAAGCAGATGGCTCTCGACCCCGCGCCGCAAAGCCGTGAACCAGTCCACCGACCGCCCTTCGAGCCCCAACCCCGCGTAAATCTGCACCCCGTCGATCAACCCCAGCGCGATCCAGAAAAGCAGCCAGCCGCCCAGCCACCAGCCACTCCGCCACGACAAATTTCGAACCGCACTCATGGGGACGCCGCTTCTATAATCCGCGTCGCCGCCCTTGTCACGCCCGCAGATGAAACGGTGCCGACATCGATCCACCACCGCCACCCGAATAAAGCGCCCGCGCGAATCCATAACGCCGTCGCCGGGTCTTGGGCCGCACCGCCGGCGCTGAGATCACCTTCACTGGCGGTGCCTCGGCGCTCAATCGTGCCAACGCCTCGTCAGACAGGAGCTCCCATGGTTGCACCTGGATCCCTTGCGGCGAAATCAGTATCTCGGTCGCTTCCATAACGAGTGGAATGTGCCACTCAATTCCTTGGAGCTCTGCACCTAAGTGATGGTCTGCCAGCCTGGGATGTTGAGTTGCTCGATCCGGGTGACGATTCGCAGCGCGGGGACCGGGCACCCGGCGCAGCCGGAACCGAATCGTTCCTGGTTCTCGCTCTCGCATCCGTTGCTCTTACAGCGCCAGGGCGGCCATCCGCGCGTCGCTCACCAGACCAGGTTCCCCGCCGTGAGGAGCATCGGCCAGACGACGAACATGAATTCGGGGCGCAACATGAATGGAAGAGGCCTCTGGACTTCAAGTGCCGCCCTGAAAGCATGAGGACAGCGAGGTTGCTACTGGGGCGCAGGCGGCTTGAGGGTCGAGTGCGTCGTTGAGAGTTTGAGAGTTCGACCTGGCTGTCAAATCTTGACAGCGGGCCATGATGGCAGAAGGTTGGAAGATTGAAAGCTACCCTATTGGCATCCACCAGAAGGTCTAATCACAGGTCTCTTCGCCAAGGCAATTTCCTCAAAGCATTTGTAGCGCTATTTCTGCTGGGCGCCGATGCCGCGCCAGCGGCGGTCTACAGCGTCAATTCGGTGTTGGATTATCCGGACGGAAATGGCGGTGATGGCCTGTGCGACACGGGAACCCCGGAGTCGGGCACGACTGGCATCTGCACACTTCGGGCGGCACTGGAGATCGCACAGATGGGGGACACGATTGTGTTTTCGAGTTCGTTTTCGAGTCCGGCCACGATACGGCCCCTTTCCCCGCTGCCGCCCCTGCGCTGTTCCATTATTGGCCCGCAGAATTCCTATGTTGTCATTGACGGAGCCTTCGCGGGTGACACCCACGGATTGCGGGTTGAGGGAGCGGGGTCGTCAGGCGCCAGAATCTCCGATTTGGTCATCGTTAATTTCCAGCGGTCGGGAATTTATGTCGCGGGACATGCCGTTTCGGGAGCGCCGACCCATGTGATCATCGAATACTGCGAGATCGGCATCAATCCATTCAACGAGGCGCCGCAGGGCAACGGCGCGGGCATCACCATCCTCGGGGCGAATGGCGTTGTCATCCGCAACAACCTGGTGTCCGCCAACAAGGATGCCGGGATTGAGGTGTACTCGAACTTCGCCACGGGCAGCTACACCGAGGGGGTGCGCATCACGGGAAATAACGTCGGCGGGAACGATTTCGGCGAGGACATTTATGCGTTGGGCAACGGGAGAGGCATTGTGATGGGGCAGGCACCCTCACAATTCCTGCCGGGCCTGAACGTGTTGGATTGCGTCATTGGTGGACCGCAACCGGAGGACCGTAACTGGCTCATCGGAAATCACGGCCCCGGCATTACCGTTCAGGGCGATAACTTCTCCGGGCCGGCAAACAAAGTCATCGGCAATGTCATCTTGCACTGCGATCTGGGAATTCTGCTCGATTCCTGTGACGATGTCTTCGTTGCCACCAACGATATCGCGTTGAATTCAGGAGCCGGCGTTCACATCACCAGCACCGGGAACAACCGGGCGAGCGGGAACATCCTGGAGAACAACTCTATCGAAGCCAACTGGTCCGAGGGCATTCGCCTTGATGGTGGCTCATTGCTCACGCGCATTGGAGGGCCGGGAGTGGGTAATCTCATCTCGGGAAACGGGAGCGGTGTCGTCATCGCCGGTGCGAGCACCAGCCGCCACTCCATCCGTCAGAATGAAATCCGGCATAACGGCCTTGGCATTGACCTGGGCGACAACGGCGTCAGCCACAATCGTTTCCTTGCGCCCGGCACCGGCCCCAACCTCTCGCAACCCTCCCCGGAGTTCATCTCGATCCAGCGCACCAACGGCAACACCATTGTCCGGGCGCGCATCAACTCCAATCTCAACCCGCCGTTCACCGTTGAGTACTTCTGGAACACGCAATGTAATCCGCGCGGTTTCGGCGAAGGCGAATTCCTCTTGCATCAGGTGACCGTTCCGTTCAGCGAACGCCTGGACTTCACCGTGACCATCCCGGGTGAACACTTCGCCCTGACCATGACCTCCACCGACAACGCGGGAAACACCAGCGAATTCTCGACGTGTGACATGCCGGGCGTGGTGAACTCCACCGGTGATTTGCCGGATAACCATCCCGGGGACGGCATCGCCTGGACCGGCCAAACGCTTCAGGATGGACGACTGGAAGTGACGTTGCGCGCGGCAATGCAGGAGTCCAGCCAACCACTCCGGCAGTTTTCGACGATCCTGTTCGATATTCCCGGGGCAGGTCCGCACGTGATCACTCCGGCTACGGCGTTGCCTGACATTATCGCGCCGATTGCCATTGATGCCACCAGCCAGCCGGGATATTCCCCAGGCAATCCGGTCGTGGAAGTGAACGGAACCGCGCTGGGGCAGAATCCGCTCAACGGATTTAATCTGCGGGCGGGCGATACCGCCATCCGCGGTCTGGCCATCGTCAACTTCGGCAAAAACGGCGTCTTCATTCAAGGAAGAGGCGATAATGTGATCGAAGCGAATTTCATTGGCCTGCGCACCGATGGAGTCACCTCCGCGGGGGCAAGCGAGTCCGGCATTCACATCCTCGATTCCACCAACAACGTCATTGGCGGCCTGAACAGCGCCGTCCGTAACGTCGTCACGGGCAACGGCAAGGCCGGCACTGGCGGCGCCAACATCACCATCGAGGGCGCTGGCTCCAGTAACAATCGCGTGCTGGGTAACTATATCGGCACCGATAAGACCGGTGCCGCCAGTCCGGCCACCGCTGCTGATGGCGTCCGGCTATTCAACGGGGCTTCCGGCAATATCATCGGCGGCCCAACGATCGCCTCCCGTAACGTCATCTCGGGGAACTCTCAAGGAGTTCAGATCGAAGGTGCCGGCACGGTGCTCAATCGAATCGAAGGCAATATCATTGGTCTCAATGCGGCCGCGAACGCGGCCATTCCCAATCGCCGCAACGGTATTCTGATTTCGGGCGCGAAGGGCATTCGCATCGGCGGGGCCGTTGCCACTCCAGGATCGCCGCCGGGCAACATCATTTCCGCAAACAGCTTCAACGGCATCGAGAGCCACACGGACGAAAACCGCATTGAGGGCAACATCATTGGAACCTCTCCGGCCGGCAGTCTCCTCGTGGGCAACGTTCGCAACGGCATTTTACTGCACGGTCGGGACAATTTGATCGGAGGTAGTCACTTGAACCTGCGCAACCTCATTTCGGGAAACCACGAGAGTGGAATTCTGCTGATGGGCAATGGGGCCAGATTCAATCAGATCGAAGCGAACTCCATCGGGGTTAATGCCGCCGGCATGGTCGCCACTCCCAACCGTCTTCATGGCATTCATATTCGCGGCGGGCGTAACAACGTCATTGGAGGTGGTCCGGCTGGCTTGGGCAATGTTGGGGTCGCTGCTCTGGGCAATCTCATCTCGGGAAATTTTCTGTCCGGAATCCTGATTGAATCCCCGCCCGCCGACCCGGCGAACGTCGCTTCCGCGAATTTGATACAGGGCAACCGCATCGGCGTCAATGCCACCGGCCTGGGCGCGTTGGCCAATAACACGGGAATCTCGCTGGTGGAAACTCCCAACAACCTCATTGGCGGGCCCGATCCCGAAACCGCGAATCTTATTTCCGGCAATCTCACGGACGGCATTCACATCAAAGGCGTCGGCTCGGATGACAATTGGATTTTCCGAAACACCATCGGCCTGAACGCTCCGGGACTTCTCGCCCTTGGAAACGGCGCCCATGGCATCCGGCTCGAAGGCGCGCTCAATACCCTTGTCGGCGGACATAACCCGTTTGGCGATCCGCTGGGCAATGTCATCAGCGGCAACGGAGGCCACGGAATTCTGATTGATGGCACGCCCGGAGTTGGCCAGGACAACGCGGGTCATCGGATCACCCGCAACCGGATCGGCGTAAACGGGAATGATGCTCCCGCCGGGAACGGCGGGGATGGCATCCGGATCCTGGCGGCCAGCGGCAACCTCGTGGGTTCCCAAAATGTGATTGCTCACAATTCAGGTGCGGGCGTAGCGGTCCCGTACGCGGTGCGCGGCGATCACAACGAGATCACCGCCAATTCGATGTTCAGCAATGGACTGTTGGGCATCGATCTGGGCGCCGACGGCCACACGCCGAATGACCCGGACGATGCCGACACCGGCCCCAACCGCTTGCAGAACTTCCCGGAACTCACACTCTATGGCGGCGTGATCCAGGCGATGTTCGTGCGGCTTGCAAGCACCCCGAATACACCGTTCCGGATCGAATTCTACGTTAATGCTTCGGCGGATTCCTCGGGCTTCGGGCAAGGCGAGACGTTTGAGGACGAACAATCGTTTACGACTGACGGCCAGGGTCACGCGCGTTTCACGGTGCCTTTGCCTCTCCTCGGTGCGGGGGAGTGTGTCACCGCCATTACCATCAACCGATCGACCGGCGATACCTCGGAGTTTTCCGCCTGTGCCACCGTGCAATCCGCGCCGCTCGCTGATTTTGGCGACGCACCCGGGCTCCAGCATCGCACCACGGTGGCCGCCAACGGAGCGCGTCACCTCGTCAACCCGGCCATTCGCCTCGGAGCTTTGATTGACGGAGAGTCGGATGCGGTCATCAATCCGCTCAATGCCACGGGTGATGACACGGACAATCTCGCCGACGAAGACGGCGTGGAGTTCCTGGGCCCGCTTCGCTACGGCACGCCACTCTCCGAGATCCGGGTTCAGGCCTCAGTTGCGGGTTATCTCAACGGCTGGATTGACCTGAATGCAAACGGAGATTTCGCCCAACCCGAGGACCACGTCATTCAAGACGCCGCGTTGTCGGCCGGTTTCAACGCGCTTCAAGTGGCGATTCCCGCCGCCGCTGTGCCCGGAATCACCTGCGCTCGTTTTCGATTCAGCACGGTCGCTGGCCTGTCCTTTGCCGGCGCTGCGCCCGATGGCGAAGTCGAGGATTACCAAGTGACCATCGCCGACTCCGGCACAACCCGGCTGGAGCCCACTCTGGTAGCGGGCGGCAGACTGCGCCTCCCATGGGCGACCAAACCCGCGTGGAAATACCAGCTGGAATTCAAGACTGACCTGGGTGCTCCGGCTTGGGAGCCGCTCGGCGCCCTCATCCTCGGTGATGGAACGACAAAGTACATCGAGGAACCGGCCGGTGGCGGCACCCGTTTCTATCGGCTGGCGATTACCCCACCATGAGCTTCGTGCGAGTTGTTGACGCACCGGCTTCCTCAACGTGATGTCAGGGACCCGCGGGAGCGGTTCTACCGCGGCAGGACCGGACGCGCCGCGCGCGGCAGCCCGCCCGTCGTTCCGGCTACAGGCTCTTCAGATAAACCACGCTCTGTCGGATGCTCGCCAGCGGGTCCGGCGAATGATCCTGTTCCACGTGGCAATGCTTCACACCCGCCGCCTTGGCGGCAACCAGCAGCGGTTCCATGGGAATGATGCCGTTGCCCACTTCTTTGAATGCCTCCTGGGGTATGCTCCCAAAGGCAGGCAACGAGAGCCCCGCTTTCAGATCCTTCAAGTGCAACTGCGCCACCCGACCCGATAACCGCCGGACCAATTCCACCGGCTCGACCCCGCCCACTTTCACCCAAAACACGTCGAGCTCAAACTGCATCTCCGGGCTGAACTCGGCTTTGAAGATGTCAAATCCGGTCGTCCCCCCTTCCTTGGGTTCGAACTCGAAGGCGTGATTATGGTAGGAGAGCTGAATGCCGGCCTGTTTCGCGAGCGCCGCCGCCCGGTTGGCATGCGCCGCCACCTGCCGGTAATCATCGAGCGTCCGCCGATTCTGCTCCGCCAGATACGGAATCACCAAATGCGTCAGGCCCACCCGGTTCGCCTTCTCCAGGATCCGGCGAAAGTCGGAGTAGTTCGAATCCGTGGGGTTCACCACGCTGTCCCACTCGAAATGGGAGGAGTTCAACGCCAACCCGGACTCCCGGGCGGCCGCAATCACCGGATCGCAGTTCGGGAAACCGAACATCTCCGCCTGCTGATAGCCCGCCGCTGCCACCGCTTTCATGGTCCCCGGCGTGTCTTTGGCCAATTCGTTCCGCAGGGTGTAAAGCTGTAGACCGAGGTTTCGGCGGTAAGCGTTGTCGGGTTCCAGTGCGCGCGCCAGAGGCTTCGCGGCCAGAGCGGTGAGGAGAGCTGTGTAAAGGAATTCGCGGCGGTTCATGTTCCCCACAACGTGCACAGAAACGGTCACCGGGGCAAGCCCAGGATCGAGCCAACCCTCAACCCCAACTGCTTGGCGGAGTCAGCCGTCCTCCTTCGTTCGGCTCAATCTCCCAAACAGGTTCCCACCCGCCGGGCCGCCAGGATCCACGGGTGATCCGGCGGTATGGTCTTGAGCTTGCCGGCGACCTGGTCGATGGGAACCGCCTCCACGCCGTCGCCGCGCGCGGCCACCATCACCCCGAACTCGCCCGCCTGAATGAACTCCGCGCAGGCGGTTCCCAGTCGCGTGGCCAGCAGACGGTCCGCCGCGGATGGGGTGCCGCCGCGTTGCACGTAACCCAGGATGGTGACGCGCGCTTCGAGTTGGGTGATCTTCTCCAGTTGCGCGGCCAGTCGCAGGGTGTTGCCCGTGTGGGCCGCTTCGAGTTTCCGGATCTCCTCCTTGGCACTGCGCTTCTCCTTCAACGTTCGCGCCTGCTTGCGCCGTTTCACCGCGGCGGCAATGGCCGGAGCATCGTCCCGGGACAGGGCGCCCTCCGCCACGGCGACGATGCTGAAATTGTTGCCGTGTTCCTTTCGCCGGTTGATGGCTTGGGCGACCTTGGCCACATCATACGGAATCTCCGGGAGCAGAATGGCGTCGGCCCCGCCGGCAATGCCCGCGCCCAGCGCCAGCCAGCCGGCCCGATGCCCCATGAGCTCGGCGATCACGATCCGGTGGTGGCTGTGCGCCGTGCTGTGCAGCCGGTCGATCGCTTCGGTGGCAATGCCGAGCGCGGTGTCGAAGCCAATCGTGGCGTCGGTGCGGGCGATGTCGTTGTCGATGGTCTTGGGGAGGGTCACGATGTGGAGGCCCTTCCGGACGAGGCGCAGCGCGTTTTTGTGCGTGCCGCCGCCACCGATGCAAACCAGGGCGTCCAGCCCATTGCGCCGGCAATTCTCGACGATCACATCCGTCATGTCGTGGACCTTGCCGCCAATCTCGACCCGGTGCGGTTTGACGCGGCTGGTGCCGAGTACCGTGCCGCCCACCGTCAGAATCCCGGCAAGCGCCTGCTTGTTCAAGGGGAAGGTGAGATTGTCGAGCAGCCCTTGAAACCCATCGTGAAATCCGATGACTTCAATGCCGGCGCCGAGCAGCGCCTTGCCGGTGGCGCGAATCGCCGCGTTGAGCCCGGGGCTGTCACCGCCCGCCGTGAGGATGCCGACGCGCTTTACCTTTTTCACGGCCGCCAGACTAACAGCCTGAAGTGATTAAGCAATGGGCTCGGAGGCGCGGCGAAAACGGGAGAGCAGCTTTCCTGAACTGGCGGGCTTCGTGCTCTGGAGTGACGAGAGTTGCTCCAACGCGGTCGGGAATCTCAACGGACGCGAGTTCATGGCCCATCCCAAGATCCTCACTTTGGACAAGCGGCAAAGTCGAGGCGTTTCCACCACCAGATTCGGCTCGTCGGGCTTGTGTTCATCGAACCGGAGCTCGAAGTCGCCATAGCCGGTGTTGAGAATGCCGATTCCAGCCGTGGTGTTGGCTTTCTCTGACATGGGATCCTTTCGTGGTTTGCTGTGTGCGGAGGACCGTGCGCACCTTGGGCTCCGAACACAAGTCACGCGCGTTGGCGACGACGCTCCTGCCGGAGCCGGACTCATTCGGCGTGCTCCGATTGACAGATAGGGATGGGGATCCCTGAAAGCGGTGTAGTTCACCGTCAGAGAGCGGAGTCGCTATGGAGAATCCTGACCCAGCTCAGGTTTTCTTGGACGTGGCTGTTGGGTTGCTGCCCCATGCCCTACGGACAGAGACTTTTGAATTTGCTTTCCGATTCCCTGCAGAGCGGTCAAGAAGTTTGGCGTTTATTTGGTTTTCTTTCCCGGGATCGCAGCGGATTTCAGGGGATTTCAAAAAGGGGTGGTTTGCAGGGGTATCGAGCTGGACGTGAAAAAGGCCGGATTCTGCTAGTCCTTGGTAATGTGGCGCGTCCGACAGGACTTGAACCTGTAACCTTCTGATCCGAAGCTGGAAACTCAATTGTTCACGTTTGGGGGGAGTGCCGGCGCCCCGGGCCGGAGGGTCACATGTCGCGACCGCAAGTCACATCTCGTTGGCCGGCGACGCCGGGAAACAAAGCAGGGAGCCAAAGTGCATCCGGAAGCAAGGCCTCTGGCAGTCAGACCACCTTCACTCCTGATCTTGTCGTGGACTGGGATCAGCTCGGGGTCTCGGTTGGCATCTTCCAGGGTTTTAACAGCTGACTATCGATCGGTTTGTGACCCTGGCCTTGCCACCAACTGGCCCAGGCCTGCTTGTCTTGCCTGAAGTCCTGGCCGGTCTTTCGCGACAAAGCCGCGCGGGCCCAGTGGCGAGTGTTCTGGTTGCCATGATCGACAAGGCTGACAAGGAGCGGCACCGCGTCGTCGGATTCCTGGCGAGCCAACGCGGCCACAGCCATCCATTTCGGACGGCAATCGTAGTCACCGTCTTCCCGATGATAGCCTGCCACCTTAATAAGACCCGACACCAGGCGCTTGTCCTTCAGCGCGCTGGCCTCTGCCAGTCCGGCGCAAAGGTGGCGGCCATATTCTCCCTCCTCCAACAGAGTCGCCAAGTGTTGAACTCGCCTCTCCCGGGCGTCGGCGGGCAACGCTGAAAAGGCATCTTCGTTGAGCCACATCCCCGTCGGCCCAAAGGTCCTGGCTGTCCAAAGGACGTACTCCTTGATCTCGGGATGGGCCTGGCCGTAGTGCAGTTCGACCTCCGCCTCTGCTTTCTTCATGTCGAAGGAGCCGGCGGATGGGGCGGCAGCGGCTTCTTCGGTCGGCATCGGTGCCTCACCGGCACTGGTGCGACTGATGGGGCCAAGCAAAGTCGCCAGGACGACGGCCATGGAAAAGGTGATTATCTTCATTCTCTTTTCTCCTGTTTGTTGAACATGCGCTGAGGCACGACGACCCAGTCTTGCGACGTCGGTGACGGGAAAAAGTCGCTCATCCGAACCACATTCGCAAGACCGAAGCTCACCGCCATTGACTGCAGCGTCTGGGGTGTGCCCGACCTGGACGTCAACGGACGCTGTGAAAGTTCTCTGACGGGCGACGCATGGCGCGGAAGTGGATTGGCGGCGAGTCTAGATCCGGTTCGCGTGACGGAGATGGGAGCCGCGTACGGCCGTTTGCGGCTGCGCTTTGCGGGGGTCGATGAGGGGAGCCTTATGACCCAATCGCCCAAAGGTTCTTCGCCTCCGCCGGGGGGGCGAGCTCGGGATAATGGGCGTGGAGAATGGTGGGCGAATTGCCGAGAGTGGCCGCGACATTGCCCTCGTCTTCCCAGGCCGCCGTGAGCATCGATGCGCACGTGCGGCGGAGGACGTAGACCGAGCCCGTACGAAGGCTAAAAGTCTGGCAAATGTCTGGAAATCGCTCCAACGATTGCCCGGAATTGCAGGGGGTCGCACAAAACCGGCGATAAAGCAGAGAGCGGGCCTAACCTCCTGGGCGTCAGGCTTTCACAGCCTTGCCGACGCTTTCAAAATGGCTTGCCAAGCCGTAGCCCCGAGCTATCGGGGCGAAGGCTGGACCTTCTGATTGCGAATGGTAACCATGATGCCTGATCTCCAGTCACATACGACGATTTAGCCTGGATTATTTTGCAAATGTTTGGAAACATTTCCCAGCATGTCCGATTGTAACTCACAGGCTTTCAAAGCCTTGCATGGAATCGCATATGGCACTCGAAATCAGAAAATCCAGTAAGTGGTGGTACGGCAGTTGGATGATCAACGGTCGGAAGACGGTCATCAACCTCGGCGTCCCGATCACCGGTAAACGACCTCCGAAGCGCACGATGCTCGGCGACGATGAGTTCGAACGCTCCCGGGGCCGCGCCCAGGAAGCGCACGATCGGCAGGAGAAGCAACTCACCCTTGACCGTAACGCGGAGTCGGCGCTTCAGGAAGCTGGTCGAGATCAAGACCGGCAAACCGGCCGGGTTCCCCAAACTGGCGGAGCTGCGCAAGCTGTGGCTGGACATTCCGCGGCGTAAGACTCCGGGCAAACACTACGTCGCCCAATGCACGGCGATCCTCGAGCGGTTCGTGGCGTTCGTGCGGGAACGCAAAGACGGCATCTTGGAGTTCGTCGAAGTGACTCCCGAGATCGCCAAGGCATATATGGATGAGGAACAGGCTCGGGGTGTGTCGCCCAGCACCTGGAACTACTCGCTCGAGCTGTTGCGGACCACGTTCAAGCGGTTACATCCACAGCTACCGCACGGCCACAACCCGTTCCGGGAGTTCGTCACCAAGGCGGCGGATACGGTGAGCCGGG
>JAHDYP010000085.1:26002-29262 GCA_023383055.1 Verrucomicrobiota bacterium | reverse complement strand
CGCCACCCGGGCATTGTTATATCGAACCCTGGTCCCCCCATATGCTTTTTTTCACGCCGTGCCACTGGGGTGAGCCCGCCCCGGGCGGACCCCCCGCTTCTCTTTTCCCTCCCTCAACCTTCATCGCAACCTTCATCGCGACCTTGATCGTCTGCCTTGCTAGAATCTGTCTTAACCTCAAAGCAGGAGCCGAGAACTATGAACTGGTTTGCGGATTACAGCTAAAGGGCCGTCGACGCTGGCGCTCTGCCGGCACAGTCCAATCAAGGCCGCGCGCATTCGACCGCCCGGGGTTTATGGAGTGCGGCGGCAACCGGAGGGCGACGCCGCTTTGGCTAGGCTGCAGAGGCAAGTCAGCGATGCAGCCGGTTGCGCAACGAGCTCAAAGCGCCTTCCTCGCCCGCGAGGCGGGCTTTGCCGACGCAGTCCACGGGTTCGGCCAGACCTTCGTCGCGACCTCCGTCGTCACCATTCTCGTTATAGCCGCTCCGCTCAGACCTACTCCGAGCGTGGGCCTTGGTATCAGAGAAAAAGGTGGCAAACCCGCTTCACGATTAACATCCTGGCCATCAAGGCGAAGCGCTCATCTCACTCTGAACCTGTCACCCTGTTTCCACCCACCAGCCCAAACGGCATCAGCCTAGCACCAGATCCGAACCCAAATTGCAACTCCACGACCCTCATCTTCTTGTCCCCATGTTCTTGTCCCGACGCCCGGGCGTTCAGACAAGAAAATGGGGACAAAAAAATAGCCGAATCGGAAGCTGCGGACCCCGGAATGCGGTATGGCACCGCCATCTGAGTCGTGCGGGAGGTATCGGAGCAAACAGAATAAGCATCGTGCCGCGAAATACCCACGACTCAAAAGTGACGGACGGAAATCAGGACGTGACAAAAAGATGGATGGCAAAAGATCGCCATTCCCGCAACCACTGGCCTCCGCCATCCCAGCCAAAGCGGTGTCGCCCTTCAGTTGCCACCGCACTCCATAACCCTCGGCTCACGAATCACCGCGGCCCTTTTGGACTGCGCCGGCAGAGCGCCAGCGTCGACGGCGCTTTCACTGCAGCTCCCCATAACTGATCAACCGTATCCCTCGGCGTCGAACCACTTCCATCACCTTCGGGCTCGTGAACGCCCGCGTCACTCCCTCCCGATCTTCCGACACGTTCTCGTAACCCTTGTGCCCCATCGCCCGGATCTCCGGCGTGTCGTAAGTCGGATGCTCCACCATCAACCAGCGCCCGGGCTTCAGTCCTTCCAGCAAGTTCACCAGGTCGGCTTCCTTTTCCGCCCCCGATTTCTCGTAGCCACCGAATCCGCGCGCAGACTGCAACTGCTCATCCCGATAGCGCAGGCCGTACTCGGCACATAGCCGCTCCACCAGCGCCCGCAACTCCGGCGTGCAGACCGGCGTCCCCATGTGCGCGGATACGTGCGTCACCTGTGCAATGTTGCGCTTCGCCACTTCGATCTGGGCCCGCAACTCCCGTTCAACCTCCTCGAGCTTGGGTCCCGCCTCGAGAAACCCGGTGTCCGGCGGAAAATCCGACCGCTGACGAGTCATCGGCCGGAAAAAGCCGTTGGCATCGACCAGGCTTGGCGCTTCCGTCAGCGGCCGCCATTTGCAGCGGTCCCACTCGCTGGTCAAAGCCAGATGAACACCCACATCCAGGCCCGGGTTCTCCTTCAACAACCGGACCGCGTCGGGAAACCACGCCCCTGGCACCATCACTTCCACGGAGCGAACGATCCCCTGCCGATAGACCGAAATGCAGGCCTCGTTCACCGCCTGCGCCACCCCCATGTCATCCGCCCGCACCAGCAACTCGATGCTCGATTCTTCAAGATCCGCCGCTGCCGTGGTCCCGATAATCAGGCCGGCCGCCACCAGGCAACAGCTCCTCAGCTCGCTCACAGAATGGATTTTCATACACCGCTTATACCATCGCTGCCCCAATGCCCCAATCCCCCAATCCTCAATCCCCTCATCCCACCCACTGCTCCCGCCAACTGAGCAGCGCCTCCGCCACCGTCCTCAACTCTCCCCGTCGATGCGCCACCGAGATCGCAAACCGATAGTACCCTCCTTCCGCGCCCCCGGGATAGACCATGAACGGCGGCAATACCCCTCGACTCAACAAAGCCTCGTCCACCACCTCCTTCGCCCGGTCGTCCACCGGCCGAATCCCGAGCACCGGCCCCGGATGCTCCGGCACCTCCACGCCACCCTGACGCAGCAATCCGCGCAGAAAACGCGTGTTCTCCCGCAAACGACGGCGCAGCCCAGGCCGACGGCGCAGGAGCCGAACGGCTGCCCGTGCGCCCTCCGCCAGAACCGGCGGCAGCGGAGTGTTCCCGATAAACAACCGGCTACGCCGCAGCACCCGCTCCCGCAAGTCGGCCGACCCGAGAATCGCCCCGCCATAAACCCCAAACGCCTTGCTCAAGGTGATCGTTCGGATCAGCCGCCCGCCCTCGACTCCCTCCAATTCCGCCGCGCCGCGCCCCTGTGCGCCCAGAATCCCCGCGCCATGCGCATCATCCACCAGCAACCACCCCTCCCGCGGCAAGACTCTCTCGTAAGCCCGCAATGGCGCCACCGACCCGTCGTGGGCAAACATTCCGTCCGTCAGCACAATCGGGCGCGATGCCCGCCCTGCCCGCTTCAACTGCCGAGCCAGGTCGTTCGCATCCCGATGCCGAAACACCAGCACGGGCGCCTCCAGGAACTTCGCCGCGTCCACCAGCGCCGCATGGGCGCGCGCATCCAGCAATACCTGGGTGTAACTCCCCGCCAACGCCTGCGCCGCCACCAGGTCGGTCACATATCCGCTCGAGACCAGCACGGCGGCTTCGACCCCAAAAAACCCCGCCAACTCCCCCTCGAGCTCCTCGTAAACCCGCCGATTCCCACTCGTCCGCCGCGACGCCCCCACATTGATCTCCCCGCGGTCCAGCGCCGCGACCAGCGCCGACCGGATCCGCGGCTCGCGCGCGAGTCGCAAGTAATCGCACCCGCCAAAGTAGAGCAACCGGCGGTCGTCAAGCCGCACGTGCGATGCATCGAGGAACTCAAGCGGCTCGGCCACCCGGCCCCGGCGCAGACCACCCGCTTGGTTCCAGCTCTTGCTCTTGCTGTCGCTCGTAATCGTAATCTTAATCGTAATCCTAATCTTAATCCCCAATACTGGGCAGTGAGGGGAAGATTACGATTAAGATTACGATTAAGATTACGATTAAGATTACGATTAAGATTA
>JAHDYP010000085.1:0-25902 GCA_023383055.1 Verrucomicrobiota bacterium | reverse complement strand
AAGATTACGATTAAGATTACGATTAAGATTACGATTAAGATTACGATTAAGATTAGGATCGGGGGGGGAGGGGGGGAGCCAGTCGAGAGCGAGGACTGTCTCCGCAGCTCACCGCCAACGGACGGCGCCTCACCCGAAGTCAATCCCCGTCTGTTTGCCTACTTCGAATATGTGGACTCGCGCCTGGTCGTACTCCTCCGCCGTCGACAAATGCTCCATCATCAGGGGCGGTTGATGCGACAATGCGCTCAGCCGACGCAAATAAGTCGGGTAATCGAGCACGCCCAGACCGGGCCGCACCTCGATGAAATGGATGTTCATCTCCAGATTCCAGCGGAGATCCTTGGCGTGACAGCTCACGATCCAGCGTCCCAGCTTGTCGAAACACTCGTTCAACAAATCCGTGTTTCGGTAAAACTTCGTCGGCGAGTTGATCAGATTGCACGGGTCGAGATGCACCCCAAAGCCCTTACGATCCACCGCCTTCAGGATCTTCAATGCGCTCTCCGGGCTGTCCGGCAACGCCCAACCCATCATCTCGTAGCAGAACTTGGCCCGCCGCGGCTTCACCGCGTCGATGATCTTGCGGGCGTTCTCGACCGCTTCATCGAAGAACCGTTTGGACACATTGTCCGGGCTGGGACCGTACCAGGCGTCCTTGCTGTACGACCCCGCGATATCCACACAGCACAACGCCCCCACCTCGTCCGCCAAAGCCAGGCCTTCGGTCACCGTCCGCAGGTTGGCCGCCCGCTTGGCAGGGTCGGCGTCCAGCAGGTTCACCCAACGGCCCACCTCGGCAATCACCACGTCCGCCTCCGCATAGGCGTCGGCGATCGCCCGGATCCGGGCGCTGTCGTTCAGTGACACGTCCGGACAATACGCGGCTCCATACCCCAGCCGCCGATGCGCCCGGGCGAGCTCGACCGGATCGTCCGTCTTGACGTAGATGGGCCCGCCCAAACGTATCGGGGCCGACCTGACCCGCGCGGCCGCAAGCCGGCTGGCCGGGATCACCATCGTAGCAACTGCGACAGTTGACAGCCCTCCCCGCAAAAACATCCGACGATTCAAGGTATTCATGGCCGCAACAATTTCGCTCCGTACTTCGGATTTACGCCTTTGCGCCCTCGAGCCCCGCTTCCCACTTCTCCGATTTGCGCATCATTTCGTCCCAGGTGATTTCGCGTCGCTCGTAAGCCGCCGTCCGACCCAGAATCGTGGTCAGGTTGCTTTGCACACTGGCGGGCACCGTCGGGTTCGACCAATCGCCCTGGGTGACGCACCGGTGGAACTCGGCAATGTTGTTAACGGTCCCCTCGGTGTAAAGATTCTGCATGACCCCGCCGTTGAACCCGTCCTCCTTCCCCTTCAACGTCACGGCGCCGAAGTAATGCGTGTCCACCGTGCCTTCGGTGCCGTAAACCCGGCAGAGGATATCGTCGTAACCGTGGCCAAACTGCTTGGAGGAAAAACTGAGCAGCACGTCGTTCGGATAGTAATAAACCACCGCAAAATGGTCCCAGCAGGTTCCCGCGTAACCGCGCGCCGCCCCACCCGTGCCATACGCCCGAACCGGCGCCGCATCCAGGATCCATGAAGCCACGTCCAACGCATGAATGTTCTGTTCCGTGATCACGTCGCCCGACAGCACCCGGTCCAGGCCCCACGCCCGCAGCCGCAATTCCGGATTGCGCGGATCGCGTTTCAGCTCCTCGTTCGCCCGCTCGAAGGTCGGTCCACAGAAATAGGTCGCCTCACCGCTCACAATCCGACCAATCTGCCCCGCCCGCACCCGGCGCACCACTTCCTGGTAGGAAGCATTGGCCCGGGTCTGGAAATCGACCAGAAAACAGCGCTGTTTCGACGTGGCCTTGCGGCCCGACTCGGCGATCGACTGGCACCCGGGCACATCCACTGCCACCGGTTTGGCGAGGTAAACATGTCGTCCCGCGTCCACCGCGGCCGCCGCCTGCTCGGGATGGAAGTACGGCGGGGTCTTGATCACCACCATGTCCAGCGGCTGCTCGAGCAACCGCCGATACCCCATCAACCCGGTGTAACGATTCGCCGCCGGCACCTCGAACTTCTCCCCGCAGGCATCCACCCGGTCCTGGAAATAGTCCGCCACCGCGACAACCCGATAGCCGCCGTGCTTCCGGAACAGATCCGCGATCCACGAACCCCGCCCGCCGCACCCAATCAACCCGAGTGTCAACGCGCTGTTGGCGGACGCCCCGCGCGCCGCCGTGGGATTGACGATGTTGAAGGCCAGCGCCGTCGCGCCCGCGCTCGCAATGAAACGCCGTCGCGTCAACCCGCTGAGTTTGCTCCCGGTGGAATGGTTTTGAGTAGGCATGATGGTGAAGTGTTCCTGCGCATCTTGCTCCCGCCTCGCCGGACCGTCAACTCACCGCAATCCCAGCCAAAGCGGTGGGGCAGCTTGCGCAACGAGCTCAAAGCGCCTTCCGCGCCCGCGCGACGGGCTTTGCCGGCGCGGTCCGTCGGTTCGGCCAGACCTTCGCCCCGATTTCCGTCGCCACCATGATCGCTATAACCGCTCCGCCCATTCCACCCACTCAGAGATTGGGCCTTCGCCTCAGTGATCAAGGTGGCAAAATCGGTTCACGATTAACATCCTGAACATCAAGGAGAAGCATTCATCTCACTCTGAACCTGTCACCCTGTTTCCACCTATCTTCTTGTCACGTCCTAATTGCCGTTTGTCATTTTCTGGGTCATGCAGATGTCGGGGCGGGAGCTTTTGAAACGGGCGATTCCGGTCCCGGAACGCGACTGCGCCCGAAGGGTCAGTCGCAGCCAGCTCGCGCGCTCGGCGGCGCTCGGACTGCTCCGGACCCCCTTGACCGGGCGGACGTTGCTGCGGCTGGTCTGCGACACCGCCGCGGCCCGAAGACGCTCGCTGCTCCTACTCTCTAATTGAGAATGACTTCGGGATTCCTGACTATGAACCTGTCACCCTGTTCTGCCCTTGTAATCCAGATCGAACTCGAATTGCTCGAGCGGCGCGGCGGTGCCCAGAGCGCCTGAGGCATTGCGAACGATCTGATAATCCGATTCCGCCAGGTTCGGATCGACCTTGACCCAAGCCGAGATTGTAACCTCTTCCCGGATTCTTGGTGTAGTTCGTAACGAGGACGCCGTTGGGGGCGAAGAGCTCCGTGTAAGCATTACCGATCTTGCCGGCGGCCCATCCCCCGGCGGCGCGACAATCGCCGTGCCATTGATCGCGTCCGGGCCCGAGTTCACGGCGCTCGAGCCGGAGGTCTCATCGAACCTGAAGAGGGCGATCAGCTGTCCCGTAATCGTGCGATCCGCGGCCACCACTTTGGCTTTAACCCCGTCCAGTTCAATCTGATCATCCCATCACCTGCCGCCTGCACTTTCTGCAACCGGACATAGTTCGCCAGCGTGCGCAAGTCTGGATCCGCACTGTTGCCACGCCAGGCGCATGGGTTCAGACTTGAACCGCCTCTCCTTTTTCTGACAGGTTCGAGTCGGGCGAGAGAAGTCGGTTCGCCGCGAGTGCCGGATTGCTGCCCTCGTATTATGTGCCGGCGAGGTCTTATTGAGCCAACCGATACTACCAAAGATGTCCAACGGAACTCCAAACCGCGCGTTCGAAGAAGCTGCCTCGATCGATCCGGGCACGCCCGCGTCCATTGCCGATCGCGACATCGACTTCTCGTTGCTCGAAGACAGCCTGCGCCTGACTCCGTGGCAGAGGTTGGTGGAAAACGACCGCGCCCTGGGCTTGGTGCGCATGCTGGAGAAAGCCGGAACCCGAACTCATGGAGCAACTGACCCAGATTCTCGAACGGCTGAACCGTGAGCGGGTCGAGTTTGTGCTCGTGGGCGGGCTGGCAGGCGTGTTCCACGGAGTTCCCTTGGTCACCCGTGACGTGGATGTTTGCCTGCCTTTCACCGAGCAAAACCTGTTCCGCCTGGAGCGCGCCCTCGACGGCTTGAACCCGGTCCACCGCCAAACCCCACAACGACTGGCGTTCAAGGTCGCGGACGATTTTCCGCGCGGACTCAAGAATTTGTATCTGCGCACCGATCTGGGTGTGCTTGATTGCCTGGGCGAAATATCGGGCGTCGGCGATTACCTGGCCGTCCGCGGCCGCAGCGAGCCCGCCGAATTGCCGGTTGGAACAGTCCATATCCTGAGCCTCTCTGCGCTCATCGATGCTAAAGCCGCGTTGGACCGCACACAGGACAAACTCGCTTTGATTCACTTGAGGAGAATTCAACAAGCGCGGTCGTAGCGCAGGCTGCCTAGCCTGCCGTATCGCGGGTTGCCCAACCCGCACCGCCCCCCCGCTCGATCATAGCTCAGTCCGTTCCTCGACGCCCACCCGCCAACTGGGCGGTTGGCCGGATCGATTTGCATTGGCCGTCGGCCCAAAATCTGGTTCCCTGTTTCCGTGATCCAGATGACCGCCCTATCCCGTCTCGATCGCTGGCTGATGGTGGGCCTGCTCCTGCTCGCCCCACTCCGAACCATGGCCGCCGAATCGCCCGCCCCCGATACGCCGCCGCCCACCGCCACCGCCGACCCCGCTCCTCCCGCGACCGCCGACCCCACTCCGATCGAGGTGTCGCTGAACCTCAATCGCGAAACCCATCCCATCCACCCGTTCATTTACGGCCAGTTCATCGAACACCTCGGCCGCTGCATCTACGGCGGCATCTGGGCCGAGTTGCTCGAGGACCGCAAATTCTTCTATCCCCCCGGATCGCCCGATTCGCCCTGGCGCAAATTCGGCACCGAGATTGGCTGGTCGCTGCTCCATGACCCGGAACGAATCTACACCGGCAATGCCTCGGTCAAAATCTCGATGACCACGCGCGCCCCGGACGAACTCCATGGTATCCAGCAAGCCGCCCTCGGACTGCAGGCGGACCGCGACTATCAAGGCCATGTCATCCTCGCCGGCCGCGGCACGGTCAAAGTCCGATTGCAGTGGGGCAGCCGGCCCAGCCAGTCGGACACCGCCACTTTCCGGCTGAACCAGCAGAACTTCGGGCGTTACCCCTTCCATTTTCGCCCCGGAACCACCACCACCAACGGCATCCTGACCTTGGGTCTGGAATCCAGCGGCGCCATCTGGATCGGCGCTGCCTCGCTAATGCCGGCCGACCATGTGGACGGCCTTCGAACCGACACCCTCAAGCTCCTCCGGGAACTGGATTCGCCGATCTATCGCTGGCCGGGCGGGAATTTCGTGAGCGGTTACGACTGGCGCGATGGCATCGGCCCCAAAGACCGACGGCCGCCGCGCAAGAACCCCGCCTGGCAGGGCATCGAGCCAAACGATTTCGGCGTCGACGAGTTCATCGCCTTCTGCCGACGGCTCGGCACCGAACCGCTCGTGGTGGTCAATACCGGCCTCGGTTCACCCGAACTCGCAGCCGCCCTGGTCCAATACTGCAACGGCGGACCCCAAACAATCTGGGGCCGGCGCCGGGCCGCCCATGGCCAACCCCAGCCCTACGGCGTCAAATGGTGGGGGGTCGGCAACGAAATGTACGGCGACTGGCAGCTGGGCCACGTCGACCTCGACCGCTACCAGGTTCGGCATCGCGAGTTCGTCCGCGCCATGCGCGCCGTCGATCCGGACATCCGCATCATCGCCGTCGGCGCCACCGGTCCCTGGAGCGAAGGCATGCTCACCCACTGCGCCCAGGAAATGGATTTGCTCAGCGAACATTTCTATTGCGGCGAGCAGGCCGACCTCGAGGCCCATGTCGCCGCCATCCCCAATGCCATCCGCGACAAGGCCAACGCCCATCGTCGCTACCTCAGCACCTTGCCCAGCCTCAAGGACCGTTCCATTCCCATCGCGCTCGACGAATGGAACTACTGGTACGGCCCGCATCTCTATGGCGAACTCGGCGTCCGTTACACCCTCCGTGACGCGCTCGGCATCGCCCGCGGCATCCACGAAATGGTCCGCCAAAGCGATGTCATCCAGATGGCCAACTACGCCCAGACGGTCAATGTCATCGGCGCCATCAAAACCACCGCCCACGCCGCCGCCTTCGACGCCACCGGCCTGCCCCTCAAGCTGTATCGACGCCACTTCGGCGCCCAGGGACTCGAACTCGACGGCGACACCGCCCCGCTCGACGTCTCGGCCGCGCTCACCGCCGACCGGCGGCGACTTACCCTGGCCATCGTCAACCCCACGCTGCGGAGCTACATCCTGAAACTCAACCTCGCCAACGGCCGCACCAACCCTCAGGCCACCCATCACCTCATCACCGGCCCCGACCCGCTCGCATTCAATGCCCCGGGCCACGATCCGGCCATCCAGATCCACGAAACCGTCCTTCCCGATTTCAATCCCGCCGCCATCGCCGTCGCCCCGCTCAGCGTCAACCTCTACGCCGTTCCCTTCGAACGCTGATTCGCGGTCAGCCACCCCGCACATACCGCCCCATCCACTCCACCATCCGCTGCCACATCTCCGGGGTGTAAACGTGCCCCGTCTCCGGATACAGCACGCTCTGGAAATGGTCGGCCACCCCGTACAAGTCGTAGACCGGTCGCACCCGCGATTCAATCGTCCGGATCCCCTCGGCCGGTGACCCGGCGTCGATCTCGCCCGAAAGGAACAACATCGGCCGCGGCGCCGCCAGGGCCACCACCGCTTCGATATCGAAATGCCGCAACAGCCCCGGCACGAAGTAATAGATGCCGTGCTGCCTGAGTTCCCCCGCCAGAATCAGATCCTGGTAGCGGGTCAGACAACAGATCCCCACCGCCGCCCGCGGCCGGTCGTCCATCGCCATCACCCACCACGTGCGCGTCGACCCCATGCTGATGCCGGTCACTCCGATCCGGCTGGGGTCGACCTCGGGCCGGCTGACCAAATAGTCCAACGCCATCAGATCATCCCGCACCATCATCCCCCATAACGTCCGCCCCACCCACAAATTGAACTTGCTCGCCGTCATCTCCCCTGCGCCGCCCTTCTCCGAAAACCCGCCCGGGCCCCGGCCGTTGCGTTCGCCAAAACAATACGCGTCAATCGCGAGCACCACGTACCCCTGCTCGACCAAAGCCGGACCAGGCGCAACCGGCGTTGCATTCGTCCGGAACAATTCCTCCTTGCCAACGTCGTACTGGCCGCCATGCCAGTGACAATAGAGAATCGCCGGTGCCTTGGCCGCCCCTTTCGGCAATAACAAATAGCCCGGCACAACCGCACCCGCGCCATTGTCGAACTCAAACTTCTCCAGGACGTAACCCCCGCGGTCCTCACGCCGAACCAGCTTCACCAGCGGCCTGTCCGGCCGGGCCGGCAGCTGGCCCAACAACGAACCGAGCGTTTCCCGGATGCGCAACCGCTGCTCCTGCCACTCCGGTTTCGAACCGGCAGCGATAAACTCCGGCACCGGCCCCGCCGCCGCCAGCCATCGCTCCGCTTCACTCGCTTGCTCTGCCATGATGCTTGATGCACACCAAGTAAACAGCGCCACTCCCCGTGCCACCAGCCAAACCTTCCGCATCACATTTTTCATACGCCAAATGGCCTACGGCGCGGCGATATCATAACAAACCAAACGTTCATGATACCGCAGGTACAATCGCTTCCCCCAAACCACCGGATGCGCCCAGACATCGTTCACCCGCCCACCCACAAACTCAAACCGCCCCGCCACCTCGAATTCCCCGTCGCCCGGCCGCAACAACAGCATCTCACCCGCTTCGCTCAGGGCATAGAGCCGGCCGTCCGCATGCAACAGCGATCCCTTCGGCACCTCCCTGAGTTCATACCGAACCGCCCCGGTCCGCGCATCCAACGCCGCCCAACCCTTGCGCGCCCGATACCATGCCCCAAACAGCATCCCGTCCAGATGCAACACCCCGCCATGACAGGTGTCCAACTCCGTCTTCCATGCCAACTCCGGCACGATCGCGCCAGCCTCTCCCCCAAACCGATACATCCGCCCCCCGCCCGCGTCCGGCGCCGTCACAAATATCGCGTCGCCGACCAACACCGGCGGCGCGGCGATGACCTCGAACCGCGTCGGCAACGGCCGGGTCCACAACAGTTCGCCTGAAGCCGCATCCACCCCGAACAGATGGCGCAGCGAGCAACTCACAATGACGCGGCGTCCGCCCATTTCCACCAGGATGGGCGATGCATACCCGGCGTTGTCGGTGTCACCGGCCGGTTCCGCCACCCGCTCATGCCGGGGAAGTTCCGACGCCCCCAGCCGCAACGGGCCAGACGTCCATACCGTGGAACCATCCCGCACATCGAGCGCCGCCATCAACGCGCGAGTCCCGCCCGGCGTCACAATCACCCGGTCGCCATCCACCAACAGACATTCGCTGATTCCCCAGGTGATGTTCTTGCCGCCAAATTCCTCGAACAGGTTCACCGCCCAGTGCTCCCGGCCGCTGGCCGCGTCCAGACAAACCACCCGCGCATGCGCATTCAGGTGAAACAGCCTCCCTCCACTCAAGGCCACACTGGCGCGCGCGCCGGGATAAGGCCCCTTCCAGGACGCCCCGTTTTGCGCCTGCCAAACCCGCTTTCCCTCAAGGTCCAACGCGAAGATCCGCAATTCCTCGCCCACATCTCCCGTCAGCCACACCCGATCACCCTGAATGACCGGCGCGGAATAACCCCGACCCAGGTCGGTCGCCGTCCAGATCGCTCCCGGCCCCCCCTCCGGCCAGGTCGCGGCCAAACCGGTCTCGTCGGATTTCCCATCCCGCCGCGGCCCCCGCCATTGCGGCCAACCCGGCTCCGGGGATGCCACCCATTGCGCGCGGGTCGCCGATTCCGTTTGCTCTGCGAGCGCCGGAGCCGTTAGAACCACGACGAACAACGTTGCGCATGCGCCCAGCCCGCACAGTCTCCGGATCCACCCTTCGTTCCGCAAGAAACTCATGTTGCGCATCATCGCCTGCCAACCGCGCGATCGTCAACCACCCCATTGGCTCACACCAGCCCTTTCACCCGCGATCCCTTCGATCACCCTGACCCTCCGCGGCACTGAATAAAACCGACTCTCCAACAGTCTCAATTCCACGAACATCGTCGCACTCATGTCCAAGCTCATGGCCCTCACGCGCCCACTCTTTCGCCGCCTCACCGCCGTCGCCGGCACCGGCCTCCTCGCGCTCGCCACCAGCCTCGCGGCGGCCCCAGGCGTGTTCAACGTCCGCGACCACGGCGCCCGCGGCGACGGCCTCGAACACGATACCATCGCCATCAATGCCGCAATCAACGCTTGCGCCGACGCCGGCGGCGGTCAGGTCCTCTTCCCGCCCGGCCGCTACCTCTCGGGCACCGTCCAACTCAAAAGCCGGGTCACGCTCTATTTCGACGCCGGCGCCACCCTCGTCGGCACCACCAACCTCAGTCATTACCTGGAACCGACCCCGCCCGACTTCATGCCCGAAGCCAAATGGGGAAAATGGCACCGTGGCCTGATCATCGGCGAAAACCTCGAGGACGTCACCCTCGCCGGCCCCGGGCGCATCGATGGCAACCGCGTCTTCGATCCCACCGGCGAGGAACGCATGCGCGGCCCGCATACGCTCGCCTTCGTCAATTGCCGGCGCCTCGTCGTTCGCGATCTCACCTTTGTCGACTCCGCCAACTACGCCATCTTCTTCCAGGTCAGCGATGACATCGATATCCGCAACGTCACCTTCCTCGGCGGTTGGGATGGCGTCCACTTCCGCGGCGCGCCCGACCGCCCTTGCCGCAACGTCCAGATCACCGATTGCCGCTTCTACACCGGCGACGATGCCATCGCCGGTCGTTACTGGGAAAACACCGTCGTCTCCGGCTGCATCATCAATTCCGCCTGCAACGGCATCCGCCTGATCGGCCCGGCCCGGCGCCTCACGATCCATGACACCCTGTTCCTCGGACCCGGCGTGCACCCCCATCGCACTTCCAAGCGCTACAACATGCTCACGGGAATCCTCCTGCAACCCGGCGCCTGGGACGCCACCCAGGGGCTCCTCGATGACGTCCTCATCTCGGATGTCACCATGCATAAGATCGCCTCGCCGCTCGGTATCTGGCTCCAACCCGGCAATACCGCCGGACGCATCACAGTCAACGGCCTGACCGCCACCGGCATCTACCGCGCCGCGGCCTCCCTCGAAAGCTACGCGGAAACCCCCATCACCAACATGGTCTTCCGCAATGTCAGCCTCGAGTTCATCGGCGGCGGCACCGCCGAACAGGCCCAAACCCCCGCCACCGCCCCGGGCGTCGATGCCCGTCCCCTGCCCGCCTGGGGCCTCTACGCGCGCAATGTCGAACGCCTCAGCCTCGAAAGTGTCCGCCTCACCTGCGCCACCGACGACCTGCGGCCAGTCATGATGGCCACCGAGGTCCAACGCATCAATTTCTCCGACTTCCGCTTCACCGAAGTCCCCGCCGTCAAGGAACCCATTGTCCTCACCAACGTCACCGCCTTCGACCGCAAAGGCGGCGATCCCATCACCAGGTAGCGTCCACCCCCTATTTCTCGATAATCAACTCGTCCCGCAACGCCCCGTCCAGATCATACGCCCGATACACCAGCCGATCCCCGCTGATCTGGATGTCCAGCACTTGATAAGTCGAAACGTTGGTCATGCCAAACTCCGTGTAATCACGCGGATCCTGGGAATACATCTTGGTGCCGGAAACCGACACGATGTATACCGTGCCTTCCTTGGGAGATTCCGCCCGTTGCTGACCCTTCATCGGGTAGGTCCGCAAGTAGGCGTGATCGTGTCCCTGCAAGGCGAGATCGACGTGATACTTGTCAAAGATCGGGGTCCAAAGCTCGCGCAACTTCACGTTGTCGCGCTGCGGTGCCGACGAATACGCCGGATGATGATACGCCACGAATTTCCACTTGGCCTGGGTCGCCGCCAACTGTGACTCAAGCCAGGCGGTCTGTGCCGCCGGATCCACGTTGGAATCCAGGATCAGAAAAATCGCGTTGCCATATTCCAGCGCATAAACCCGCTCCGGCTCGATCCCCTCCGGCCCATTCGGCCGCAACGTGAATTGCTCAAGATAAAGCCGCGGCCGGCCACCCTGACATTCGTGGTTCCCCAACACCGGCACCAGGGGCCGCCGACGATAGATCGCCGAGGCATTGTGAAAAAACTCGTCCCAATCATCACGCTCGTTGCCCCGATTCACCAGGTCACCCGCCATCAGGTAAAACGCCGCATCCGGCCGCTCCCGAAACGCGTTCCTCACCAGCGTGCCCCACCGGTCGAGCCCGTTCTGGGCATCGCCCATGTAGATGAACGAAAACGGTTCCGCGCCGGAAGGTGCGGTCGTGAACTCGGCTGGTTCAGTCCAACCCCGCCGCGAACCGTCCCCCACGCAATAGACATATGTGGTCCCCGGCTCCAGATCCACCAACTCGACCGCATGCCGCCGCACCACCGGATCGTTAATCAGCAGCCGATCCTCCAGTTCCCAACTGCCCGCCTTCAACCGCTTCCACTTCCATGGCGGTTCGCCGGTCGTCTCCGACTTCCGGCCATACGCCACCCACCCCCGCTTTACCCCCAGACTGGTCCGCCACTGAACGGTCTGCGTCGTCTTGGGATCGCCGCTCCAGGTCAACACCAGCTGATCCGGCCGCTCCGAACTCGGATGCTCAGTCCACCGATACAACCCGACGACACGCCCGTCATTCCGCCGTCCATACTCCGTCCGGATCAGG
This sequence comes from Verrucomicrobiota bacterium, assembly GCA_023383055.1. Classification (GTDB taxonomy): domain Bacteria; phylum Verrucomicrobiota; class Verrucomicrobiia; order Limisphaerales; family JAHDYP01; genus JAHDYP01. The sequence goes on along the minus strand of JAHDYP010000085.1, from coordinate 14,166 downwards.
GTGCATCCCTCAAAAGCAGCCGGAATGACCGCCAATGTCTCGTCCCGATCCACATACGGTTTCACCCCGGCACGCATCTCCTCAACCCGCATCTGGCCCGGGTAAAGCTGATCCACCACCACCCGCCGACCCGTTTCCAGCGCCCTGACCAAAACCAAATAGTGAAGCCCGCCACCCCGCAGCGAGTTCACCCCCAACCCAATCTCCCCAGCCTCGAAATCCCGTTCCCAAGCCAGAAACTTCGATCCCTGGCTCTCCAACGTCACACCCGTTGACTTGAAACCGCGCGCTCCAAGCCAGAACGGATCGCCCGCAAGATTGGCATCGCACAAAAGCGTCAGGTTCACCGGCACGTCCACTCGAAACACCAGGTGCCGTGAACTCAATACCTCCCGTTCCTCCGAACTCAACCGTGCCTCCACCTGCGAAGCCGTCAATCCCCGAATGGCTTCGTCCGGCAACTCCCGCCGAATACGGTCGAGCACCCCGGCCACGACATCGTGAACCGAGGGCAAGTGGCCGACATGCGCAACGGCCATCTGCCCCAGAACGAGTGCGCATACGATTCCGAGCCAGCGGAAAGGAGTTTGTTTCATGGTTCTCATTATTCTTCCTCCGCATGATGGCCAAATCGACCTCCGCTTGGCAAGCCCCGCCCACCGTGACATCTGGTGCCCCCTGCCCGCACATTGCACCGCGCGGCGGAGTCGCAGCCAAATCCGAAACCCGAATCTCGAAATCCGAAGGAAATCCGAATACCGAATGCGGAAAGCTCGAAACGGCCGGAGTTCCGCGGAAACCACGAACCTGTCACCTTGTTCGGTCCCCTTGTTCGGTCCTTCGCGCCAGCCTTCCTGCCGGCCTTCCTCCCAGCCTCCTTACGCACGGCATGAGGCAAGCGCCCAGCCCGCCGAACCGCCTGCTCGAAAAGCGCGCATCCCCTCCGCATAGCCGCGTCCCAATCGCCCATCCCCTTGTCAATCAACAGCTATCGCTCGATAAACAGGGTGACAGGTTCATGGTCGCAACCCTGGATGATCTCGTCTTCCATCCAGGTCTGCCTCAATCCAGAGAAAAGACAGGGTGACAGGTTCACGGTCGCTTACTGGCTCAAGCCCCTGGCCTCCGGGTTGACTCCCCGCCAGGCACTCGATCAATTGGCTAAAGTCCAAATGCTCGATGTCGTCTTCCCGACCACAGGCGGGAAGAAGCTGGTGATGAGCCGCTAGACCCAACCCGACGACGCGCTGAAACTGCTCATGGCCCGCATGAACAAGGAATTCGGCGAACAGCCCTCGCCAAAACTCGTCTCGACCGGGGAGGGACACACGGAAGTGGAGAAATTGCAGTGAAGACCCTGGGCGCGCAGCGTCGGTTTTTGGAGGGTTTTCGCAAACTCTGTCGCGACCTGCCCCCCGAGTATCGAAAGTCAGGTTCGCATCGCGATGGACAAGGGACCCGGTCCCGTGCATTTTGGGCCGCGAACCAGTCATGCACGCTTACCCGGAGAATTTGGAAGTCTTTGTGCGCGAGCATTGGACGCGCGAATTGGCGGCGGCGGCGCCCTTTCGTTCGTTTATCGACGAACCCGGGGCGGCCGATCCGCTGCCGTCTTCGAACACTCTCCAACTGCTGCTCTCCACGTGTTACCAGGCCAGCCTGATGCGGGAAGAGGATCGCCCGGTGCTGTTCCGGGTGATGCTGCGGGAGCCGGGACGCTTCGCCGGCGAGAGCGGTCCGCCCGAGGGTTTGCATCGGATGACCTTCGCTCAGCCGCGGCCGTTCTCCGCGAATGAACTGCGACGGCTCTCGCCCGCGGCCGGCTTCGAGCGGGCGCTGATCGGGCTGCGACTCAATTCGCGGGGACAACCGGAAATCTGGGGGTTGATCCACTCGGGCACCGATTGGATTCGGGCGCTGGAAGGTTCGCGTCGCGGTTTCTCGAACCTGCCCTCCTCGCTGGTCATCGCGGCGAGTGGCCCGGGGCGGCTGACGGTGGCCAGGGGTTCGTTCACGATTGTCAGGTTGCAGAGCGGGCGACTGGCGCTGCCCTCGGTGAGTTTTCTGGAGACGGAACGCGAACTGGCGGAATCGAAGGCGGCGCGCGAGGAGATCATAGCCTCGCACGAGAGTGCACGGGCCAGAGCGGGCCGGCCCTGGGCGCTGCTTGATTCGAGGTTCCCGCGCCAGCTGCAACAACAGTTGGGGCTGCGCATGATCAGCGCGATTCGCAGCGCGCGGCACGGCGGAACCATCCTGTTGCTCAGGCGGGAGCTGGCCTTGGACCGAGACACCCTTCAGCGTTATGTGCGGATCAAGTACCCCTTCCAGACCGGGGAACCTCAAGTGCGGGCGCGAACCTTGATGCTGCGCGCGATGAACTTGCTGGCCGAAAGCTGCGGCGAAACCCATCCCCCGCCCCGGACCGCCGGCTGGAAAGAGTACGTGTGCGCGACGGACCCGCGGATTGCGGCCACGGACGACGCCATGACCGAGCTGACCCGGTTCACCGCCTCGCTCGCGATGGTGGACGGCGCGGTGGTATTGACCCACGCGTTGGAGGCAATCGGGTTTGGCGCGGAGATCTCAGGCGAACTGCCGGAGGTGGAAATGGTGGGTCGAGTGATCGATCCCGAAACGCAGGAGGTCGAATTCGAGCCCGCGACCCTGATGGGAACCCGGCATCGGTCGGCCTACCGCTTCTGCAAGGCGCTGCCGGGGAGTGTGGCGCTGGTGGTCTCGCAGGACTCCGGGCTGCGGGTGGTCAGTTGCCTGAATAACCAGGTGATGTGCTGGGAGCAATTGAGCGCCGGGGTGTTCGACATTTGAACAGGGGAATCCGCGAGCTAGCCGCGCACCTGGGCGGGCAGATTGGCCACCAACTGCCCGGCCACTCGTTCGTGGGTGGCATTGACTTCGGCGTCGGTCAGGGTCCGTTCCGCGTGCCGGTAAGTGAAAGCGTAGGCGACACTCTTGTGTCCGGCGGGGACAGTCTTTCCCCGGAAGACATCGAATAGATCGATCCGTTCCAGGTATTGCGGCTTGGCCGACCGAATCGTTTCGAGCACGGCGTCGTGGGTGACGGTTTCGCCGACAATCATGGCGAGGTCACGCCGGATGCTCGGGAACGCCGGAAGCGGCTTGAAAGTCCGAGTCGCCGTACGCCGGACCAGGAGCTGGTTCAAGTCCAGCTCGGCCAGCAGCACCGGATCGCGCAAGTCGTACTGCCGGGCCAAAGCCGGCAGCAGTTGACCGAACTGGCCAAGGGGGACTTTGCCGCCGAGCGCCAGAGAGGCGGACTCGAGGAACACTGAGGAAACCTCTTGAGACCGGACCCAGGCGACCCCGCGCAGGCCGAGTTTCTCGAGGAATTCCTCGAGCAACCCTTTGAGATCGTAAGCATCGAACCGTGCTTCGCGATCGTCGCCGGCCCAGAACTCCGGCTGGCGGGGACCGGTCAGGGCGATGGCGAGGCGGAGTGATTCGGCGGGCTGGGTTTGGCCGGGGAGAAAGACCCTGCCGATTTCGAAGAGAGCGACGCGTTCGTTTTTGCGATTGAGATTATGGCGGAGCGAATCGAGCAAACCGGGCAGCAGGCTCGGCCGGAGCACGTTCATGTCGCTGCTCAAGGGCTTCTGCAGGGGAACCAGGTTGGGGCTGAACGGCCTGGCGGCAGCCTCGGAGACGAGCGTTTGACCCTGGGCTTCGTGCAATCCGAGGCCGACGAGGAGCCGGCGGACCTCGGCGTGTTGATCGAAGACAGCGTCGAAGGGGTGACTGCCGATCGCGCCCCGCGGGGGCGTAGCCGGGATCTTGTCGACTCCGTAAAGCCGGGCGACCTCCTCGATCAGGTCCGTTTCGCGTTTCAAGTCCACTCGGAAAGTGGGGATCTGAACAGTGACCGGCTCGGGTGCAAGGTTGGCATCGACCGGTGTGGCTTTGCGCCCGACAATTCTGAGGCCGAGTTGGGAGAGATAATACTCGACCTGCGCGGGTTCGAGAACGATGCCGAGGAGCGCGTTGACCTGGTGGTGACGGAGCGTAATCCGCCGGGTCGGGATGGGTTCGGGATAGGCGTCGACAACCCCGTCGGCGAGCTGGCCGCCGCCGGTTTCGAGCAGCAATTGGACGCAGCGTTGGCTGGCCCAGTCGGTGTTGCCGGGGTCGGCTCCGCGCTCGAAGCGATAGCTGGCGTCCGTGCGGAGGCCGAGGGTTTTTGAAGTGCGCCGGATGCCGGTGGGGGCGAAGTAGGCGCTCTCGATCAGGACATCCTCGGTTCGATCGTTGATTTCGGAATTGAGCCCGCCCATGACCCCGGCGAGGGCGATGCCCTTCTCTTCGTCGGCAATGAGGAGCGTGTCCGGGGCGAGTTGATGGCTCTGACCGTCAAGCGTGGTGAAGGCTTCGCCGGGTTGGGCGCGGCGAACCACGATGGTCGGTTTTCCGGCCGCGTTCCTGGCGATAAGCCGGTAATCGAAAGCGTGGAGCGGCTGGCCGGTTTCGAGCATCACGTAGTTCGTCACGTCGACCACATTGTTGATGCTGCGCAGCCCGACTTTCTCGAGCGCCGACTTCAGCCAGGCCGGGCTCGGGCCAACTTTGACGCCGCAAATGACGCGCGCGGTGTAACGGGGACAAAGATCCGGCGCATCGATCCGCACCTCGACCAGGTCCGCGGCGCGGGGCAATCCCGGGGCGGCGGCGGGCAGCGTGACCTGGGGCAGTCGGATTTGACCGCCTGACTGAGCGGCGACTTCGCGCGCAATGCCGATGACGCTGTTCAGATCGGGTCGGTTGGGAGTGATCTCGAGATCGTAGAGCACATCGCCGGCAACGCGGCCGAGGTGCTCGGCCAATGGCTGGCCTATCACGGCGTCCGGCGGCAGCAGGTATAGTCCCGCGTGATCTTCAGAAAGCCCAAGCTCCCGGCCGGAACACATCATGCCGTGAGATTCAACGCCCCGGATTTTGCCGACTTTGATCGTGAACGGTTTCTCACCGGGCGGGCCGGGCAAAGTGGCGCCGGGGAGCACGAGGGGAATTTTGTCACCCGCCTGAAAGTTCTGGGCGCCGCAGACGATCTGGCGTTCGCCCTGGCCGTCGTGGACGCGGCAGACGGAGAGTTTGTCGGCGTTGGGATGTCGATCGCGGGTGATGACCTGGGCGACGACGACGCCCTCGAAGTCGCCGGCGAGTTTGCGGATCTCCTCGACTTCAGGGCCGAGCATGGTAAGCCGGTCGGCGAGATCCTCGGGTGACCCGTTGAAATCGACGTATTGTTTGAGCCAGTTGAGGGTGACTTTCATGGGGCTGCCGGGCGGTCGTCGGATTGGGCTTAGAACTGACTTAGAAACCGGAGATCGTTCTCGTAGAAGAGCCGGATGTCATTGATTCCGTAGCGGATCATGGCGATGCGTTCGATGCCGAATCCGAACGCCCAACCGGTCCAGGTTTCAGGATCGTAACCGACCGTTTCGAACACCTGGGGATGGACCATGCCGCAACCGGCGATCTCGAGCCAGTCCTTGCCCATCTTGCGGGTGAGCGGGCTGCTGAAATCGATTTCGAAGCTGGGCTCCGTGTAGCTGAAATAATGCGGCCGAAACCGGATTCTCACGTCGGAGCCAAGCAGATCTTTGAAGACGAATTCGACCGTGCCCTTGAGGTCTCCGACCGTGACGTCGCGATCGACGTAGAGCCCTTCGATCTGGTGGAACGTGGGGTTGTGGGTGGCATCGGCATTGTCGCGGCGGTAGACGCGCCCAGGGACCACAATCCGAATCGGAGGCGGTTGTTTCTCCATCACCCGGATCTGAACCGAAGACGTGTGCGTGCGAAGCAACAGCGGGTCGGCCGACCCGGCCGGCTGGAGGTAGAAAGTGTCCTGGGTGTCCCGCGCGGGGTGATCCGCGGGCGTGTTCAGGGCGTCGAAACAATGGTAGTCGTCCTCAATCTCCGGCCCGTCGGCCACCGCGAACCCAAGCTTCCGAAAAGACCGAACGATGTCGTCGGTAACCTGCGTCAGCGGATGGAGCTTCCCCAGGGTGCGCCGACGTCCGGGCAGGGTGAAATCGACCGGGTGTTGGGGCTGAGCCGCCTTAAGTTCGAGCTCAGCCCGGCGCTGGGCAAGCGCACTCTCGAGGTCGGCCTTGACAGCGTTGATCGCCTTCCCTGCCGCGGGTCTTTCCTCCTTCGACAGGCTGCCCAACTGTTTCATCAGCGCGGTCAGTTTGCCGTGGGGCCCAACCCAGGTCCCCTTGGCCTGTTCAAGGGCGCCAAGATCGGAGGCGGCCTTGAGATCGGCCAGGGCAGCCTGCTTGAGCGGTTCGATATCGTTCAGCAACGAGGACATAAGCGGGCTTCAGTATATGGCGGAGCGGCAACTCGGCGCAAAGTCGGTTCACGGACGGGCGCGTGCCCAAAAGCGAACCGGGCGACCTCGCGTGGTCGCCCGGGTTGCGGAAGACGAGTTTGACTGCCCGGTCCGACCAGCCTGTTGCCGGCCGGAGCAGGGATCATCAGGCGGCTTTGGCGGCCTTGGTCTTCAGGGCATCCTGGGCGACTTTGACCAATTCGCCGAAAGCGGCGGCATCGGTGGCGGCCAGATCCGCCAGAACCTTGCGGTCAAGAGTGATCTGGGCGGCCTTGAGGCCTTCGATGAACCGGCTGTAAGTCAATCCTACGCTGCGAGTAGCGGCGTTAATCCGAATCTGCCAGAGAGCCCGAAATGAGCGCTTCTTGTTGCGGCGATCGCGGTAGGCGTATTGACGGCCGTGATCGAGGGCATCGGCGGCGTATCGGTAAAGCTTCGAGCGACGTAACCGAAAGCCCTTGGCGGCTTTGATGGTTCGTTTCCGGCGTTTCCAAGAGGCCGGGGCGTTCGTAACTCGCATGGATCAGGATGGATTAGGGGTTGTTACCGGGTGAAAGGGAGGCTCTCCAGGACACGATGGGCGTCCTCCGGACCGACCACCACGGCCGTGCCGAGCTTGCGCCGGCGTTTGGGACTCTTGGTGGCCAGCAAGTGACGTTTGCCCGCGTGCATGCGGAGCACCTTGCCACGCGCGGTGATTTTGAAACGCTTGGCCACCGACTTCTTCGTTTTGATACCTTTGGGGCGACGCATAAGTGCCGTAATCTCTTTAGAAAAGAGCGCGAAATATAGGGGGCGAACCGGGGTGAGGCAAGAGGTTTTTTGGCGCGCACGGCGAACGGGCGGGATTCGCACCCTCCAACTACGCGGCCTCAGGAAGTCGGCACCATCGAACCACCACCGTCAATTGGGCGGTGCCAGAAACCGTTCTTCGATGATCCTCCGTTGCAGCGAGGTCAACCGTTCAAGCAACCTGTGGCCCTGGATCTGCCCCTTGAGATCCGCATACCGATTCTTCAAATGCGTGGTCACCGCTTCCAACTCCTGCCTCGCCTCGCCCGGAGCGACCGCCACCACCTTGCTCATCCCCATCACCATCGCACTGCGCGCGCTCAGCAGGGCCACCATCAAGTCCCGGTCCGACTCGCTCAAGGTGGGAAACAAGAAGTGAACTTCCAGCCCGTGCATCAGCCGCACATAATCGTAAAACAGCTTGTTCGGCGTCCCGTAGTCCTCCTCCAACTGCTCTACCATGCTCGCGATGGATTGCGTCGCATACTCGGATGCTTGCTGCAGCAGCTCTTCGATCTGTGTCTCGAGAGAATTCTCGTTCATTTCAGTTCTCGCCCAAAGGGTCTCAACGAACACGCTCATAACGCCACTACCGCACGGCCACTCTGGCACAACGTTCAACCAATACCCCAGCCGCCTCAAAATACCCCGGCCACCGAAGCATAAGAAGCCAGCTGAAACGCAAGTGGACAAACCCAGCCGTTAGCTACTTGGATGCCAGCAGGCAGCTGACACGTTAAACCGTTAATAGTCAACCCTCTTCACGACAGCCCGCCAAATCCCGTTTTCTCATTCGGACTGCGATCGCATTGCATCGGCAGCCAGTGCCACCGCGCTTCACCACGCACCGAGAACCTTGACTATCCGCGCGCCCTCAGATTTGGTACGAGCTCGAATGAGCGGGATCCAACCAGCACCCAATCCGTCCCCGCCCCAGCCCATCGACGGGAATGCCCCTAGTAAACCAGCGGAAAGCCTCAGCGGCCTGATCGAACGCGTCACCTTCTTCAACGAGGAAAACGGGTTTGCGGTGCTCAAGCTCAAGGTCAAAAGCCATCGCGATCTCGTCACCGTCATCGGCGCCTTGCCCTCGGTCAGCCCCGGCGAATGGCTGCACGCGGAGGGACGCTGGATTCGTGATCGGGAACACGGCCTCCAATTCAAAGCCGAGATCCTGACCAGCACACCCCCCACCACCCTCGAAGGCATTGAAAAATACCTCGGGAGCGGCATGGTCCGCGGCATCGGACCGGTCTACGCCCGCAAACTCGTGGAGCACTTCGGCGAATCGGTCTTTGAAATCATCGAAAACGCCTCCGCCCGGCTGCAGCAGGTCGAAGGCATCGGACCCAAGCGCCGGAGCCAAATCAAAGCAGCCTGGGCCGAACAAAAGGTCGTGCGCGCCATCATGATCTTCCTCCATTCGCACGGAGTCAGCACCAGCCGCGCGGTCCGCATCTACAAAACCTACGGCGAGGACGCCATCGAAAAAGTCCGCGCCAACCCCTACATTCTCGCCCGGGACATCACCGGCATCGGCTTCAAATCCGCCGACCAGATCGCCCAGAAACTCGGCGTCCCGTTCGATTCCCTGCTCCGGGCGGCCGCCGGCCTCGATCATGTCCTGCTCGAAGCCACCAACGCCGGCCACTGCGCCCTGCCGCTCGCACAATTGCTCGAAGGCGCCGGCAAACTCCTGCTCGTCGACGATGCCGTCATCGCCCAAGCCCTCGACCGCACCCTGGCCGGACGCAACCTGCTCCGCGAATCGATCGACGGCACGGATCTCATTTTCCTCCCCGCCCTCCAACGCGCGGAAACCGGCATCGCACTACACGTGAAACGTCTGCTCGCAGGCAACGTGAGCTATCCGCCCATCGACGTCGAACGAGCTCTCGCCTGGTGCCAGGACAAGCTGGGCAATCCCCTCGCCGCCGCCCAACAGGAAGCCGTGCGCCTCGCCCTGCGCCATCGCCTGCTCGTCATCACCGGCGGACCTGGAGTCGGTAAAACCACGCTCGTCCGCGCCCTCCTGCTGATCCTCCGCGCCAAAGGCGTCGAATGCCTGCTCTGCGCGCCAACCGGCCGCGCCGCCAAACGGCTCTCCGAGGCCACCGGCCAGCCGGCCCGCACCATCCACCGTTTGCTCGAGGTCAAGGCCGGCACCGGCGGTTTCCTCCGCAACGAAAGCAATCCCCTCGAAACCGACCTGGTCGTCGTCGACGAATGCTCCATGGTCGATGTCTCCCTGATGCACCATTTGCTGCGCGCCGTGCCCGCGCGCGCGTCGGTGATCTTCGTCGGCGATGTCGACCAACTCCCGTCCGTCGGACCCGGCAACGTCCTGCGTGACCTGATCGAGAGCAACATCCTGCCGGTCGTGCGCCTCACCGAGGTCTTCCGCCAAGCCACCCAAAGCCGGATCATCACCGGCGCCCATGCCATCAACCACGGCCAACTCCCCGACCTGCGCGCCGCCCCCGAAGGCTCCGACTTTCACTTTATCGACCGCGCGACGCCCGAGGCGGTGGTGCCGACGCTCCTTGAAATCGTTCGCGATCGCATCCCCCGTCGGTTCGGTCTCGATCCCATCCGCGATATCCAGGTCCTTAGTCCCATGCACCGCGGGTCCCTGGGCGTTCGTGAACTCAACCTCCGGCTCCAGGAAACGCTGAACCCTCCCCGCCCGGACGAACCGCACGTCGACCGGTTCGGCTGGCGGTTCGCTCCCCGCGACAAGGTCATCCAGGTCGAAAACGACTACGACAAGGAAGTGTTCAACGGCGACATCGGTCTCGTTCGATCCATCGACCCGATCGAGCAGGAACTGGTCGTCCGCTTTGACCCACGCGACGTCACTTATCGCTTTAGCGAGCTCGACGAACTTGCCCTCGCCTATGCCATCACCATCCACAAAGCTCAGGGCTCCGAGTTCCCCGCCGTCGTCATCCCCCTCGCCATGCAGCAGTATCTCCTCCTCCAGCGCAACCTCGTCTACACCGGCATCACCCGCGGCCGCAAACTCGTCGTCCTCATCGGCCAACGCCAGGCCCTCGCCACCGCCGTCCGCAACCACCGCACGGACCGCCGTTTCTCGGGACTCCTCGCCCGGCTCAAGGCGACGACTTGATCAGTTGAAATGCCCCCAGCCAACTGCTTTACTTGCCGGCACACCGCAAACCGGTAACGATCGAATCCATGAATGCCCATCCGCGTAAACCACTCGCGTCCCTCGCCCTCCCCCTCATCGCCCTGAGCGGCGGGTGCTTCCTCTTGTTTCCCGCCCAGGCCCAACCCGATCCCAACTGGCTGGCCCACGACCGCGATCGCCCCCTGCCTCCCGTGGTCCAACCCGGCCAGGCCAGCACCCCGGACCGAGCCGGCCAACCGCCCTCCGATGCCATTGTCCTGTTCAACGGCCAGGATCTCTCGCAGTGGGCCGCCATGAACGGCAACCCCACCCGCTGGATCGTCCGCGACGGCTATATGGAATGCGTCAGCGGCAGCGGCTATATCCGCACCATCCAGAACTTCGGCGATTGCCAACTCCACCTCGAGTGGGCCGCTCCCACCCCCGCCGAGGGCGAAGGCCAGGGCCGCGGCAACAGCGGCGTCTTTTTCGGCCGTGACCGCTACGAAATCCAGGTGCTCGATTCCTACCAGAACAAAACCTACGCCGATGGATCCGCCGGCTCGGTCTACATCCAATACCCGCCCCTGGTGAATGCTTCACGCCCGCCCGGCCAATGGCAAAGCTACGACATTGTCTGGACTGCCCCCCGGTTCGATGCCGAGGGCAAACTGCTCTCGCCGGCCCGCATCACGGCTTTTCATAACGGCGTTCTCATCCAAAACCATGTCGAACTGACCGGCCCCACCGGCTGGCTCCAACGCGCCCCTTACTCAGCTCACCCCGAAAAATTGCCGATCGCCCTCCAGGACCACGGCAACCCCGTCCGCTACCGCAACATCTGGGTCCGGCCCCTCGACAAAACCGGCAAACCCGAATTCACCCTGGCGGAGACCACGCTCGACAGCTACACCGGCGATTATCTGCGTGAACGCAACGACGTCGTCAGAGTCCGTCGAGCCTCGGACGGGCGGCTCTCGGTCTCGTTCAGCGGCGCCACCTTCCTGATGTACGCCGAGTCACCCACTAGGTTCTTCGCCAAAACCACCGACGTCACCGCCGAGTTCAACGTCGCCGGCAGCGACCCATACGTCGACCTCTCCGTCGGCGAAGGCGCCATGCGCTGCAAAAAACAGTAAACCCTAACCCCCAATCCACCCATGCACCGCTCCCACCGCCTCACCGCCCTTGCCCTCGCCACCATGACCACCTCCATCCTGCTGCACTCCGCCGAACCCGGCGTGGTCGCCCCCGGCGCCAAAGTCGAGAAACTCGCCGGCGACTTCCAGTTCACGGAAGGCCCAACCGCCGACGCCGCCGGCAACGTCTTCTTCACCGATCAACCGAACGACCGTATCATGAAATGGAGCGTCGATGGCAAGCTGACGACGTTTCTCCAGCCCGCCGGCCGCGCCAACGGCATGTGCTTCGACCGCCAGGGCCAGCTCATCGCCTGCGCCGACGAAAAGAACGAACTCTGGTCCATCGATACCAGCGGCAAGGCGACCGTCCTCCTCGCCGGTTACCAGGATAAAAGACTCAACGGCCCCAACGATGTCTGGATCCGCCCCGACGGCGCCATGTACTTCACCGATCCATTCTACAAACGCCCCTGGTGGCAACATTCCGAAATGCCCCAGGATGGACAGCATGTCTACTTCTTCGTCCCCAGCACCAAAAAGCTCGTCCGCGTCGTCGACACCCTCAAACAGCCCAACGGCATCATCGGCACCGCCGATGGCAAAACCCTCTTCGTCGCCGACATCGGCGACCGCAAAACCTACCGCTTCGACATCCAGCCCGATGGCTCGCTCACCCACAAGAAACTGTTCTGCGAGCTCGGCTCGGACGGCATGACCATTGACTCCGAGGGCAACCTCTACCTCACCGGCCGCGGCGTGAGTGTCTTTGACCCGACCGGCCGGAAGATCGACCAGATCGAGGTCCCGGAATCCTGGACCGCCAATGTCTGCTTCGGCGGCGCCGACCGCAAAACGCTCTTCATCACCGCCAGCAAAGGACTCTACAGCGTCCGCATCCGCTTCAAAGGCCAGGACCCGGCGAAATGAGCGCTCCCGTACCATATTGCGAGATGGCTTCCAATCTCATCCGCCTTATCAGACCAGGTTAGGTGCCCGCCTCCTTCATCCAGGTCGGCGTCCACTCCAGTCAGTGGCCGGAACGGGTGCGGGCGGAACTGCATACCTCTCTCCGCACTCGTCGTATCCATCCCAAGTTCCACTACGAAAGCCGCCAGCAAGCGCATCACTGGCTCCGCCTCCACGAGGCTCACTCCCCCGCCCGTCGCGATGACCACTGCCAGGCCACCTATGATCTCGCGTTTGACGCCGTCACTCATGCCATCACTGAACCGTTCCAGTTGATCGGCCTCGGCTGCGGCGGCGGCCAGAAAGAACGCCGGCTCCTCGATCGGATCCCAAACGCCGCCACCCGCGCCTCCTTCGTCGGGGTCGATGGCAGCTCGTCGCTGGCCATCATCGCCCGACAGGAAGCCGCCCGCGTGTTGCCCGAATCCAACTGCCACGCCTTCGTCTGCGACCTCGCCACCGCCGCCGAGCTTCTCCCCGAATTCGACCGGCTTGCCGGCACCACCCAACCACGCATTCTCACCTGCTTCGGGGTCCTTCCCAACTTCCAGCCGAACCGATTCCTGCCTCAACTCGCCGCTCTCCTCCGTCCCAACGATCTTCTCCTCCTCAGCGCCAACCTCGCCCGCGAAGACGACTATACCGCCCATCTCCGCCGTATCCTCCCGCAATACGACAACTCCCTGACCCGCGACTGGCTCTTCCTCCTGCTCGCCGACCTCGGCATCGCGCCGGGCGACGGCCAGTTCGATTGCCAACTCGAATCCGATTCCGCCTGGGATCCCCTCGCTCGCATCGTCATCAGCTTCGTCTTCACCCGCCCCCGCTGCGTGATCCTGGACGATGAGGAATACCGCTTCGAACGCGAGGATCGCCTTCAACTCTTCTTCAGTTACCGCCACACCCCTTCGAGTGTCCCCGGACTCCTCGCCCGCCACGGCATCACCGTCGAATCCCAGTGGATCACCCCCTCCGCCGAAGAAGGCATCTTCACCTGCCGCCGAATCGGCGGGTAGCGCAATCCGGCGCGTACGGAAGACCGGACGGTCGACCGGGGAGTGAATGACTTTTGGCCGAGGGTTATGGAGTGCGGCGGCAAACGCAGTGCGACGCCGCTTTGGCATTGAGTGTGACAGCAAATCAGCGGTGCAGTGCGCTCGTCAAAAGAGACACAATCGGATGAGGATCGGTTCCCTGACCCGCGATTGTGTGAATAGGAATCACATACACCCGCATGTTTTATGCAGACGGCGTCCACCCGGTTTGTCACCCGGCAGCTGGTTCGCGTCTCCAATTGTCAAAGGTGAAGATGACCCCAACAAAAGCTGTTCAATGTTCAAGTTTGGGGTGTGTAACCTGTAACGTTGATCCGCCATGCGCACTCAAACGCGTTCAGGATCGTCCATTAACCCGTGACGCACCACGCGCACCCTCGCCCCTCACGGGGAGAGGGCCGGGGTGAGGGGTGTGGACTTTCATCCACAATTTCAGATTCCATTCACCTTCAGAGCACGAAGGACGATGACGCTTTGGCATCCTTTACCTCCCATCTCTTACCAGCAGCCTTTGCGTGTCACGTCCTGATTTCCGCTTGTCACTTTCTGAGTTATGGAGATGTCGAGGCGGGAGTTTTTGAAGCGGGCGGTTCCGGTCTCGGAACGCGACTGTGCCCGAAGGGTCAGTCGCAGCAAGCTCGCGCGCTCGGTGACGTTCGGACTGTTCCGAACCCCCTTGACCGGGCGGACGTTGCTGCGGCTGGTCTG
>JAHDYP010000084.1 GCA_023383055.1 Verrucomicrobiota bacterium | reverse complement strand
AAAGCTTGGACAGTCCAGCATGCGCCTGCACCTCCAGTTCCGTGGAACAAGCCAGTCACCTCAGTCTTCTCGCCACGAGGTAACTTAAAGGCGCTCGACTGGTATCGCGATCTGGCTGCCAGCGCACGCAAGGGATTATTCATGACGTTTGCTTTTGGTATGCACAGCCATTTCAGTGGCGTGTATGCCCAGAATGACGGGGTGCTGCGATTCGCCTTGATGGAGAAAAAGGGGATGACGGCGGAACAGGCGAAGGTCATTGACGGAATCCGACGCCTGCCGAACTGCACTGTTGCTGTGGGCAACACGATTCCGACCAACGCCTTTGACCGGTGGCTCAAGGAAAACACTAAAATTGATCCGCACGCGCACGTCCTATACATCCACACGAAATACATGCTCGTTGATCCGTTGGGTAACAACCCGGTGGTTGTATCCGGGTCGGCCAACTTCAGCAAGGCTAGCACCGATACGAACGACGAGAACATGCTCGTGATCAAAGGCGACACCCGTGTAGCAGACATCTATCTTGGCGAATTCATGCGGCTTTACAGCCATTTCGCCTTCCGCGAGGCCGTTGCCATTGCGAAAGCCAAGGGCGAGGACTGGAATCCCAAGCACTTGGTTTCCGATGACTCCTGGACTAGGGATTATTACAGGCCAGGGTCGCCGAGAGAGATCCGGCGTAAGTATTTTGCAGGTGAGTAGTGGCTCTGGCAAAGCCCTGCCCCTGGTTCAATTGTCGACGCCAACTATCAGGTGCAATTTGATGAGTCCCGCCAACTGCTCCGATTGCGGACGAAGTCAACCACCGCACGAAATTGGTCGCGCTCGGGTAAATCCAGGGCTTTGGTCGGGATGCGGGACTTGGCCAAGCGCGGCAGTCCGCTTCCTCGATTTGTGAAATTCGCTTGTCCCAGAGCTCGGGCCAGGTCGTCTGGAGCTTGCGGATGCAGATCCGGCGGTAGTGCTTGCTGCTCGGCTTCATGCGGGTGTTGGCGTCAAGCTCGCCCTGGTAAAGTGCCAAGGCATGGGGGAAAGGCGGCGGTTCCTTGGGTTCAAATTGGGCCCGTCGCTCCTTGATGAAGTCGAGCAGCCTCAGCTTGGCGGTGCTGAAAACGTCGGTTCGAGACTTTGCCGAATGATCTTGCCCCGGATTTTGACCCTTGCATAATACGCGCCGCTGCGGACGTATTGCAGCAGGTGCGGAACCTTCGGGAACGAGCGCCACGCCCCGTCTTTAGAGAGTCGGGTAATGCGTTTCCCGGGCTGGCGTTCGGCTGGTGACGGTGCTGAAGTCATAGTCGCAGTATACAAAGACGGTATAAAATGCTGAGGCTTGGACAACGAAGCACGAAGAACGCAAGCCGTTAGTGTGAAGCACATTAGAACTGGCCGGTAGGATACCCAAGTGGCCAACGGGGGCAGACTGTAAATCTGCTGGCTTACGCCTTCGAAGGTTCGAATCCTTCTCCTACCACCACTCCCCTCCGGAGGTTCGTTCAGGAAAGCAACCAGGCCGCATCGGCACTCGCCGTGCTGCCTGAGTGCGCCGATGAAGAATTCAGGGGTTTCATTCCTGGGCCTGGCGTTTGCCTGCGCCGTTATCCTCTGCTTCATAGACGCGGTCGCCTCATCCAGGGCGGCTGCCCCGGCACAGGCGCCCGAACCGCAACCGCCTTACGAGGTGGCCCTGATCGACAAGAGTATGACCGGCGGTTGGACCGGGGAGCGCGAATTTGTGAACTATCTGCGCGAGACTTTCGGAGTCTCCAAAACCCTCAAGTTCAAGCTCCGCAGCCCCTCATTCCAGGACTGGCTGGAGAAAGAGTCGCCTGCTTCGGCCAAGGTCATCTGTCTGATCGATGGCTGGACGTCTCCGTCAATCGCACGCGTGGAGGTGCGAGCGGACACGCGAGGCCAAGAGCTCAAATGGACCTTCGAGGTCGTCCACGGTGATTGGAAAGGGGCACTGACCCGCGCCAAGGCATACGCCGATGCCATCCGCTGAGGCTAACGGTAGACCGGGATGACGGCGTTGGTGCCGTCGATCTGCACCGGCAGCCAAAACCACGGGCGATTGGCATTGGCCGGAACCCGGCTGGGGAACCGGTTGAACCCCGGAGGCTGGGTGTCAAAGGCGGCGCCCTGGGGAGTCGAATAGAAGGCATTGGTAATGCCCTTCATGGAACCGCCGGTTTCCATCGTGTTGTCCGCGAACACGAGATTTCGACAGCCGATGAATGCCGTCTCGCCGCCGTTGGCGCGATTGCCGGTAATCCGGCTGTTGACCAGGTTCATCGCCAGGATATTCGTGCGGCAATCGAGGAACGTATTGTCCTGCAGTCTCGTCCGGACATGTTCCTGTTTCGAGTTTCTGAAGCGGCCTGACTGCGGGGTGAACAGCACGCCATTGTCAAAACCGGAGACGAGATTGCCTTCGAAATTGACGTCCTTGGACGTGTAGTAGGCGAGGTAGAATCCGCGCGTCCCGCCGGCGGCGGAGACGCCGTGGAAGATGTTGCCGGAGATGATGGCGTTGGTGAGACCACCGGTGTCGCACATCACGCCGTGCGTGACGTTCGTGACGGTGTTGTTGCGAATGTGAACATTCTGGGCATAGGACGTCCCCAGTCCGATCGACGGCCAGGCCCCCTTGCCATCGACCCAATTCCCCTCGAGCACGATCGACTGCACCCGGTCCCAGTAACTGCCACTGCCCATAATCCCCGTCAAATAGGCCTTCCCGGTGTTCTCAACGCGACAATCGCGGATGACCGATCGCTTGGCATTGGCCGCCACCGCGAAGGCCTCCTCGGTCTCCTGCACCGCTCCCACCACCCGCACATTCTCGATCATGACACTTTCCGCCACCAGATACGCCCCCGAGATCTTGGTGCGCGCGGCGTAACGGTTGTTCGCGCCATTGCAGTCGATCGTCAGATTCGACAACTCGAGGTACGTGCCGGCATTAGTCATTGTCGGAAGATGCGAGGTCAGCGCCGTGTAGCTTTCCCCTGCGGAAAGACTCACGTTGGTGACCAGCAGAATGGTGTTGTGCATGCCCGAACCGACGATCGACACACTCCGCGTCAGCTGATAGTCGGTCTTCTCACGCCGGTAGATCCCCGGCCGAATCAGGATGACATCCCCATCCTGGGCCACGGACAAGGCCCGTCCCAGGTTGTTGAAGGGACGGTCCTGCCGACCCCGCGTGCCGTTCCAGACACCGTTGGTGGCGTCCACCCAGATCATGGCCTCCGCGTTGGGACCCGGTTCAAGTTTGGCGGCGGCCGAAGATGCCGCGGCCGGCTGTGCGGCCTGTGCCAGGAGAAAATAAGATCCGGATTCCTCCAGCGCACCGGAGCCGAAACGAGGCGCGGAAGGCAGTGCGAGCGGATCACTCTGGGCGGTAGCCGATCCGCCCAGGACCTGGCAACCGAGGCAAAGAAGCGCACCGAGAATTGTCGGTTTCATAGTCGTTGGAAAAGCATCGGTCTTGGATTGGATTCGATCGCAATCTGACCACCGCGCTGACCGTGGTCAAGCCAATCGCAATCACGAAATCGCGGAACTTTCGCGCCTGCAATGCCGGGTTCGGCTCGTTCCCGGCCAACCGATCGGCGATCCGCTCAGTCTCCGGCGTCACCTCCATGGGCTGCTCATCCCGCCGAAGCTCACCGGGACCTTCGGGTGCGCAGTCCCGCGAATGGGACGGGGGAATCCCACTAGCGCAAAGTGACTGGGCGATCCAGGCCGCCCGTCTCGATCGTATCTTGTTGTCAGGCAATCGCATGGCGATACGCGATCACGCTGGCACGTCGCGTGCAAAGGAACCGCCTCGATCATGGATATCCCGCGGCCAAATGCAGCTCGTCAACGCCGACGCAAACGCCTGATCTACGCCAGCTCGGCGCTCATCGTCCTGGCGGCCATCACGATCGGATTGTCCCGGCTGGAACCGGCGGCGCCGTCGGTCGACAAGGCCCAAATCTGGATGGACACCGTGCAACGCGGCGATCTGCCTCTCAAAGTGCGCGGCAACGGCACACTCGTGCCCGAAACCATCGTCTGGGTGCCCACAATCAGCGCGGGGCGCGTCGAGAAGATCTGCGTGCTGCCGGGCGCGGCGGTCGAGGCCGACACGATTCTGATCGAGCTGGCGAACCCGGAGGTGGAACAGGCGGCGTTCGATGCGGAATGGCAATTGAAAGGAGCGGAATCCGAATTGTCGAATCTCAAGGTCCAGCTGCAAACGCAGCGGCTCAACCTGCAGGCGTCGGTCGCGTCGGTCAACGCCGGCTACAACAGCGCCACCCTCGACCTCGAGGTCAACGAGGAACTCGCCAAAAGCGGCCTGATACCTCAGTTGACCCTCAGACAATCGCGGGCCAAAGCGGAAGAATTGGCCAAGCTCCTCGAAATCGAACAGCAACGGCTGAACATCAGCGCCGAGGCCGCCGAATCTCAACTCGCGGTCCAGACCGCGCGGGTGGAACAACTGCGAGCCCTGTTGCAGCTCCGTCGCAACCAGGTCGAGTCACTCAAGATCGCGGCCGGGATCGAGGGCGTGCTGCAAAAGCTGGGAGATGCCTCGACGCTGCAGGTGGGCCAGCAGTTGCCGGCCGGGGCGAACGTCGCACGGGTGGCAAACCCGGCCCGGCTCAAGGCCGAAATCAAGATCTACGAAACGCAGGCAAAAGACGTCGTGCTCGGACAGCGCGCGCAAATCGACACCCGCAACGGGGTGGTGCCGGGCTCGGTGATCCGGATCGACCCGGCCGTGCAAAATGGGACCGTGCTGGTGGACGTGGCGCTCGAGGGTCCCCTGCCCCGCGGCGCGCGTCCCGACCTGAGCGTGGAAGGAATCATCGAGTTGGATCTGTTGCAGGACGTGATACATGTGGGCAAACCGGTGCATGGCAGCGCGGACAGCAGCGTCGGCCTGTTCAAAGTCGACGCCAATGGCAGAACCGCCGAACGGGTCCAGGTGAAGCTCGGTCGCAGCTCGGTCAGCACCATCGAAATTCTGAATGGCCTCGAGGTCGGCGACCAGGTGATTCTCTCGGACATGACCCAGTGGGACGCCTATGACCGAATCCGGCTCAACTGAACGCACTCTCAAACCGCTCGAGCCAAGCCCGGCTCATCACGCAACCCTCCCTACCCCATGAGCACCAACCCCGATATCCTGATCAAGCTGGAAGGCATCACCAAGGTCTTCTACACCGATGAGGTCGAAACCCACGCCCTCTCGGGCATCCATCTTGAAGTCGCCCCGGGCGAGTATGTCTCGATCGCCGGTCCCTCCGGATGCGGCAAGTCAACCTTGCTCTCGATCCTCGGCCTGCTGGACTCGCCCTCCGAGGGGAGTTACCTGCTGAACGGCCGGCCGGTGGCCAACCTCAATCACGCCGACCGCGCGCGAATTCGCAACCGCGAGGTGGGCTTCATCTTCCAAAGCTTCAACCTGATCGGCGACCTCACGGTTTACGAGAATGTTGAACTGCCGCTGACCTATCGCGGGATGAGTGCCGCCGAACGCCGCCAGAGGGTCAGTGAGGCCCTGGAAAAGGTAGGTATGGCGCATCGGGTCAAACATTACCCATCCCAGCTCTCCGGTGGCCAGCAGCAGCGCGTCGCTGTCGCCCGCGCCCTCGCCGGCAAACCGTCGATCCTCCTCGCCGACGAACCGACCGGCAACCTCGACTCCCGAAATGGCGAGGCGGTCATGGAGCTCCTGCGCGAATTGCATCGGGAAGGCGCAACCATCTGCATGGTCACCCACGACCCGCGCTTCGCCCGGCATGCCGACCGCACCGTGCATATGTTCGACGGCCGCGTCGTGCGGGAACAGGAGCAGCCAGAACCGACGGAAGGACAGCTGGCCTCATGAGCCTCAAACCCATGATCACACTGCGCAACCTCGAAAAGAGCTACCAAACCAAGGCTGGTTTCACCTACGTGCTGCGCCAGATCAATCTCAACATCGCCGCCGGCGAGTTCCTCACCATCATGGGCCCCAGCGGCGCCGGCAAGTCCACCCTCCTCGGCATCCTGGGTTTCTACGACCACTCCTGGGAAGGCGAGTTTGACTTCGACGGTGTCGCCGTTCACAAGCTCACCGCCAAGGAACGGGCCGCCCTCAACAAACGCCACGTCGGTTTCGTGTTTCAGCAGTTTCATCTCCTCGACGACCTGACGGTGGCCGAGAATCTCGACATCCCGCTCTCCTATCGCGATGTGAAACGATCCGAGCGGCAGGCCATGGTCGCGGACACGCTCGACCGGTTCGGCATCGTCGCCAAAAAGGACCTCTACCCCAACCAACTCTCCGGCGGCCAGCAACAGCTCGTCGCCGTCGCGCGCGCGATCATCGCCAAACCTTCCCTCATCCTCGCGGACGAACCGACTGGCAACCTGCACACCGACCAGGGCCGTGAGATCATGGATCTGTTCAAACGCCTCAACCAGGCGGGCACCACCATCGTTCAGGTCACCCACAACCACGATTGGGCCGCCTACGGCCATCGCATCATCCGGCTCAAAGACGGTTGGATGGAGGGATGAGCTGTGCCCTGCGTGAATCGTGAATCGTGAATCGTGGGTTTTAGTGCCGGACTCCTCCTGGAGGGACGAGCTACGCGAGTCCGAAATGGCTGATGGTGGTTGCCACACAGATTCAGGACGACACGCCGACGGGGCAGGTCAGCCAGCACTGAAAAGTTCAACCTCAAGCAACTCCAAGCCGCAATCCGCGGCTCCCCACACTTCGACGTTCGAAGTTCAGGCTTCGACTTCACTGCCCCGGCCCGGGATTGCGCCACGCATGTCCCGTGGCCGCGAGCAACTCCTCGGCCGCCGCCGGCCCCCAGGTTCCGGCCGGATAAATGGCTGTTCCGGCCAACGATTGTCCGGCCCAGGCGTCGCGGATGGGATCCACCACGCTCCACGAAGCCTCGACTTCATCGCGGCGGATAAACAACGTCGGGTCGCCAGCCATGGCCTCGAGCAACAGCCGCTCGTATGCCTCCGGCGTGTAGGCGCCGAACTCGGCATCGTAACTGAAGCGCATGCGGACCGGGCGAATCTCCATCGTGGAGCCGGGTACTTTCCCGTTGAAATGCAGGCTGATGCCTTCGTTGGGCTGGAGCCGCAGGGTCAGCGAGTTCGGTTCGAGCCGGGGGCCGCACTCGGCGGCAAACAGCACATGCGGCGCGGGCCTGAACTGGATCCGAATCTCACTCGCGCTCTGGGCCAGGCGCTTGCCGCTCCGCAGGAAGAAGGGAACCCCCGCCCATCGCCAGTTGTCGATGGCCAGCCGCAATGCGACAAACGTTTCAACCTGCGAATCCGGGGCCACCCGCGGTTCGGCACGGTAACCCGGCACGGCCTGGCCATCGATTTCCCCGGGGCCGTATTGCCCGCGCACGACCTGCGACCCGACTTCCGCCGGAGTAAACGGCCGGATGGCGTGGAGCAGCTTGATCTTCTCGTCACGGATGGACTCCGTCTCGAGCCGGGACGGAGGTTCCATCGCGATCAACGCCAGCACCTGCAGCAGGTGGTTCTGGACGATGTCCCGCAGCGCGCCCACCTCCTCGTAAAAGGCGCCGCGGGCGCCCACGCCCGCCTTTTCGCCGACGGTGATCTGGACGTGATCGATGGCCTGACGGTTCCAGAGTTGTTCGAAAATCGCGTTCGAGAACCGGAACAACATGATGTTCTGGACCGTTTCCTTCCCCAGGTAATGGTCGATGCGGAACAACTGCCGCTCGTGAAGGTGACGAGTCAGTTCAGCGTTCAATCGCCGCGCCGAGGCAAGGTCATGCCCAAACGGCTTCTCGATCACCACCCGTTGCCAGCCCTCCCCGGACTCGGAACGATCCAGGAATCCCGACGCTTCCAACTGCCGGCTGGTGACCCCGAACTGGCTCGGGGAGATCGCCAGGTAAAACAGCAACCGCCGGTTCTGCGGCGCCGGCGCGATTCGCTCAAGATGCCGGCGCAACCGCCCGAATGCTTCGGCATCCGTGACGTCCCCGCGACAGTACGATAGGCACGGAGAAAAGGCGTCCCAGGCCGCGGCGTCGACCGGTTGGGTGCGGGAGTGCCGATCCAGTGACGTCTTGAGCTCGGCACGCCATTGGTCATCGGACCGCTCCCCGCGCGCCACGCCGACAATCCGGACCGGCTCCGGCAGTTCACGGTGCAAGTGGTACAACGCGGGAATGAGTTTCCGGGCGGCGAGATCGCCGCTTGCGCCGAAGATGACCACGCAACACGGTTCAACCTTCCGTTGGCCATGGTCCAACCGGCAGCTCAACAACTCGTCCAGGAGATCGGGCTGGTTCATCGTTCCGGAGCTTGTCGGAGTTCCGGAACCAACGCAAGCCGTCGAACGTCACTTATACCGAGGCCAGATTTTATGTCGCATATGCGACATAAAATCTGGCCTCGCATGAACGATTGAGTGCGACCGGAAACGCCGGACGAAAGGATAGTCTCGGGCTGGAAACCGGGAATCGAGACTCGGATTCCGGATCTCTGACGAGCGCTAGGCAGCGTGGGCGCGGTACCAGTCGAGCGCGGCGTCCAGGCCCTGATCGACGCGATGGGTTGGCTGGTAGCCGAGGCGCCGGCGGGCCTTGGAAATATCGGCTAGGGAATGGCGGACATCGCCCTCGCGGAAGTCCCGGTAGGTGGGCCGGTAGGAACCGAGATGGGGATAGTGCGGGGCCAATCGCGTTCGAAGCAACTCGAAGAGGGTGTTGAGCGTGGTGCGTTCGTTGACGGCGACGTTGTAGATCTGGCCGACGGCTTTGGGCCGCCGGGAGGTGGCGGCGAGCAGATTGGCCTGGACGGCATTGGCCACATAACAGAAGTCGCGGCTGGTCTTGCCGTCGCCGTTGATGTGGACGGGCCGGTTCTGGATCATGGCGTCGATCCATTTGGGGATGACGGCGGCGTAAGGACCTTCGGGGTCCTGCCGTGGGCCGAAGACATTGAAGTAGCGGAGGCCGATGGTCTCGGTGCCATAGCAGCGTCCGAAAACGGCGGCATAAAGTTCGTTGACGTATTTCGTGACGGCATACGGTGAGAGCGGGCCGCCGATCCGATCCTCGATCTTGGGGAGCCCGGGATGATCCCCGTAAATGGCACTGCTGGACGCGTAAACGAAGCGACGGACCGAGGCATCACGGGCGGCGATCAGCATGTTGAGGAAGCCGGTGATGTTGCTGGCGTTGCTGGTGAGGGGATCCTCGATCGAGCGCGGCACCGAACCCAACGCCGCCTGATGCAAGACGAAATGAACGCCGCGACAGACCCTCCGGCAGAGCTTGAGGTCGCCCAGGTCGCCGGCGACGAACCGGAAGTTGCGCCACTGCCGTGCCGGGACCAAGGTCCGGACTTCGTCGAGGTTGGCCTGTTTGCCGGTGGAGAAGTTGTCGAATCCAACCACGCGTTGGTTCAATTTGAGGAGGGTCTCGACCAGGTTCGAGCCGATGAACCCGGCGGCGCCGGTGACCAGCCAGGTGTGGGTGGAGTCCGTGAGCGTTTTCTGCAGCTGCTGGTAGGCGGTCATAGGAGTATCAATCGTATTCAGCGAGAACAGGCCTTCATTAAAATCCGAAATCCAAAATCCGAGCGAAATCCAAAATCCAAAATCCGAAATTCAGAACCTGGACTTCCCGGGCCGCAGCCTAGGCAAATGCCCCTGAGCAGCAAGGAAAAGTTTTATCGTCCTGGGACATGTTCGAGCAGCTTATCGACGAGATTGTCGACGCCAACGCCCTGGGCCTCGGCGCGGTAGTTCAGCAGGATGCGGTGACGAAGAACGGGGTGCGCCAGGGCGGCCAGGTCTTCGATGGTCACGCAGGATCGGCCGTGGATCAAGGCGCGGACTTTGGCGCCGAGGACGAGAAACTGGCTGGCGCGCAGGCCGGCACCCCAGCTGACCCAGTCGTTGACAAAGTCAGGGCTGGACGGCTGTCGGGGCCGGGAGGCGGCCGCCAGGCGGACGGCGGCCCGGACGAGGTCTTCGGCGATGGGGACTTTGCGGACGAGATCGTGGATGTGGAGGACATCGTCGCCGGTGAACAGGGCATCGATGGTTTCAGTGGTGCGGGCGGTGGTTTGGGAGACCACGGCGACCTCTTCGTCCTCGGGGAGGTAATCGATGACGACGTTGAACATGAAACGGTCCAACTGGGCTTCGGGCAGGGGATAGGTCCCTTCCATTTCGATGGGATTCTGCGTGGCGAGGACGAAAAAGGGCTCGGGCAGTGGGTGGCGGATCCCGGCGGCGGTGACCTGATGTTCCTGCATGGCCTCGAGGAGGGCGGCCTGGGTCTTGGGCGGGGTCCGGTTGATTTCGTCGGCGAGGATGATGTTGCCGAAGACCGGGCCGGGCACGAAGGTCAGGCGTCGGCCCTCGGTTCCTTCCTGGAGGATTTCGGTGCCGGTGATATCGGCGGGCATCAGGTCCGGGGTGAACTGGATACGCTGGAACCTGAGGTGAAAGATGCGGGCGATGGATTTGACCAGGAGGGTTTTGGCGAGGCCGGGGGCGCCGGTGATCAGGCAGTGGCCGCCGGCGAAGAGGGCGATGAGGATTTGCTCGACGACGGCGCGCTGGCCGACGATGACCTTGGCCAGTTCGGCCTGGATGCGGGAGCGGCCGAGGAGGATTTGGTCGACCATTTGTTTATCGCGGGCGTAAGTATCGGCGAATGATTCCACAGGTTCCTTTGGGGTTAATAGGTCATGGCGTAGAAGATGATATTGATGCCGAGGGGATAGGCGGATTTCTCGGAGAATTCGCGGAAATAGATCTCGTTTTCGCCTTCGCGTTCCCAGCCGTCGCCGAGGTCGGTGTTATGGCAGATCAGCACCATGATCCGGTCCTGGTCGTCGGAGATCGCCTGATAGTGGGGATCGCGGGCGTCCTCGCGTTCCCAGGTGATGCCGTAGTTGGGGTGGCCGGGCCAGCGGCTTTGGGTGCCCAGGCCGACGTTCGGAATCTGGGGCTTTTCTTTGAGATCAAAAACGCAGTGGAAAATCGGATGCTCGATCGGCAGCTCACGGGGTTCGCGATTCGGCAGAACGCGTTTGATTTCCCGATAGAAATTGGCGTATTCGGCTTCGCCCCAGAAATCGTCCACCATCAGGAAACCGCCGCTGAGCAGGTAACGACGCAGCGCCTGAACCTCCTCCTCGCTGAGCATGAGGTCACCCGGTTCGACCATGTAAATGAAGGGGTAATCGAACAGGGCGGGGTCGGTGAGCCGGAGCACCCTGCCCTCGGGGTCAACCTGCATCGAAGTCAGCTGCTGCAGGCGATAGGAGAGGTTGAGGTCCGCATCGGGATAGTCGATCGCCCACTTGTCCCACCCGCCGCGCCACGACAGCCGGCCGCCCGAGTCATATTGGATCCGGACGAACGTGAAGACGTCATGTTTGAACTGGGGATTCACTTTCCATACCGGCGCGCCGCCACGGGGATCGGGCGCGCGCCGCTCGCCGCGAAACCGCTGGGCCTCGAGAGGAAGCGGTTGGGTAAAGACGAAAATCAGTGCGAAGAAAAGGCAAAGCGCGAATTTCCGGCATTGGAACGGTGAAGAACCGCGTAATTGGGTCGCGACGGTGCGGGCGGCCTCGAAGTCTTGAGCGGCTTCAGGGCCGGACGGTTCCAGGTGCGGTTTGGGCTTCATGGTTCGATGGAGTGGCCGGCCCTGATTCGGCGGCGCCAGGGTCGGCAGCGCCACCACCGGATTCAGGGAAGTCCAACGGTTCGGCGGCGGCGTTCAACTCCAGGAGCAGTCGATGCGCCTCGCGAAACCGCGGGGCACGCTCAAGGGCTTCCAGGATGTGCCGTTTCGCGCCGGGGTCGCCCTGTTGGTGGAGGAGCCGGGCGAGCCGGTAATGGGCGGCTGTGGGATCCGGGGCTCCGGCGATGATGGCCTTTTGCCAGGCTTGAATGGCCGACTCGGGCTGGGCGAGGTTCTCGGCGGCTTGGGCGAGGTGAAGATAAGGCTGGGCCACCAAGGGATTGACGGCCAGGTGCCGATGGGCGTTAACCATGACGCTTTCCCAATCTTTGGTCATGAGGCCGATGGCCATCAAGCGCTGGTAAGCTTCGAGGGCATCGGCGTCCAGTTCGGCCCAACGTTGGAGCGCCGCCAATTCAAGCTCGGGCTCGTTCAGGGCGCGATGGACGGCGGCCGACAGGGCGTAGGCGTTGTCGGGGCCACGTTGATCGTGGTACTCGCGTGTCAGGACCTGCAGGGGCTCTTTGGCCTCCGCCCATTGGCCGGCGGCGACGGCCGATCCTGCCTTCTGGCGGAGCGCCCAATAATTGGTGGCGAGGCGGGCGCCGGTCCAGCTGGAGCTATCCGCGTGAGTGGTCTCCTCGAAAACGCGCACCAGCGGCCCGTCGTCCTCGGGCGGTCCCAAGGGTGTTGGTTTCCACGCGCGGTTTGCCGGGGACCCGCGGACGGTGACGGGACTCGATCCCGGCGGACGTTCCCAATCCAGGCCGGGGGCGAGGTCCAGGGCGAGTTGGCGGGCGTAAGCCTCGAATTTCGACTCGAGTTGTTCCAGGGGGAGAGTGTGGGTGGCGAGGGCGGCGTTGATGGTCATGCCTTCACCGAGGTCGCGCAGGATGGCGATCATGGTTTTCCAGCCGAACGTATCGACGAGGTACTCGGCGACGAGGGAAGACTGGTAATAGGCGAACTGGATGTGCATCGGGGTCTTGGGAGCGAGGAAAGCGCCGCTGAGTTTGCCCACGGGAGTGAGCTCGCCGCCGAGGATCATTTCACGGTAGCGGGAGTTCATGTGCTGCCCCCAGGCGGGATTGGCGAGACGCTCCTCGTAAACCGAGAGCCCCTCGCTGAGCCAGCGGGGCATTTTGTTGCGCGTAAGCTGGAGCGTGATTACATGGGCGAACTCGTGCCAGAGAACAGCCTCCCAGTTGGCCGGCTCCGACTGGGACGCGGGGCTGTTGGCGGTGACGACGGGGCCGAAACAGACGCCGAGAAAGCCGGGATTGTGCGGCATCCCAAACGTCCGTACCCCGAAGTCCTTCTGCTCGTGAAAAATCTCGATGGTGGTGGGGCGTTCGAGCGTGACGCCGTATTTTTCAGCCAGGCGCGACCGCGCCTGTTCGAGCAGGGTCAGCACGCGATGTCCGTAAAGGTCGGCCTCGCGGGGAATCATCCGCACGATGAAATGGTCATTCGTGAGCGTGGCGAATTTGGAAAGGGTGTCGTGCAGCGTGGCCAGGTTATAAGCCGTGACATCGTAGGCATCGTGTTCCTGGACTTCGCGGGCCAGACGCCAGCCTTCGCGATCCTCGCCGAGGCGAAGTAGATCCTGGGCCAGCTGCAGGCGGGCGGGGAGAAACGCGGGATCGAAGCTCAGGGCCTGGCGCTGGCGGGCGGCGCCTTCTTTGAACCGGTAATTCTGCGAAAGTTTGCGGCCAATGAGATGGTCGACGGCGGGGTTGGTGTCCCAGTAATGCAGGGCGGTGGCGCGCGCCTGCGCCGCTCCGCGGGGATCGTCCTGGAGCTCGCGGAGGACGGCACGGCAAGCCCAGGCCTCCGGCAACCAGGGGTTGACCGCGAGGGCTTTCTCCAGCATTTCGTCCGCGGCGGCATAATCCTCCGAATCGACGCCGAGCTCGGCCAGCAACACCATGCTGGCGGTGTGCCGCGGATTAAGGTCGAGGGCAGCCTGAATCGACTGGATGGCTCGGGGCCGGTCGCTGGGCGCATAGGCGCGGGCCAGGCCGAACGGGAAATCGGGGTCATCGGGAAACTGCCGGGCGGCATCGGCGTACAGGCTGGCGGCGAGAGCGTAGTCCTGTTTCCGCAGGGCGAGCTCGCCACTGGCGAGCCACGCGTCGCGGCAGAGGGGATCGGCCTTGCGCGCGGCGTCCAGGAACCGTTCAAGGACCAACTTGGGATCGGCTCCGAGCAGGAGAGCGGCCCGGCCCAGTGCGACGAGATTGTCCGGGTCGCGGTAATTCCAGATCCGGGAACTGCCCAGTTCGTTGATCTCGGCGAGCTGGCGGCGGGCTTCGGCGGGATCGCCGTTGGCCTGGAGGATGGCGTGAGCCAGGACGCGGAGCCGGATGCTGGCGCGATTCTGTTCGATCGCCTCGAGCAGCCGGTTTTTGGCTTCCGGGTATTGGCCGAGGGCGAGCTGGGATTGAGCCAGGAGCAGCGACCATTCCTCGTTGCGGAGACGTTCGTCCAGGGCGGCCTGGCATTCCTCGATGCAGGCGGCGTAATCGCCCTTGAGATAGTGACTACGAGTGCGTTCGAGATCGATGTCGGCAGCCGTCACAATGGCGGCCACGGGCCAAAGCGAGAGGAAAACCACGCTGGCCCCGATCCAACCGCGAGTCGAGCTGCTGAAAAGCACGTTCTCCTTTACGCCAAGACCTCCGGGCATGCAAGCGATCCTCTTCGATTCGCGGCTCACCCGAACCCGCGCACGCTCGGGCTTGCCGGGCGGCTCTGCAAAAAACGCTCGCCGCCGGGTCGAGCACGGCGATAATCGAGCATGGCCCGGATCAACCTCGCTATGTCGCGTATGAAGCTGACCACCCGCACCCTCGCCCTGCTCCTCGCGATCGTCTCGGCAGCCGGCGCGGCCACCGTGACCGTGCTGGAACCGCCGGGCCGGGATGAAATTCCCCGGCTCGATCTGGCAAAGCGCGAGGCGACACTGATCAACGGGCGTCGCGTGACTCCTGTCGGCGAGGTGATCTTCACGCAGTCGTACAACTGGGGCATGACGATCGACGGCACGGGGACCCGGATCGCCCTGCTCAACCGGGATGCGGTGCAGGTCATCACTCTGGGCTTGCCCGACCACAGCATCCGGCGCTACCCACCCTACGGCCAGAAAGCTCCCCCCAATGCCGGCACCGGCAATTACATGGGCTGCGCCTTCTCGCCTGACGGCCGGGTGCTCTATTACGGCAGCGCCAACGAAGGCCAAATCAAAGCGCTCGACCTCGCCAGCGGCACGATCGTCCGCTCCATTGAAATCAATGGCGGCGGTTACGCCGACAGTTTCCTGGGCGATTTCGTGTTGGATCCCACCGGACGCCAGTTGATCGGCGTCGACCAGCACAATTACCGTCTCATCCAGGTCGACCTCGAACGGGGGGAAGTCATTCGGTCGGTGCGCGTCGGCCGCAATCCCTTTGCGGTTTCGCTCGCCCAGGACGGCCGCTCCGCCTGGGTGTCAAATGTCGGCATGTTCGAATACCCCTTGCTGCCCGGGGTGACGCCGACCAACCGCGCCACTGCCGGCCTCCCTTTCCCCGCCTACGGCATCCCGTCGAAGGAAGCCGAGGAAGGAGTGGTGATCGACGGCACGTTCATTCCGGGGCTAGGCAGCCTGAATCACCCGGATGCCATGTCGGTGTTTCAAGTGGATCTCGAATCCGGCCAAGTCCTCCATCGGATCAAGACCGGGTACCTCGTCGGCGTCGAACGCGATGACATCCTCACCATCGGCGGCGCCAGCCCCGGCGCGCTCGCGGTGGGCCGCCGATTCATCTACGTCGCCAACGCCTCGAACGACACCATCTCCGTCATCGACGCCGCGACCGGCGCGCTCGAAACAGACATCGAATTGAATGTTCCGCAACTCGAACGACTGCGCGGGGTGCTGCCGTTCGGCTGCGCTTTGGACCCGGCCGAGGAACGCCTGTATGTGGCGTGCGCGGGACTCAACGCGGTGGCGGTCGTGGATGTCGGTCGACGCGAAGTGCTCGGTTACCTGCCGGCCGGCTGGTTTTGCGCGTTCGTACAGTTGATGCCCGATGGCCGGCACCTGGCCGTGAGCAGCGCCAAAGGCCTGGGGTCGGGACCCAACGGCGGCCGCGGATTTGTGGCTCCGATACGCGGCACGCACCCGGGCGACATCATGCAAGGCACGTTGCAGATCATCCCGATTCCCTCGGCGGCGGAGCTGGC
This sequence comes from Verrucomicrobiota bacterium, assembly GCA_023383055.1. Classification (GTDB taxonomy): domain Bacteria; phylum Verrucomicrobiota; class Verrucomicrobiia; order Limisphaerales; family JAHDYP01; genus JAHDYP01. The sequence goes on along the minus strand of JAHDYP010000084.1, from coordinate 13,357 downwards.
GGTCCAGACCCGACAGACTTTCGCCAACACGTATCAGCAGCGAACCATTCGGGACAAGCGCGCGCATCCCCTGCCGCCCCGGCGCGGCCTGCGTGAGAGCCCCATCCGCCACATCGTCTTCATCGTGAAGGAAAACCGGACGTTCGACCAGGTGTACGGCCAACGAAGCGGCGTGCGCGGCGACGACTCGCTCAGCGATCTGGGGCTGAAGCGGACCATCCGCAACGAGGCCGGCACGCTCACGGTGGCGGACGTGGACATCTCCCCCAACCACCATGCGCTCGCCGATCAATTCGCCATCAGCGACAATTTCTACTGCGATTCCGACCAGTCCAACACCGGCCATCGCTGGGTCGTCGGCGTCTATCCCAACGAATGGGTCGAAGTCAACGCCCGTTCGCGCATCGAGGAACGGCTCTTCAGCACCGCCCCGGGCCGGCGGTACGTCAACGGCGCCAACGCCGTGATCAATCCCGAGGATTACAACGAAGCCGGCGCCCTCTGGGAACATCTGCACCGGCACGACCTCAGTTTCTTCAACTTCGGATTCGGCACCGAGATGCCCGCCAGCGTCGAGGAACAACTCCACAAACACACCGGCATCCAGATGAGCGTCAGTTTCCCCCTGCCCAAACCGCTCCTCGACCGCACCTCGCGCAAGTTCGCCACCTACAACATGGCCATCCCCGACCAGTTCCGGGTTGACATGTTCGAGGAGGAACTCCGCGATCGCTGGGTTCTGGGCCACGAGTCGTTCCCGCGCCTCATCACCATGGTGCTGCCCAACGATCATCTCACCGGCGAACGCCCGGCCGACGGGTACCCGTTCCGCGAATCCTACATGGCCGACAACGACCTTGCGCTCGGGCGCGTGGTCGAACGGCTTTCCCGCACCCCCTGGTGGCGGCACATGCTCATCATCGTGACCGAAGACGACGCCCAGGGCGGCCGCGATCATGTCGAGGCCCACCGGTCCATCCTGCTGATGATCAGCCCGCACGTCAAACGCGACTACGTCTCGCACACCCACGCCAGCTTTGGCTCGATCATGCGCACGATGTTCATCCTGCTGGATCTCCCTTCGCTCAATCAATTCGACCATGCCGCTTCGCTGCCGCGCGATTTCTTCACCGACCAACCGGATTACCGCCCTTACACCGCCCTCCCGATCGATCCGCGGCTCTTCGATCCCGCCGTCGCGTTCAAGCCCTTCGACCGCCGCTTCAACTGGAAGGCCATGCTCGAGTCTCCCGTCATGGATGACCTCAACGATATGCGCCGGAACTTCGGAGATCCGCCACCGACCCCGTAGCATTCGACGCCGACAGCCATGTCCGGCGAAAAAGCTCCACGGCCCGCGCGGGTGGCGAGTGTCCCGCAGGAAATGGACGGGCAACCGCGCCGCGTGGTCGTGGGTGGCGTGAGTTGGCGCGAGACGTTCGCCGCGCTGAAGCATCGCAACTTTCGGTTGTTCTTCGTCGGCCAATTGGTGTCGTTGATCGGTTCGTGGATCCAAAACACAGCCCAGGGCTGGCTGGTGTACGACTTGACCGGCTCGAAGGTGCTGCTGGGCACCGTGGCCGCCGCGGGGTCGTTCCCGATGTTGCTGCTGTCGGTCTGGGGCGGTTCGCTGGCCGACCGTTATTCGAAGCGATCGGTCGTTTTCTGGACCCAGTCGGCCATGATGCTGCAGGCCTTCGCCTTTGCGGCCCTGGTCTGGAGCGGGCAGATCCGGCCGGCGCACATTCTCCTGCTGGCTGCGGTCGGGGGGGCGGCGATGGCTTTCGACATGCCGGCGCGCCAGGCGTTCATGGTGGAGATCACCAGCCGCGAAGACCTGATGAACGCGGTCTCGCTGAACAGTTCGATGGTCAATGGCGCGCGCATCATCGGGCCGGCCATTGCCGGCTTCCTGATGGCCCACGTGGGCATGACCTGGTGCTTTCTGCTCAACGGCCTCAGCTTCCTCGCGGTGATTGCCGGGCTCTGGCTGATGCGCCTTCCCCGATTCGTCCCTCCGGCCAGGTCGATCTCAGCCGGGCGCCACATGCTTGAAGGCCTCGTCTACGTGGCCCACCATCGGCGTGTCCGCATCCTGCTCCTCCTCTTTGCCGTGGTTGGAGTCTTCGGCTGGTCCTACTCGGTCCTGCTACCGGCCTACGCGACCGATGTCCTGAAGGTTGGGGAAGCCGGCTACAGCACCCTGCTCAGCGCCAACGGGCTGGGAGCTTTGCTCGGGGCGTTGACCGTCGCCACGTGGGGCAACCGGGTTCGGCCGCGCCTGATGATTCTCGGGGGGCTGTGGCTGTTTTCCGCCATGCTGCTGCTGCTGGCCATCGTGCGGTGGTATCCCCTCGCGCTGGTCTGCATGGCGGTCGGCGGCTGGGGCATGCTGCTCTACTTCGCCACCACGAACACGCTCATTCAGACCAGCGTCTCCGATGCCATGCGAGGTCGGGTGATGGGCATCTGGGCGCTCGTTTTCGGAGGGACAATGCCGATCGGCGGGTTTGAATCAGGCCTGCTCTCTCACGCCGTCGGCGTGCCCTGGACGGTTGCGGTGGGAGCGGTGGTTTGCGCCGGCGCGGGTTTCGTGACCTGGCTGGCGGTGCGCCACAACGAAAACGGCCCAGCGGAGCCGGGCCGTTGAACGAAGACGAAGAGCAAAGGGGGTCGGCAGCAGTCCTACCGGGCGCGCCGCCTGGCCAGGGCCAGAGCACCCAAACCAAGGCCCAGGAGCGCCCAAGTGGAAGGCTCGGGGATCAGTTGAAAGACAACTCCATACATGTTGCGACCGCCGTTGTCCGCTTGGAACAAGTCCAGGGTGCCGGCTGCAAACTCCTTCTCGTAAACGGAAAAATACTGCTGGATATCCCCATTGGCACCCTCATCGATGGGAACTTCGTCGGGAAAGAGCGGATCGGAGAACCGGTTGATGCCATTGGCGGTCGCCGTCCAACCCTGATCGAGAATCCACTGCATGCTGGTGGGACCGAACGTGGGTGGGGTCAGGTTATCGCCATCCGACAGTCGATTGTCGATCAGCATATAGCCGATGGCGGGGCCACTCAGGGTCACGCTCAGTTGATAGGTGGCATTATCCCGGTTGTCGTTGCCGGAGAGGATGTACTCGCCTCCCAGAAGGTAGCTGGGAATCACCGAAAGGCTGTTGGTCGGATCATTCAAGTATACGTGATTCCGATCCACATACGCCGGCACGCCACTGCCAAACCCGCTGGCTGTATAGAGATCGCCGATCAAGAGCCCGTTGAGCGGCTCGTTGTTGACCGTCACGGTCCAGGTCTGCCCGGTCCATTTCGCGGTGATCGTGTCGGTCGGTTCGTTGTCGCCCCCGGTTTCCACGACGTCGAGGATGAGCTGAGCCGAGACATTCGGGAGGTACGTGACAAAGGCCAGAGCCGCCACGATCGCCAGCCATGAATTGCGTTGAGCTGTCCGTTTCATAGGAGTTGTTCTAAGGGTTAGGACAGAGACTACCGTAAGAGCACGGATCTATGCAACAAGAATTCCGCCAGCACGCAGACTGAGTTTGACCTGTGGCGGTGGTGGCCTAAACTGACCGCAAATAGCCCCAACCCCGAAGCGAAGAATGCCATTATGAAGCAGGACATGTTTTCTCGGCGGAGCTTCCTGAGAACCGCCTCCGTCGCCGCCACCGCTGTCACCCTGATCCCGCGTCACGCGTTGGGGCAGGGCCAAACCCCGCCCTCACAGAGACTCAACGTCGCCGGGATCGGGATAGGCGGCATGGGGGCGGGTGACGTAGCCTCATGCGCCCAAGCCGGCGAGAACATCGTCGCCCTCTGCGATCCCGATAACAACCACCTGGCCGCCAGTGCCAGGAAATACCCGGGCGCCAAGCTCTACAGCGACTTCCGCAAGATGCTGGAGCAGCAGAAGGACATCGACACGGTACTCATCGCCACCCCCGACCACGTGCATGCGGTGGCGACAGCCATGGCCATGAAACTCGGCAAGCATGTCCACTGTCAAAAACCGCTCACGCACAGCGTTTACGAGGCTCGCCTGATCGGCAAGATCGCGCGCGAGACCAAGGTGGCCACGCAAATGGGAAACTTCGGTCAAGCCGGTGAAGAGGCCCGCCGGGTGGCCGAGATGATCTGGGCGGGCGCGATCGGGACCCTCAAGGAAGTCCATGCGTGGTCCAATCGAAATCCGGACATCTCTCAGCGCGGCGTGGCCCGGCCCGCGGAAACTCCAGCCTGCCCGGCACACCTCGACTGGGACCTTTGGGTCGGCCCGGCCCCGTCGCGACCCTATCATCCGTGCTACCATCCCTTTGCCTGGCGGAGTTGGTGGGATTTTGGCACTGGCGTGCTGGGTGATATCGGTTGCCACGAACTTTCGGCCATTTTCAAGGCGATGAAGATTGGCCACCCGGTCAGCGTCGAGGCCTGTTCCACCAACTGGCAGCGGCCGAAGGAGATCAGCGAGGAGACCGCTCCGCTGGCTTCGATCACCCATTACCGGTTCGCGCCCAGCGACACGCACGGACCGCTGAGCATCTTCTGGTACGACGGGGGCATGCGCCCGCCCAGGCCGGAGTCACTTGATCCTGAGGCCGATTTCGCCGTGAACGACGGCACCATGTATGTTGGCGACAAGGGGATCATGCTGCGCGACCGTTTGATTCCCGCGAGCAAGAGCAAGGAGTTCGGTCGACCGCCACAGAAACTGGCGCGATCCCCCGGGCATTGGAAGGAGTTTCTCGACGCTTGCCGGGGTGGCCAACCTGCGGGCTCAAATTTCGCCGATCACGCGGCCCATCTGACCGAAGTCGTCCTGTTGGGAAACATCGCCATCCGCATGAACCAGAAGCTTGAATGGGACGCGGTAAACATGAAGTTCCCGAATTGCCCCGAGGCGGATGCCTTCGTGAATCCGCCGTATCGGCAGGGGTACGCACTGTAATGAGAAGGAAGACAACCGTGAGTGGTCGGGAGCTTTGAATTACCTCGGACACTCTGAAGGGGATGGGGTGGCCGACGGGACTCGAACCCGCGACAACCAGAACCACAATCTGGAGCTCTACCAACTGAGCTACGACCACCACCCGGATCGGAACCTAGGGCGGACGGCGCGGAGCGTCAATTCGAAATCCCGGAGGATCGGCGGCGCGGCGTGGCCAAAAACCACCGCTTGATTGACCTTTACGAATGCAGCCGGGCCGATACAATGCCGCGGCCATGGGATCGTTGAACAGCAGTAAACTTTTTGGAGGTCTGCTGACCGGCGAGTTGCTCGATCTTGATCAGACGGCGGAATTTCGACACTACCCCGCCGGGGCCAGTATTTTTCGAGAAGGCGATCCGGGAGACGGGCTCTACGTGATCGTCGAGGGCACCGTTCAAATCGTCTGCCGGGTTGGCCAGGATGAACGCCGGGTGTTGTCGACCCTGGGGCCTGGCGAGTTCTTTGGTGAGATGGCCGTGCTGGATGAGCAGACGCGCTCGGCCACCGCGTTGGCGGAGACGGAAGTGCGGGCGCGTTTTGTGCCGCGGGAGGATCTGCTCAAGGCCTTGGAGGGCAACCCGCGTCTGGCGGTGCGTTTGGTGAAGGAGTTCAGCCTTCGTCTGCGGGATTTCAATCATCGCTATACCATGGAAGTGCTGCAGGCGGAACGGCTGACCCTGGTGGGCCGGTTCGCCCGAACGATCGTGCATGACTTCAAGAACCCGCTCAATATCGTGGGGATTTCCGCGGACATGGCGGCGATGGACAACGCGACCCTCGAGATGCGCCAGACCTGCCGGACTCGCATCCGCCGCCAGGTGGAACGGATGAGCAACATGATCAGTGAACTCCTCGAGTTTACGCGCAGCAGTGGATCGACCGTGGTCCTGGGGCGGATGGATTATGCGGAATTCGTGAACTCGCTGCTCGACGAACTGCGCTCCGAAACGGAACTGAAAGGAGCCGAACTGATCCTGGAAAGCGAACCGCCCAGGATACGGCTGCTGTTGGACCCGGTGCGGCTCGGGCACGTCTTCCATAACATCCTCAACAACGCGTGCGACGCGATGCCCCAAGGGGGCAAGATCTACCTCCGCTTTCGCGAGGAACCGGAGAAGGTGGTCACCGAAATCGAGGATTCGGGGCCCGGGATTTCCCCGGAAATCGCGCCGCGTTTGTTCGAAGCGTTCGCCACCTACGGCAAGTCCCGCGGCACCGGCCTGGGGCTCTCGATCTGCAAGCGGATCGTGCAGGATCACTCGGGGCGGATCGCGGCCGCCAACAGCACGCGGGGCGGGGCGGTGTTTTCATTCAGCCTGCCCGTGCGCCGTGAGCAGGCCGCGGCGGAACGCGGCTGAAACTGCCGGCCCACTCGAAACTGGAGCGGGTGGCAGACCCGCGATCCGGCCGGTTCCACACCTGTGCCACAAAGGAGTTTTGTGCAGTTCGGGTCCGGGTCGCGCCCGAGGCGGTCACGGGTCGCGGGGTTCCGCCGGTTCGAGATCGAACCGGAGCACCGCGTAGCCGTCGATCTCGAAATGTTCAACGGTCACTTCCACCTCACGGGATTCGCGCTGTTCGAATTCGGCGGCATCGCGGGTCGGCCCGTGCCAGGTCCAATTTTCGATGACCGTCCGCTCGTCAAGACGCACCCGCACGCCGTCGTCGCTCAGGGTGCTGAACCGCCAACGACCCGCCGGCAGCTCCAGCCGGGCGCGAGCGATCATCCCGAAACGGTCGACACCGGGGCCGTGACCGATCGGATCCGGGATGAGCTTGAGCTGCCCCGGGCCGCCCCACCCGTAGCTGAAGTCGAGTCGATCCAATCGAACGGTCTGTGCCCCCGGTTGCATGGCCTGACTCCGCCAGCCTGCCAGGTCCTCGCGGGGATCCACCGACCAGGCGAAGAACGTTGCCTCCCACCGGGCGGACATGAGCGTGGCAGACAATTCCCGGCGCACTTGACCTGACTCGAGTTCGATCCGGAACGGGTGAACTCCGGGCGGGGCGATGACTCGCAGCTGGCCGGTGGGTCCGGTGAAATCGGTTTCGGTTCGGACCGAGCCGGAGACGACGCGCACGGTGGGTGGGGATTCGAATCCGAACAAGTCGTAGATCTGGGAGCCGGGTTCACGGCGTCCGGGACGGATAAGGGGCGAGGCATGATCCCAGGGCCCCCATTCGTCCATGATAATCTGGTGACGACCGCGCAGCTGCGCCCGTGCGCCCACGGGACGACGCTGGCCCAGGGGCTGGACCTCCGGCGGCGTCAGGCTGGGGATCTGCCCGGAGCGGATCGGTTCACATCCGGGGTCCACCAGCCACTCGCGGGCCTGGGATAGATCGAGGTAAACGCGGTTGTCGAAATAGGCGTTGTTGGTCACATGCCGGCCGGATTGGACCCGGAGCTGCAGCCCGATCAGGAGTTCTTCGGGACGCAACGAACCGAACGGATGTCGCGGGTTGATGATGATCTGATTGCCGGCGATGAGGTTGCCGCTGACGCCGCGGTTGCGGGCATAAACCCCGGGAGTCAGGAACAGGCCGGCATCGTTGTCCCACCAGAGGTGGATGGCGCAACGATTGTTCAGGAACCGGTTGCTGATGATGAGATTGCCCGCGGCATGTTCCATGTTCACCCCGCCGCGTTCCAGGCCGTAAGCCATGCCGCCATTGCCCTCGATGCGGTTCGAGGCGATCAGTGTGTCCGACGAATACCCGCCCCATATGCCGCAGATGGCGTTTTCCACAAGCCGATTGCCGATGATCCGGTTTCCCCGGGAGAAGGTCAGCTCAAGACCATGCGCGGATGCGTAGGAAAAATCGTTGCCGAGAAACAGATTGCGGTTGCACCCGAGCCCCTCGTGCCGCGACGCCACGTCCGGCGGAATCTGGATCAACTCATCGACCTCCTGCCGCCCGGTCTCGGTCCGCAACCGTTCGCGTTCCTGTTCGACCCAGGGCTCGCCCAAGGCCTCGCGACCGGCGAACCCGAAGAACCCGTCACCTCCATGGGTGGCGGAGTTCTCCAGGAACAGGTTGTCGTTGCACTGCTCAAAACAGAGGATCCCGGCCGAATCCTGTCCCCGGTTGTATACCCCTTCGACATGCCCGCGGACGCAGAAGTCGAAGGCATTTCGGCTGATCAGGTTGCGGCTGCTGCGCCACAAGGCCAGTCCCCAGCCCGACAGAAACGAGCAGTCGTTGTCATACACACGGCTCTCGTTCACGCGGTCGAAGAGAATGCCGTTCTGACCGCGCCGGACCCGGAGGTCGCGCACCGTGACCCGGTGGGAGGACTCCACGGCGATGGCCGCGCCATATTCATCGCGCCATTTCCGTTCGTCGTTGCGGTGAGGGAACAGCCAGTCCGCACCCTCCTCGGCGGCAGGGGTGGATCGAAGCCGCTGACGGTAATTATCCGAGTAATCGCCGCCGTCGAGAGTCAGCCCATCCGTTTGGCTGGCCCAAAGCCCGCACTTAAAGCCGTGCACCCGGGCATCGCCGATCGTCACCCCTGGATGACCCTCGATCCGGATACCGACCCCAGCCAGGTCCGACCCGGGGCGGTCAGCCGGTGCCCCGCGCAGAACCGAGCCGGGAGCGAACCGCACCGTGATGTCAGGCGCGGCGATCAGTAGCACCCCGTTGCCGTTCAGGTCGGGAATAATCGTCCCCGGAGGGATTTCGATCAGGCAAGAGCGGGTGATGCGCGCATCGTCGGCGATGACCCGCACACGAGGGAGGGTTGACTCCCCGGCGTGGAGCAACCCCGCACTCATCAGCGCGCCGAGAGCCCACCGGGTTACTTGCGCCATGCCAACGAGCCGGACGGCGCGGCTTGAACGAGGCCGGCGAGAGCCGCCGCGGGACGCGGCGGAAACACGGGACACGGCGGCCACCCGCGTTCGATCGCAAACAAATGCCTTCATGAGTCAGGGCGCAACGCCCGGTGATCCCCGGGGCGGCGCAACACATGATAATCGGCGGCGGCGCGCTGACGCACGTCCTTTCTTGGGATGGAACGTCCGGTCACAAAACGCCTTTACCCATGAAAAATCCGGGCTAGCGTGGCGGGGTGAACCGCATACGACTTCTTCCCGAGCAGGTGGCGAATCAAATCGCCGCCGGCGAAGTCATCGAACGCCCCGCCAGCGTCGTGAAAGAACTGGTCGAGAACGCGCTCGACGCGGACGCCCGGCAAATCACGGTCGAGATCCAGGCCGGCGGGCGGAGCTGCATCCGGGTGTTCGACGATGGGCTGGGCATGAGCCGCGATGACGCGCTGCTCTGTCTGGAGCGCCACGCGACGAGCAAAATCCGGACGGCGCATGATCTCGAGGCGATCACGACCATGGGTTTCCGGGGCGAAGCCATCCCCAGCATCGCCAGCGTAAGCCGCTTTTCCCTCACCACCCGGGACCGCGAAAGCGATTCCCCCGAGGCCACCCAGATCGTCATCCACGGCGGCCGGATCCTCGAAGTCAAATCCGCCGGCCACGCCCCCGGAACCACGGTCGAGGTGCGCCAGTTGTTCTACAACCTGCCGGCCCGACGGAAGTTTCTGCGCAGCGAGGAGACCGAGCGCGCGCATGTGCAACACTACGTGACCGTGGCGGCGCTGGCCCATCCGCGGGTTGGGTTCACCCTCAAACAGGATCAGCGGATTGTCTGGCAACTGCCACCGGTCCCCGCCGGGCAGACGCAGCTCGAAGCGCTGCGCCAACGGCTGCATATGCTCTTGGGCGAAGGCCTGCCGTTGGTCCCGGTCGATCACAGCTCCACGCTCCCCTCAGACGGTCCGGACGAGGAACCAGACCGGGAATCGACGGATCGCTCGCCGGGCTTGCGGTTCTGGGGTTTCATCGGTGCCCCCGGGGTGTCGCGGGGAAACCGGCAGGACCAGCATTTGTTTGTGAACCGCCGGCCGGTGGAGAACCGCGGATTGAACCACGCCCTGCTCGAGGGCTACCACACCTCGCTGATGAAGGGGCGTTACCCGGTCTGTTGTCTGTTCCTCGAGATCGATCCCGCCCTGGTGGACGTCAATGTCCACCCCGCCAAACGCGAAGTGAAGTTCCGCCACGAAGCCCTCGTACGCCGCATTGCCGCCCAGGCAGTGCGCGAGGCGCTGCTCCGATTTCACACCGGTCCGGCACCGGCCGCCAGCCCGACGGACGCCCCGGCCATCCGCCCCGCCCCATCCACCCTGCCCACTCCAACCGGGGACGAATGCCAACCGCCGGCCCCTGATCCGTGTCTGCCACTGACACCGGTCAGCACCCGGTTTTTGCCGCTGCCCACGCCCCGGCCCGACGCCCCGGTCAAGACTCCGACGCCGGACCATTCGCCCACGACCGTCCCGATAGCGCCTCCGCCCGCCAGCCCAGCTCCGCCGGCGCCGGGTGACCGTGCCGACGGCGTCACGCCGTTGCTTCGGATTCCCCTGCGACTGCTGGGAGTCGTCGGCAAGCTCTACGCCGTGTTCGAATCAGACCGCGGGATGGTGTTGATGGACCAGCACGCGGCCCATGAGCGCGTGCTCTACGAGCAGATGCTCGACCGCATGGAACAGACCGGCGCTCCGTCACAGCGGCTGCTCCTGCCGGAGACGGTTGAACTCAGCGCCCGCGACGCCCAATTCCTGCGCGAGAACCTGGACCACCTGGGCCGGCTGGGGGTGGGCTTGAGTGAGTTTGGCGACCGCACGTTTCTCCTGGATGCGCTGCCTCCGTTCGTGACCGCGCCGAACGCCAAGCGGTTTGTGCTCGAGTTGCTGGACGAATTGATGCAGTCCGGACGCGACGTGAACGCTTTGCGACTGGGGGAACAGACGATTGCCAAGACCGTCTGCCGTCATGCGGTCAAAGCCCACGATCCCCTTACAGCCCCCGAACTCGAGAAACTCGTGAGCGATCTCCGGAGCTGCGCCATGCCCTATACCTGCCCCCATGGTCGCCCCACCCTGATCGAGCTGAGCCACCGGGACCTCGAAAGGAAGTTCGGCCGGATCGCGTGAAGATTGGCATTGAGTCGTAAGTCCCCCCCTGTAGCATCCAGTTCGCCGATGGCCCGGATTCTCATCGCCGAAGACGAGCAGGTGGCACGCGAGTTCCTCGAATATGTGCTGCGACAGGAGGGTTTCACCCCGATCCTGGCGGCCGACGGCGAGATGGCGCTCAACCTGGTGCGCAAGGAACGCCCGGACCTGATACTCCTGGACGTCATGATGCCCTTCATGGACGGCTTCGAAGTTCTGCGTCGGCTCAAGGAATCCCCCGACACGAGCGCAATTCCCGTCATCATGCTCACGGCTTGCACCGGAGACGCCGACACCAATATCGGTTTCGAACTCGGCGCCTCCGATTACGTGGAGAAACCCTTCAGCATCGCCAAACTCATGGCGCGCGTGCGCAAAGCCCTGCGCGATTCGGGAGTAATCACTGACGCCTCGCGCCAGTGGCCGTTCAAATAGGCGCTTTCCCCCGATTGCCGTCCGCTCAATACCGACGGGTCAGGGTCAGCCCGAGACCGTGGAGGTCGAACTGTTCGTGTCGCTCGAACCGATAGGCTGGTTGCAGCACCCAGTGCCGGTTTAAGCCGAGCCGCAGACTCCCGCCCACGCTCAGGTACCGGTCGTTCGCGATCAAACCGGGAATGGGATCGAGACTGTCCTCATCACCCTGCGCGTAAAACAACGTGGCCAGGGATTGCCGACCGATTTGCCAGGAAGCCTGCACCAGCCAGGCTAGTGAGGTTTCCGTCGTCCCGGTTTGAAAACGGTTGTCGGACAGATAGAGTCGTCCCTCAAAGGTGCCGCGGGGATGCCAGCGCCAGGTGACACCCGGCACCAACTGCCAGACCTTCACGTCGACGAAATCAAGGTAGCGCCCGTCGAGCCCGGCCCACACCGTATCGGCGAACCGGTGACTGATGCCGCCACCCGCGCGCCATTGGGCGATGATCTCCTCATCCTGGGCGCCGGCCGCGTTCAACCGCAGTATCCAATCGCGCCCCAGGGCGCGGGTCCAATCCAGGCCCAACTGGTGCGCCTGCGCCTGGTGCCGGTCATACCACCGATACTCGAGCGTCCAGGTCTGGCGGAATGGCCGGCGCCAGTACGTCGAGAGAAACGCTTCCTGCCAATCGGAAAAATCCGCGCCGAGCTCGGAGGTGTCCCGCACGACGTCGTATTCGTAACCGGCGCTGACCCCCCATTCCGAGTATTCGGCGAGCGCCAGCAGTCCGGCGTGAGCGTCAGCCGCCAAAGGATCATTGCGCAGGATGCTGTTGTAGAGGGAACGACCCTGGCGAATCCGGCCTTGGGCACCCTTCACCTCGGCGGCGAGCATTTGCACTTCGAGATCATCGGGCGCCGCCGTCAACAATGGCGCCAGCGCCAGGGCCGCACCGTTCGCCTCCCCCGCCCGCAGCAGGGCGGTCACCAGCCCTTTCCGCAGGGCCGGATCGTCCGGCTGGGTGTCAAGCCGACGCGCAAACTCGCGCGCGACTTCGACGGGCCGCCGGCGCGATTCCTGAGTCAATTCCGAAACGGCAGCGTCGGGCCGGCCGAGCCCCAATTGTTCGGCCAACCGATAAGCCCGGGCGCTCGCCTCGTGCTGCCCGTTGAAGTCATAGAGACGCGCCGCCTTCAGCCAGAGTTCCGATTCCGGGATGCGCGCTTCGAGGGCGGGAACGAGTTGCCGCAACGCTAGGTCCGGCTCGCCGGCCGAGGCGACCTCGCGCGAGCGGCGCTCCAATTCGGCAATCGACCGGGCTTCGAGCCGTTCCCAGGGGAGCCACTGCCAGTTGAACCACCACGCCGGCGACTCGAGGATGGCTTTTCGCCCGGCGGGATCCAATTCCGGCCAGGCCGCGGCCAACAGATCGGGATGGCACCATCCCGACGCGGACGCTTGCGCCAGCCACTGCGCCAACTCTCGCGTTTGCCGGCGCTCGAGCCATCGATCGGCCTGCAGCCTCACCAACTCCGTGGCCTGTGGATATCGCTCGAGCCCCTCGCGCAACCATGCCTCAAAGGCGCCGTCCCTTGCCTCGCTCCGCGCCACCCGCGCCCGATGCAGGTACAATTCGGGTTCCTCGAAACCCTCAGCCTCCAACTGGTCGAGCTGTTGCCTGGCCTCGGCAAATCGGCCAATTCGACGAAGGAGCTCGGCATACTGCAACCGCACCAAAGGGGGGGGGGCCTCCGTCAAAGCCAGCCGCCGCAGCAAACTGGCCGCCTCGGACCAGCGCCCCGAGGCGCGCAGGATTTGGATCTGGGCATATACCGGATCGGCCGCGTTTGGGTACAGATGTTCCAGCCGTTGGTAGGCCTGCAGCGCGCCGGTAAAGTCATAGC
>JAHDYP010000083.1 GCA_023383055.1 Verrucomicrobiota bacterium | reverse complement strand
GCTTTTCCGGGAATTCAGGATGGCAGCAGGAGCAGGCTGATTTACTCCCGCGCATTCACCGGCACCTCAAGCACTGGCTCAGGCCGGTTGAGCGAAGGATGCATAAAGCTCAGCAGCTTGATGGTTCCACTGACAGCATCCACTTCCGCTAGTATCGAAATGTCCGCCATCCTATTTTGGATAAGCCGATTTTCCCGCTCTTCCTTGGTCTCAGGTTTCGACCAGCAGAACACATAACGTCGCACGCCTTTGGCGGCATCAAGACGCGGTGCGTAGTAGAATTGGGGCTTGGTGTCCAGGTAGAGTGGCTTTTCGGGCAAGCCAAACCGATCCACTAAGAGCCGCCGAACCTTCTCGGTCGCCTGTTCGCGGGTGAATCGCATGGGATCGCGGTTCTCCTCTATGTCAAGTCGTCCATGCTCTTCCCAGCTTCCATGATTCGAGTAAACATCCTCGGTGTTGACCGTTGCGATTCGTCCCTTGTAGTAGATCACTTGGTAACCGGATGGATGGCGTAGCGAAGCCAAAATGCGGCCATTCTGCAGGCACACCTTTGACTCCCCCATCACGATGTCCGCTTCGCGCATCGGCAGATTCAGCGGCGGGCCGAACTTGCGTCCAAACTCTTCAATTTGTGGCAGGATGTGCCGTATCAGGGCCATGGCGTAATCCCGGCTCACATCCGCGACCTCGAGCTCCGTTCGCACAACTTTTGGCGCAGGCGTTGGCGGCGCCAGAGGGTCTGTCTTCCCATAAGTCAGCGGCAGGCCCTCTCGCTTAAAGTCCTCTGCGAGCAACTCCAAGAACTCGATTCGGAGAGTCGTCGCATTCACTTCCACCCGCACCACAGACATCCAATCCTGCAAGCGGCCTTGTGGATCCGGCCATTCGAAGATGTACCGAGGCACGACCTTCCCCTCCAGATCGATCGGACCGCGGACCCTCGGGGGATGGTCAAGTATAGAGAGGTTCGTGTGGCCAAGCGCCCCCATCGTGCTCTTAAACTTCGCCAGGCACTCCGCCTCGGAATAGTAAACCTTGCCCACCAGGCGGTAGATCTGGCGCGGGTCCTGAAGGGTTGTGTAGGCGTTCGTCGTTTCAAAGCCATGCATAATGCCCCAAGCATGCCAGAACTTGTAGCCTCCTTCGTAGAAGAGCACTGAGCTAAGCCGATCCGAGCCTGCGGAGTCAGGTCCGACGTGGAAGTACCGGACTTTCGCCGGGTCCAGCGGGACGCCAAGTGGAAGTTCAAGCGGGTTCACGGCAGCGGCGATGTCCAGCAGTATCGCGGCGAAAACTGCGTTGGTTGCAATGTCCACGAGATGGTCCTCTCCGGGGTGTCACCACCAGCGGGAATTGTATTCGTTGAATTCGTTGAGACGCAGATCCTTATAGCCGATCACCCGGAACACATCCCAGGGGCCATCGAGGTCAAAAACGGGTGGATTCGAAGCCAATGCCTGCTGAGCTGCGTACTGGGCCGAGCCGAGGACCGAGAGGCCATAGATCGAAAACCGATCCTGGAAGTCCCGATAAAACTTCGCGAACCCCTTCGGGATGTAGCCGAGATAGGTGCTTCCTTCCGGGAATGGTGTCCAACGGACGAACGGCTCCTCGAAGGCCACACCTCCCGCAGGGCGGAGCAGCCGTTGGCGCGGTCCCGTTGCAAGATAAAACGTGAGCTCTTGCTGTTGGAGTTCTTGGGGCTGGAAACCAAACAGCACGGCGTTGTTCAACGAAGCGCAGCCATCGAGAAACACGAAGTGATAACGATGGTTGATCTGCTGCCGCAGCAACGCAGCGGAAACCGGCCCGATGCTGAATTCCGTTTGGTGAGAGCCGATGTACAGGTTCCTTACGTCGGGATTTCTCACAAGCTGGATGAATTGGCCCCAGTCGTTGGCAACTTGTTCCGTCAGTATTGGCTCAATGCCTTCAGCGAGGTTTCTCGCATAATTGCAATATCTTATCGGCCAGGTCCGCGCTTCCTTCTCATTTGGTGTAGGTGGAAATCGATATGCGGGTGGTATGGGTCGGCCTGGAGCTGGATACACGGCCACACCGGGCCACGCAGGCAGAGTGTCGATGTGAAACCGCGGATCTGTAGAGTTCGGAGGGACATCTTCATCGACCACCACACCGAGCCCGGAAGCATTAGTATAGACATTCCGAAACGAATCCTCATAAGCCAAGTACCATGCGCCCACGTTAGGCCATTGGAGGCTTTGCCGAAAACTCGGAAACGCACGGGCTCCGGTTGCTGCTGACCGCAATACAGTCATAAACCTGGGATGGTCGTCACCAGGCCAGACCTGATTGAGAACCAGATCGAACTGGGCATTGATGACACCGTTTGGGCTGTAGCCTTGAACCGTCCCGACAGGCCACGGATTTTTCTGTTTGGCGGGGGATGCTACATCGTCATACACCTCAATGACATAATTCAACGAGGGTTGCGTGCAATGCGCATTCAACATGGCGACATCTTCCCCGGTCCAAGTCTCCCAATCGGGCCAGGCCACATCATTTTGGATGGTCACCGTCACCGGAGTTGACTGGAGCGTGGCATAGCCGCCCCCGGTGCCCAAGGTCGCCATGTTGGCCCTGGCTTGCAGTGAAAGCGGGCCATTCGGTAGCCATCGAGTGTCCAAATCCACCGCAAGCTTGCCGCTGAACGGCGCTCGGAGGCTGCTCCAGCCCACATTGGGACTGTCGGGCGACGACAACATGATTTCGGTAACATTGGTCGCCGAGTTGTCGAATTCAATGGGGATCGAAGCGATCCCGGAAAGCACAGAACTTTCAACGGCGGGGACGATGCGAAGCTGGTTGCTCAGTTTAACCCGCCAGTTAGCCTCGCTGGTCTGCGCAACGCCATCGCCGTTGGCGTCTTCGAGGAAATCGGGCAAGCCGTCCTGATCAAAGTCCTTGGGACCCGGCAAGACCGCAACATAATGAGCTCCGATATCCACTTGCTTTGCGGTGCTGGGATTGGCGTCGTCGCCCTCCTTCGCATTGCTGGTGAGGGAGGTGAAATGAAACAAGCCCGCGCTTTGAGCCGATCTCGATCCTTTGTTGATGAGCAATGATGCGGTGGAGGGAAGGTAAAACGCTCCGAGAGATCCCGTCCAATAGCTTAACGACGAGATGTTCGGATCGGTGGAGGTGGGAGCCGGCGGCGAAAGCCTCTGGCTCATGCCCACGTACGCATTGTGGTGATTGACTCCCACCGGGCCGTTGTATTGATAGAAAGTGACGTGATCGAAGATATTGTCGATGAACGTCCAGTTGGCCCCACTCACCGGGATTAATGCCATGGTGCCGTAATAAAACAAGTTATTGTGAAATGTCACCTGCTCCTCGTAATTACCGCTGTAATTCATGAGGTTGACGATTTGAAAGTCGGTCCTTTCGAACACGGTGTTTCGACAGGATATGGTGCGTCCCTGCGGCCCGCCGGAGTCGTAATGAAAAGCACCTCCCTGGAAGTGGCAACCGTCCAACTCGATCTTGCCCACAAGGTCGTATGTTTGATCCGGGAGGAGATTGTTAAAATCCACATTGTTGCGGCCAGAGAGACTTGCCACATCAGTGTATCGCAGTACGACCTCTGCTAGTGGTTTGACTGGGCCATTCGGGGTAACCAGCCCCTTGAAGCTGATCAGAGGGCCGTCCCATTGCCACCCTCCGGCCGGGGATTCCTGGATCGCCTCGAGCCGGGTAAAAGTCACTCGGTTAGTCGGATGGCCATTTGCAATCAACCGCCCCCCGGGGTTCACACGTATACACCATTCGGGGTAGATCGACGGGAGGGACTGGTAAGGCGACGTGAACGCCAGAACCGTTCCAGGATCGATGCGAAGCGTCGCGCTGTTTACCGTCGCGACGCTGACGATATAATCTACGGCCGGATAATGATACCCAAGGTCCAATATGTCGGTGTCCCGTATCAGTGTCTGCCCGAGAGTCAGGTCAGTATGGACGTCAACATTGAAGAACGCCGGCGGCTTGGTCGTGCGGACTGCAAGTTCGCTTTTCACCGCCGTAGGAATGGATGCAAGTCCCATGTTCAGAAATGGAGACTCATCCCGGAGATAATACTTGCCCTGAGTCAAAGCGATAGTTTGCGGAACGTTACCATCGGTTACAGCAAAGGGATGTTGCGTTTCAGTCTGTATGCTGGTGCCAAAGCCATTGCCAGCAGCATAGAAGCCGTTGTAATTCCCCGAGAGGCTCGCCGGGCCTGAAACAAGAACGGGAACACTGGCGAAGATCGAATTGGCAAAGTTGAGTGTCGCAGAAGCGCTGGCTGTAGCCAAGCAGGTGCTCTGATCAATCGTACAGTGGCGCAAGACGTTTGCGTTAGCGATCGTACTAAACGTAAACGGGTATAAAACTTTACTCATCAATGCATTGTTCACGGAAAGCGGAATAGCCGTGCCGCTCCCGCTGCCGCTGCCCGAGCCGGTTAGAACGATGCCCCTAATGCAGTTGACGAGTTGGACGTGGGATAGGCTGATCGCGGTTGTTTGGGAGTTGTTTTCGCTCCGGATTGCTTCCTGGCAGTGTGAAAACCGCATGTTCGCCATACTAAAGGAGGAATTGTAGAACATCCAGATCGCTGGGTTAGCGTAATGTTTGTCCTCGGTGCTCCCAGTATGACCAGTCCAAATGTTGAGCAGGCTCTCTCCGATATGCCAATCGTCGCCCGCGGTGAAGATCGCAGGCCGCGAGCTGGAGGTCTTACAGATCACGCTGCTGTCCAGCCGAATGTAGGCGGTAGTTGGATTGTTCCCGCCGATGGAGTTCGGATACTTGAAAACGGCTCCCCCTTCAAAATAGACCGTGCCGCTGCAGAACACGGGACCAGATACAAAGAACGTTGTGTCACCCTCGAAAGTCTTCACCCCCGAAATGGTGCCGCCCAGGGTGGCGAAGTAGTCGATGGCCAGCCCTGCCGGTTTGTAGGCGCCCGCCGCGACAGATGAATCGCGCACAATACTCGCCATCAGTTGCGCTTGGTCCAGCGCGCTCGGCGCCGGGATCGCGGCATACCGGGTTTCGAGCCAGGCGCCTTTCCGATCCAGCGCGCCCACCCACCGGTCAGGCAGCGACTTCAATTCGGTTTCGACGGAAGCGAATTCAACCGATTCGAGCAGGAAGGTTCTCCCTTCCCGATGGACGAGTTCCTTCACGACCGGCGCGGCCGATTCCCCGCTTGCGCGCGGGGTCCCCGCGACAACGGCGCGGCCGGTGGCGATGACAAACTCCCCGAAACCCAGCATCTCGTCCACCAGGTCCGGGCTGACCATGCGGTCGCGCCGGCGTTTGTCCAACTCGACGCGGATCGGCTGGCGCACCCGCTCGGGCTCAGGCGGATCATACAGTTCGGTGTAGAGCTGGAGGCGAGCCCCGTTTGTCGAGAATCCGTAGTCCATGGGATCCAACCGTCCGGTGATTACAATGTCCTGGGCAAACGAGCCCTTCTCGATCGTGTAAACGATGTCGGCCGAAACGCCGTTGACGTTAAACGCGTCCTCATAAACGACCTGGTTGTCGCTCACGAGGGTGCCCACGCAATCCTGAATGCCGGCGAGAATGACTGATTCTCCGCTGACGGCATTGAACAGTCCTATGGCGACCGGGGTCGAGCGCAGGACTGTGCCATCGGGTAAGGACACCGTGACCGCACCCGGCTCATTGATGTTCGCCGCCAGCCGGGTCCGGTGCTGCACGCGGTCCGCCACGAAGGCGTCGCCCTCTGGCGAGATGTCGAAACGGGCGTCGCTCGGCGTCCACTGCTGGCCATCCCAAAAATGCATGCCGCTCTCGATTTCAACAATCCGCCGCCCACCGCGTCCTTGCTGGAGCGAGTGCGAATCAGGAGCTGCGGCTGAGTCGCTTTCTGCAGGCTCTACCGTCCAGGTCCTATGGTGAGGACCGGCTTCAGTAAAGGTGGTCACGGTTCGAAGTCGCTGCTCTACCCACTGCTCATCAGATGCGCCCTGCGCGCTCCCAGAGTCTCCTGGTAACGCGAGTGGCAAATCAGTAGGACGCTTTGCCCTCGACCCGGGAGGTGTAACCACGAATGGATCCGACGCCGCGGCTAGATTGATCGGGCCGAGCCATAAAGCCACCGTTACCATAACGAAGACGGCGGCGGAGTCCGAACGGAATCTAAGTCTTGCAGTAACCGGTAAGGGGGGGGTACACTACTGGTTTTGTGCATGATGACCTCCTGAGAAATGCTGCCGAACCCGCGGCACGTGGAGTACAGCCTGGCGACGGAACTGACGGTCCTCCCTGCGATCCCACGCCTGGACGCGTGCGGTTTCATGGCAGTGCTAGCCGCCTACTCGTTGCACGGGTCGCCGTCAACAAAATACTTCCGCGCGGCTCAGTTTTCAGATGTTGTGATGGTGTGTAGTAGCCGAAGCGGCCGGCATTTCGATGCTCAGACCTCGGCAAAGGGGCATGCTCGCGAAGACAACCGTCGCAGATTAAGTTCCTACCCTCTTGCTCTTGGTCCTCGCGGCAGAGCAAGAGCATGAGCATGAGCAGGAAACGGGACTGCGCTTTTCTTTGGCGACAACACGGCGATCTCGTGAGGTCAGAGGCTATTGCGGAACGGATTTCGGAAGGTCGCCGTGCCGGAGGCTGGCGCTCCGATGCGGTCATGAACGGGACTTGGGAAGATACCGGATCGAGCGTCGTTTCAGCGCCAGAGTTGGCGGTCGAGGGCGCGGAAGCCGACGGCTTCGGAGACGTGATCGGCGGTGATGCGGTCGGAGCGTTCGAGATCGGCGATGGTGCGGGAGACTTTCAGGATGCGATCGTAGGCGCGGGCGCTGAGGTTGAACTCGGTCATGGCGTTCTGCAGCAATGCGAGGGTGGACTCATCGAGCGCACAGTGGGCTTTGAGTTCGCGCGTGCCCATGCGCGCGTTGCAGGTGATGCGGGGTCGGTGTTTGAAGCGTTGTTGCTGGACCTGGCGCGCGGCAATCACCCGTTCGCGGATGGTGGCCGAGAGTTCGCCGGTGCGCTGGCTGGTGATGTCCTGGAATTTCACGGCGGGGACTTCGACGTGCAGATCGATCCGGTCGAGCAACGGACCCGAGACGCGGTTGAGGTAATTCGCGATCTCGCGGGGCGAGCAGTGGGATTCGCCGGGCATCTTGCCGTCGGGCGTGGGGTTCATGGCGGCAACCAGCATGAATTGGGAGGGGAACGTGACCGTGCCGGCGGCGCGGGAGATGGTGACGCGGCCTTCTTCGAGCGGTTGGCGGAGGGTTTCGAGGACGTTGCGTTTGAACTCGGGCAATTCGTCCATGAAGAGCACGCCGTGATGGGCGAGGGAGATTTCGCCGGGGGTGGGATTGATGTTGCCGCCGAGCAAGCCGGCGTCGGAGGCGGTGTGATGGGGGGCGCGGAAGGGACGTCGGGTGATCAAGGCCTGGCCGGGTTCGAGCAGGCCCATGATACTGTGGATCTTGGTGGTTTCGAGGGCTTCGTCGAGAGTCAGCGGGGGAAGAATGGTGGGGAGGCGCTTGGCGAGCATCGATTTGCCGGTGCCAGGAGGCCCGATGAGCAGAACATTATGACCGCCGGCGGCGGCGATCTCGAGGGCGCGCTTGACCGATTCCTGGCCTTTGACCTCGGCGAAATCGAGATCTTCGTCGTGGCGATGGGCGAACAATTCCCGCAGATCGACGCGCAACGGTTCGAGGTCTGTTTCGCCCTCGAGAAAGGAGACGGCTTCGCGCAGGTTACGGATCGGGATGACCCGGAGATCCTGGACGGCGGCGGCTTCGGCCGCGTTGTCGGCGGGGACGAGGACGCCCACCCTGCCATCCGACTTGGCGCGGAGGGCGATGGGGAGCACGCCTTTGACGGGGCGCACGGCACCGGTGAGGGCGAGTTCGCCGACCATGACGAAGCGATCGAGTTGTTCGGAGCGGAACTGTTCGCTGGCGGCGAGGATGCCGACCGCGATGGGGAGATCGAAACTGGGCCCCTCCTTTTTGACGTCGGCCGGGGCGAGATTGATCGTGGTCCGGCCCATGGGAAACTTGAATCCGGAGTTGTGGAGGGCGGTGCTGACACGGTCGCGAGATTCCTTCACGGCGGCATCGGGGAGCCCCACGATGACGATGACCGTCTGCCCGGCACCGGAATCGACTTCGACCTCGACCGGGAACGCTTCTATCCCATTGACCGCGGCACTACCCACCTTGGCGAGCATGACGCAGGGTTTTATGCTCGATTTGAGCCCCGGGGGCAACCGCGAAATTCGGCGACCGCGAAATCCCGCGCCCCGCGGGCCAGGACGCGAAGCCCGCGAGGTTCGACCTGGAACTCCGCGGGAAGTTCCCCGACATATTCGCCATCGAGTTGGAGCGGCACCCGGTTGGGAGCGGACAATCGCGCGGCGGCGACCCGCAGGTCTGTCGATCCGCCGGCCCGCCCGATCCGTCCGGTGCAGAGACCGAGCGCCATGGCGGCGGCCAGGGAGGGATTGGCCTTCGGGAACACCCGCACGTCGAGCAGGCCATCGCGCAAGGTAGCCGAGGGAAAGAGGGGGAAGGGTCCACCGTAGAGCCGGCCGTTGCCCATCAGGACCAGTTCGCCGATGAGCGATCCGGTGTCGGTCTCGACGGTGATGGGGAATTGCGGCTCACGCAAGGCGCGCAAGCCCGCGGTGATGTAGGCAAGATAGCTCACCTTCTTCTTCCACTGCCAGTCCACCAACTCGGTCGCCCGGCCGTCCAGCCCCGCTCCGGCCACCTGAACGAAGTGGCGGCAGACGGGCTGGCCTGCCCGGACGAACCGGACCCGAACGAGATCGACGCTCTGCTCGGAGCCTTCGAGGATCAACCGCCAGGCCCGGCGCCAGTCTAATGGCAGGCGGAGTTCGCGCGCGAACACGTTGGCGGTGCCCAGCGGCAGGACCCCGAGCCGGGTCCGGGCCAAACCGCCGGGGATGCCGGCGATGCCATTCAACACTTCGTTGACCGTGCCATCGCCGCCGGCGGCCACCACGGTCTCGAAACCGTCTTCGACGGCTTCGGTGGCGAGCCGGTGTCCGTCCCCGGCGCAGCCGGTGGGTTTGAGGACGCAATCCGGGCCCAGCTCAGCGAGGTGCTGTCGGAAGCGGCGGGCTTTGTCGCCTTTGGCGGCGGGGTTGAAGACGACGCAGATGCGCATGGCATTCCCTAACCAATGAGGGCGGGGAACGCACCACTATTCTTCCGGAGCACGACGGAGGGAGAGCGCCTGGCGCAAGCGGAGCGTGAGTCCGAGCAGGCCTATCGAACAGCCCATCACGACGAGATAGACGGTCACGGTCCCGTACACGAAATGATGAACGTGGTAGCGCCAGGACCAATGGCGCCCCGGATTCCAGCCGACGAACGCGATGACGAGGAAAGGGAGCAGAAGCGCGGCGAGCCAGGCCGCGGTGCGAAGCGACTCCCGGCGATCGACCCAGCTCCAACGTCCGGTCTGATTGCGAATCAGGAGGGCGTAAGCAAGGAGGAGCGTCCCGAGGCCGGCCGCCGACAGGGCATACCAGAGCAAGCGCGAAAACCGGAAACCCTCGCGTTCGATCGCCGCGATTTCGTTTCGCATCCCGACGAGATGCGGAACCAGCATTTGCGATTCACGGGTCAGGGCATCGAGCAGGATATGGCTGCAGGCGCCGATCCAGACCGAAACGACGATGGCCGGCCAGGTATGTTCGCGCCGCCGGCAGAGTGGCAGGAGCGCCTGCCGATGCGGCGCTGGCAGCAGGGCGGCCAGGGGTTCGCGGATGGCGCGGAACAGCCAGTAGCCCAACAGACCGACCGGGAGACAGAACAAGACGCTGCCTGGGAGCGTATGCGCGAGCCGGGACAGCCCGCCGCGAAACGCATAGCTCACATCCGGCGTCAGACAGCCCAGCATCATGGCCGAGAGACTCAGCCACTGGATCTTTCGCAAGGGCAACACGACCGCCGGATGGGCTAACGGGAAGGGCATGGCAGGGACGGTGTCGCCGGGCGGGCCGGCCGCCGGCGTCCGCGAGTCTGGGGCGCCCGATCGGCCCGGGCAGGTGCGAGGGGAGTTATCGTCATTTCCGAGATCAATGGATCCGTTCGGGGCGATTCCATCGCCCGCTTTAAGGCGCACAACATGCCACAGGGCATCCCGCGGGTAAAGAGGTGCGGTGCCGGTCGAACCCAGCGATTGTGGGTTTGCCTTTTCGGACCAGCCAAGCTATTCACGTTGCCCATCAGCCATTCCCAGTCCCTGGAGACGGGACCGAACGCAAAACGAACAGCAGAATCATCCTATGAAACGACGCGAATTCCTCACCACCTCCGCCGCCGCCGGTCTGACCCTGGCCGCCGGGTCGGCTGCCCATGCCGCCGCCGCCAACTCGAGCAAGGAATTGCTCGAACTGCGCCTTTACAAGTTCAGCTCCGCCGCCAAACAACAGGCGTTCGACAGTTTCCTCGGCCGGGTCGCCATTCCCGCCTTGAACCGCGCCGGCATCCGGCCTGTTGGCGTTTTTAAACTCTCCAAGTCCGACAATCCCGACCTCAAACTCGAGGGCGAGAGCACGGATCTCTACGTGTTGCTCCCCCACAAGTCGATGGACTCGGTGGTCAACATGATCGACCGGCTGGCCGAGGATTACAGCTTCACCAATAATGCCGGCGAACTGGTCGAAGCCCCGAAGTCCGACCCCGCGTACAGCCGCATCGAGAGCTCCCTTTTCCTGGCATTCGACGACGCCCCCAAGGTCGAAGTCCCCACCAAAGCGCCGACGCGGGTCATGCAGTTGCGCATTTACGAAAGCCACAACGAGGAACGCGCCCTCAAGAAGATCGAGATGTTCAACACCGGCGGCGAAATCGCCATCTTCCGCCGGACCGGCCTGAATATCGTCTTCTTTGGCCAGGCCCTCGTGGGTTCGAGAATGCCCAATCTCACTTACATGTTGGGCTTCGAGAATGAAGAGGCCATGAAGAAGGGCTGGTCCAGCTTCGGGCAAGACCCGGCCTGGAAAGCCTTGAGCGGCGATCCCCAATACAAGGATACCGTCTCGAACATCATCAATCTGGTCCTGCGTCCCGCTTCGAGTTCGCAGATCTGATTCGCGCCATTCCCCTGCCGGAAGGGTGAGATTCCCCCAGCGACCGGTTGCCCCGCAACCGCGCCGGGAGGGAGTCTCACCCTCCGCTTCCCTCGTTCCCGGGACTTGCCGAGCCGGGTCGCCGCCGAAGTTGGCCCTCGGCCTACGGCAGAACCTGCTCCCGGGTCTGACGAAACCGACGGCTGCGATTGGCGATTGAGCGGATCTGTAGTAAGGGTGGTGATGGCACGAGCCGCGCCCTCACGAACCGTCCGAGCGCCGGCTGCTGGCCCCGAACATGCTACCTTCTCCCAACATGCACCGTTTGCCTCATCGATTCCTGGTTGTATTCTGCTGTTGCCTGGCTTCGTTCTCCGCCGCGCTTGGTCAGGTGGTGATCTCCGAGTTCATGGCCAGCAATGGCCTGACCTTGGCCGACGAGGACGGCGATTACCCGGATTGGATCGAGCTTTATAACGGCGGCGAGGCCGCGGTGAACCTCAATGGCTGGTATCTCACCGACAGCGCTTCGAACCTCGCCAAGTGGCGCATCCCCGCCGTCAGCATCGCTCCCAAGGGATTCCTGATCGTGTTCGCCTCCGGGAAGGACCGCGGTGTCGCCGGCGCTCCTCTGCACACGAGTTTTAGCCTGAATGCGGCAGGGGAATACCTGGCCCTGGTTGGCCCCGACGGCACCACGGTTGCCTCCGCTTTTGGTCCTCTGTTTCCCGAACAATTCCGCGACATCTCGTACGGCATCGGCCAATGGGTCACCACCAACATTTTCCTGGCGGAGAACGCCCCGGCCCGGGCACTGGTGCCGGTCGACGGCGCTTTGGGGAACAGCTGGATCCAGCCCGGCTTCAATCACAACGCCTGGCTCGCCGGTCCCATGGGTATCGGATTTGAAACCGAGGTGGCCGGCTTCGCCGTGCACAACTACAAGGCTAATGTGTTCGTTGACAGCCTCGCCGCCGCCGATGGCGTCATCGCCAACCCCGCCCAGCAGGTCGGGATTGTCTCCGAGAACGCCTCGCTCATCAATTACTTCAACACCGGCAGCGACGGCCACTACGGCGACAACCGGCCGTTCCCCGGTCAGACCATCAACGTCGATGTCGAGGACTTCGTCATCGAAGCCACCGCGACGATCACGTTTCCGAGCGCGGGGCCGTGGACGTTCGGGGTCAACAGCGACGACGGTTTTCGCCTCGTCATCGACTCGTTTCAAATCGCCTTCCCCAGCCCGCGCGGACCCGCCGATACGCTCGGCACCTTCAACGTCCCCGCCGCTGGCGATTATCCCCTGCGCCTGGTCTTCTACGAGCGCGGCGGCGGATCCGGTCTCGAGCTGTTTGCCGCCCCGGGCGACCGGGCGACGTGGGACGCCACCAATTTCCGGCTCGTAGGGGACACCGCGAACGGCGGCCTGGCGGTGCGTTCGGTGCCGGTGGCCGGGGGTGGAGGTGGCAGCCTGCGTCAGTTTATCGGCACCGACCTCGACACGCAGATGCGCAACCGGAATGCCTCCGCCTATCTGCGGGTTCCGTTCAATGTCACCAACCCCGCGAGCCTCGAGTCGCTCACCCTCCGCTTGCGCTACAACGATGGTTTCGTCGCTTACCTCAACGGTGTGGAAATCGCCCGCCGCAATGCGCCCACCACCCCGCAGTGGAACTCGGCGGCAACGGCCGCCCGGCCCGCCCATCTGAGCCTGGTTTTCGAGGATATCAACATCTCGGATCGGCTCGGCCTGGTTGTCGCCGGCGCCAATACGCTCGCCATTCATGGATTGAACGCTTCCGCCGCGGACGGCAATTTTCTGATCCAGGCCCAGCTCGCCGAATACCAGGTGCAGTCGCTGACCGATCTCTATTTCACCCAACCGACTCCCGGCGCGCTGAACGGGGATGGCATCATCGGCTTCACCGCCACGCCGCGTTTTAGCGTCGATCATGGCTTCTACGAGGCCCCGTTCGATCTTGAGCTCAGCACCACCACCCCGGGCGCAACCATCATCTACACCACCAACGGCACGCCGCCCGCCCTCAACAACGGGTTCACCTATTCCACACCGCTCCGAATCAGCGGCACCACCACGCTCCGCGCGGCCGCGTTCAAGGATCAGTTCGACGCGTCGCTCGACGCGGCCCGCACCTATCTGTTCCTCGAGGATGTCATCCGCCAATCGCCCACCGGGCAGGCGCCTCCCGGCTGGCCCTCGAGCTGGGGCGCCAACGTGGTCGATTACGGCATGGACCCGGACGTGGTCAACAACCCCACCTACGCGCCCGGCATCCGCGACGATCTCAAGGCCCTCCCGAGCTTCTCGATCGTCATGAACCTCGCGGACCTCTTTGATCCCGCCACCGGGATCTACGCCAATCCTGGTCAGGACGGAGCCGACTGGGAACGCCCGTGCTCGATCGAACTCATTCACCCGGATGGCACCGAGGGCTTCCAGGTCCCGGCCGGCATTCGCATCCGCGGCGGGTTCAGCCGGAGCACCGACAACCCGAAACATGCTTTCCGCCTCTTTTTCCGCAGCGAATACGGCGCCTCCAAGCTCGAGTATCCTCTCTTTGGCGACAACGGAACCGACTCCTTCGACAAGATCGACCTGCGCACCTTCCAGAACTATTCCTGGAGTTTCCAGGGCGACAGCCGCGGCATCTTCGTCCGCGACCAGTTCAACCGCGATCTCCAGCTGGCCATGGGACACCAGGGCGAACGCGGCGAGTTCTATCATCTTTACATCAATGGCCAATACTGGGGGATCTTCAACACCTGCGAGCGACCCGAAGCCGCCTTTGGCGAGACCTACTACGGCGGGCGCCGCGAGGACTACGACGTCCTCAAGGTCGAGGCCGGCCCTTATACCGTCAACGCCACCGACGGCAACATGGACGCCTGGACCCGGCTCTACCAACTCGCCCAGGCCGGGTTCGCCTCCGATGCCGCCTACCAGTTCGTGCAGGGGAACAACCCGGATGGCACGCCCAACCCCGCCTACGAAAACCTGATCGATGTCCCCAATCTCATCGATTACATGCTGATCATTCTCTACGGCGGCAACCTCGACGCCCCCATCTCCAACTTCCTCGGCAACACCCGCCCCAACAACTTCTACAGCCTGCGCGACCGGACCGGTCCCTTCGGGTTCCGGTCGTTCGTTCACGACGCCGAGCACACGCTCCTGAACGTCAACGAAAACCGGATGGGACCTTACCCCGCCGGCGACACCTCCGTCCTCTACAGCAGTCCCCAGTGGGTCTGGCAGAAACTCCAGGCCAATCCCGAATTCCGGCTCCTGGTCGCGGACCACGTCCATCGGCACTTCTTCAACAATGGCGTGCTGACCGCGCAGCGTGCGCGCGAGCTTTTCCTCCTGCGCACGGGGCAGCTCGACCGCGCGGTGGTGGGCGAATCCGCGCGGTGGGGCGACGCCAAACGCGCCACGCCGTTCACCCGGGTCGACTGGCAGAACGCCGTCAATAACGTGCTGAACAACTTCCTGCCACAACGTTCGTCGGTTGTGCTCACCCAACTGCGCAACGGCGGTCTTTACCCCGCGGTGGCTGCCCCTGTATTCAACCAGCACGGCGGTAATGTGACACCCGGCTTCAACCTCACCATGACCGCCCCCGCCGGCACCATTTACTACACGCTCGACGGTTCAGACCCGCGCTTGCGCGGCGGCGGCGTCTCCCCCGCCGCACACGCGTACTCCGGTTCGATCGCCCTTACCGAAACCGCCGAGGTCAGGGCCCGCGTGCTGAGCGGTTCGACCTGGAGCGCCCTGAACGCCGCCACGTTCACGCTGATCCAGACCTATACCGAACTCTTCATCACGGAGATTATGTACAACCCGCCCGCCACCGAGCTCTTCTCGGGAACCCAGCTTGAGTTCCTCGAGCTCAAGAACGTCGGCTCGAGCGAGCTGGACCTGAGCGGAGTCCATTTCACCGACGGCATTCAATTCACCTTCCCGATCGGCACCCGGCTCGACCCTGGCGCGTTCGTGGTGCTAGTCAACGACACGAACGCCTTCAGTCAGGTCTACCCGGGCATCCCAACCGACGGTGTCTACTCCGGTCAACTCGCCAACTCCGGCGAACGAATCACGCTCAGCCACGCCGTCGGCACACCCATCTTCTCCGTTCGCTATTTCGACGTGGAACCGTGGCCGACGTCTCCGGACGGCACGGGTTTCTCGCTGGTGCCGGTGAACCCGAATCTGAATGCCGACCCCGACGACGCGGCGAACTGGCGCGCCAGCAGTGCCCGGGGCGGATCGCCGGGACGCGACGACGCCTCCAGCGATATTCCCGTCATCCTGGTCAACGAGATCCTGACCCACACGGATCTGCCCGCCGTCGACTCCATCGAACTGCATAATCCCAATCCGTTCCCGGTCGATGTCGGTCATTGGTACCTTACGGATCGCCGGTCGACGCCTCGAAGATTCCGGATCCCGTCGCCGACGGTGATTCCCGCGGGCGGCTTTGTCGTCTTTGACGAATACGATTTCAATCCGATGCCCGGGGTGGACCCCAGCTTCATGCTCAGTTCGCATGGGGAGGAAGTATATCTCTTCTCGGCGGAAGCCGGCGGAGAGCTGACCGGTTACAGCCATGGGTTCACCTTCCCGGCCGCCGCCAACGGCGTCTCCTTCGGCCGCTATATCAACAGCGCCGGCGAATCCCAATACCCCGCCCAACTCGCGCTCACCCTGGGCGCCACCAACGCCGGACCACGCGTGGGACCTGTGGTGATCAACGAGATCCATTACCAGCCGCTCGCCGGCGACGCCGAGTTCGTCGAACTCGAGAATATCACCGCCAGCCCTGTGCCGCTCTACAACGTCGAGTTCCCCGACCTGACCTGGCGCGTGAACGGCGTCGGCTTTACCTTCCCCCCGGGCATCCAGATCGCCGCCAACGGCCTCATCCTCATTGTCTCCGGCGATCCGGCCGCCTTCCGTACCAAACACGGCGTGCCCGCGAACGTCCCCATCTTCGGCCCGTTCCCGGGCAATCTCCAGGACGGCGGCGAACGCTTGCAGTTGCTCCGTCCCGATAATCCGGACCTGGACGACAACGGCCAGCCCATCGTCCCGGAAATCGTCGTCGACGAAGTCCGCTACGACAATGCCATCCCCTGGCCCACGGAGGCCGCCGGTTCCGGCGCTTCGCTGGAACGTCTGAGTGCCTCCGCCTATGGCGACGATCCCATCAACTGGCGCGCCAGCCCCGGTGTGCCCTCCGCCGGGTTGCCCAACTCCGGCAATCGCCCGCCTCAGGTGATCGCCGGCGCCGATCAGTCCCTCGAGAGTTCTCTCTTCCCGGTCGGCGTCAATCTCAGCGGCAGCGTCACCGACGACGGCTTGCCCAACCCGCCCGGCACCTTCACGGTCGCCTGGTCGCAAGCCAGCGGACCCGGAGCCGCCTGGTTCGAGCAACCCGGCCAACTCAACACCACCGTCAACCTCCCGGGCGTCGGAACCTATAGCCTTCGCCTCACCGCCAACGACGGCGCCCTGCAAACCAGCGGCGACCTGGTCGTCACGGTCACCCGCACTACCTTGCCCGCCACCCTGGTCGCGCAGGGATCGACCTGGAAATACCTCGTCACCGGTTCCGAACCGTCCGCTGCCTGGATCAACCCCGGCTACAACGATGCCGCCTGGCCCGGAGGTCCGGCCAAGCTCGGTTATGGCGATGGCGACGAGGCCACGGTCGTGGGCTACGGACCCGACGCGGGCAACAAATACACCACGACCTTCTTCCGGCGCACGTTCCAGGTCGCCAATGCCGGCGCCTACAGCAACCTCAAAGTCGGTTTGCGCCGCGATGACGGCGGCATCGTGTACCTCAATGGCACCGAGATCTTTCGCAGCAACATGCCCGAAGGCCCCATCACCTTCTCGACCTTCGCCAGCGCCGTGGTTGGCGGAGCCGATGAAACCACCTTCTACGAGCACCCCGTCGATCCCGCGCTGCTGGTCGATGGCGCCAACGTGCTCGCCGTCCGCATCCATCAGGTCAACGGCTCCAGCAGCGATCTCAGCCTCGATCTCTACCTCACCGGCACCGCCTTCCCGCTCAACGCGGCTCCGACGGTCGACGCCGGCCCTGACCTGACCATCGCTCCCACCGATCTGGCCCTGCTCAACGGGCAGGTCGCGGATGATGGCCTTCCCATTCCCCCAGGCCTCCTCACCATCGGCTGGACCAAAATCAATGGCCCCGGCACCGTCGCCTTCGCCAATGCCGCCGCCGCCCGCACCACCGCCTCGTTCACCGCCACCGGCAATTACACCCTCCGGCTCACCGCCACCGATGGCGCTCTAACCGCCAGCGACGAAATCGTCGTCCAGGTCACCGGCGACAGTTACCAGGACTGGCGGGCCACGCACTTCACCGCCGCCGAACTCCTCGACCCCGACATCAGCGGCGACACCGCCGATCCCGACCAGGACGGCCACACGAATTACCAGGAATACCTCGCCGATACCGACCCGCGCGACCCCGACAGCGTGCTCAAAATCGTCAAACTCAGTCCGCTCCCGGCCAACCCGACTGCGCTCGAGCTCCGGTTTAATGTCGTGGCCGGCCGCGCTTACAGTGTGCAGAGCCGAACCGCCGTGGACGCGGGAGCATGGACCACGCTAAGCCAGATTCCCGCGCAACCCGTCACGGGTGTGGCCACGGTTGACCTCAACAACGCCATCGACGCCACGCCGCGCTACTATCGCGTCGTCACCCCTCAGCAACCTTGAGCTGAGCCCCGTTCGTCCCGCCCCGGGTGCAATCCCAGCTGGCGGAGTTTCTCGCGCATCTTAAGCCGCGTGACCCCGAGCCAGCGGGCTGCCAGTGCCTGGTTGCCGCGCGCACGGCGGATCGCCTGCGCGAACAGTTCCGGCTCCAGCTCATCGATCATTCGCCAGTAGGCTCCCTGGAGCTCCCCTTGCTCCGCGCGGGTCAGGAGGCCGGCGACGTAAGCGCTGTGGGTCTGGTCCGCCACCGGCGCCGGGCGTTGGCTCCGCGCCAGGGCCTGTCGCACATGTTCCACGCCGACGCCAAAAGGCCTTGCGAGGAGCAGCGCCTGCCGCACGACATTCTCGAGCTCACGAACATTTCCGGGCCAGGACTGCGTTTGCAGCTCCGCCATGGCCTCCGCTTGAATCGAGGGGCTGGTGATCCTCAAGTCAGGGGCGTAACGCCGCATGAAATACCTCACCAGCTCGGGAATGTCCTCGAGCCGTTCGCTCAGCAGCGGCAACTCCACCGTCACCACACTCAGCCGGAAATAGAGATCCTCGCGGAATTCGCGCAGCGCGATCGCCTCCGCCAGGTCGCGATGGGTGGCTGCCAGCACCCGCACGTCCGCCGCGATCGCCTCCTCGCCGCCCAACCGTTGGAACTGCCGGTCTTGCAGCACGCGCAGCAGCTTGGACTGGGTGTCCACCGGCAGATCCCCGATCTCATCCAGGAACAACGTGCCGCCGTTGGCCTGCTCGAACCGTCCAATGCGCCGGTGATGAGCCCCGGTGAACGCCCCCCGTTCGTGTCCGAACAACTCGCTCTCCAACAGCGTGTGCGGAATAGCCGCGCAGTTCACCGCGATGAACGGGCGGGCCGCGCGGTCGCTATGCTGGTAAATCGCACGGGCCACCAGTTCCTTGCCGGTGCCGGTTGCCCCCCGAATGAGCACCGTGACCGGCGTCTGGGCAACCCGCCCAATCTCCTTGTAGAGCCTCTGCATCGCCCGGCTGCCGCCCACCAGCGCGCATCCGCTCCCGGCGTCGTCACCCATCTCGACCACCTCCGACATCAGGCGGGAATTGCGCACGGCGGCCGCCACGCACTCGAGGAGTTCGTCCGCTTCAAACGGTTTCGGGAGATACTCGCAAGCGCCGAGTTTCGTCGCTTCGATTGCCGTCTCGGTGGTGCCATGGGCGGTCATCAGAATGACCGGCAGCCTCGGCTTGTGCTCGTGCAGTTGCCGGATCAACTCCAGCCCGTCCAGACCCGGCAGCTTGAAATCGGTCAGCACCAGATCATAAAACGCGCTCTTGGCCCGGGCCAACCCGTCGTTGCCCCGCACCACGAGCTCAACGGCGTAACCTTCGGCCGTCAGCACGCTCTCCAGCGCCGTGCCGGTGCTGGGATCATCCTCGATCAGCAGGATTCTCGCGTTCATGGGATGTCGGTTTGGGCAAAACCACCGTGAAGGTGGTCCCCCGGCCCGGCCGGGTCGCGTATTGAATGTGGCCGCCGTGCAGCTCCGCGATCCGCGCGGCAATCGAGAGTCCCAGCCCCGACCCCCCTTCCTTGGTCGAGAAGAACGGATCGAATATCCGAGGCTCCACCTCCGCGGGGATCCCCTTGCCGGTGTCGGCCACCTCAAGCAATACCATCGCTTGAGCACGCCGCAGCCAGCTCGCCGCCCCCTCGCGCACGCCCAAGGTCAAGGTGCCACCCTGGCCCATGCTCTCCGCCGCGTTCCGGACGAGGTTGATCAGCACCTGCTTGAGCTGCGGCCGATCCACGGACACCTCGATGGCCGGATCCGCTTCGAGACGCACCTCGATCCCGCGCCGGTCCAGATCGCTCCGCAACAACTCGTGCACCTCCTCAACCAACGCGGCGGCGGCCACCCGTGCGCAATGCGGCTCCGCAGGACGGGCAAACTCCAGGAAATCCTGCACAATCCGCTCAAGTCGGTTGATCTCCTTGCCGAGGATACCCAGATCCGGATGCTCCGCCAGGGCTGCCGGGAGGGCTTTGCGGAGGCTGAACAACCGGAACTTGAGGGCCGTCAGCGGATTGCGGATCTCATGCGCCACGCCGGCGGCCAGCACCCCGAGCGACGCCAGTTGTTCCTGTCGCACAAAGGCCGCGTGGGCCTCCGACAACTCCGCCCGCATCGGCGCCATGATGCCCCGGTAAATCTGGAAGCCCGCCACCCCGAGAAACGCGATCATGGCCACCCCCGAACCCATCAACGCCCCCCGCAACGCCCGGAGTTCACCGCGCGCCTCCGTGACAAACCCGCTGAACTCCGCATCCAGCAACTCACCAAGTCTGTTCACCACCGCCTCCAGCTCACGGGACTTCTCCCGAATCGTCCGATCCACTTCAAGGGGTGTCTCTCGACGCATCGTGCGAACGCCACGCTCCGTCAGTTCGCCCACGCCAGCCAGGTAGCCCTCGAACGCCCGTTCCACCTCAGCCACCCGCGCCGCCTCCGGGTTGTCCCGCAGTGCCACGCGCGACCGGGCCAGCCATTCGGAGAACCGCCGGGCTTCACCATGAAACCGGTCCCGTTGGGTCGCTTCCTCGGTCAATTGAAATCGGAAAAGCGCTTCGTTCATCCTGGTGACGCTGTCACGCAACTCCGCCCCGGTCGCGATGGGATTCCGACTCGCTTCGACCCATGCCGATTCCAGCCCGGCCACACGACCGAACATGGCCCACTCGAACCAAAGCGCAGCCCCCAAGGTCACGGCGATCAGCAAACCCGCCCAAAGGTGCCGCGTCAGCCGACGCGAGTTCACCCGGGTGGTCTGCCCGAGACCACCTGTGACACTATTTGTTCCAGGCGTTAACCCGCGTTCCATACCGGCTTTGCCGTTGTCCGGCCTGCCACCAGCCACTTGACCGCCTCAAGCACCGCCACCACCCGCTGGCATGCGAGCTGCCAAGCAACTTCCCATCCGAAGTCGGCCAGCAGCTTATTCCAGCCCGAGGGTAATCGGAAGCGGGAAGAAACTCGGTCGGGCCAATGGATGAATCCGGCACCGAAACCAACTCACAGCCTATCCGCCCCAGCCCATCGCTCATGAACGATCTGCCCCCGATCCCGATCTCCCGCCACGTGCGCTGGACCGGCTTCCGCACCCGTTTCCTGCCCCTGGTGGTCTTTGTGGCCGCGCTGACCGTCGCCGGCCTGATTTGGAATGATGCAGCCAGCCACCGCAACGCGGTCGGAATCGCCGAAGGCTCCCGTTCGCTGGTCTCCACCGCCAGCAGCGGCGTGCTCGAACAACTGATGGTCGAACCCTATCAAGTCGTGCGCGCTGGGGATTCCCTCGCCCTGGTTCGCCCCACCGATTCACGCGCTCAACTCGACGTACTCCAAATGGAGCTGAATGTCGCGCTGGCCGAACTGCGCCCTTCGCTGGCCGAAGACCACGCCCTGGACTACGAACGGATCCGCCTGGAATTGCTCCGCACCCAAACGGATCTCGCCGTTGCCCGCGTAAACCTCCGGCGTGCGGACAACGAGGAGCGCCGCAGCCGGCCGCTCTACGAGGAACGGCTGGTGGCGGAAGATGCCTACGATCTGATGCTCCAGACCCGCGACATGTATCAGGAAGAGGTGAACGCCCACAGCAACGCCGTTGCCGAAATTGAACATCGGCTCGATGCCCTCCGTCACCTGGTCGAACCTGATACGATCTCTGACAAGGCTGAAGCCCTGCGTGAACGGCTCCTGGCCCTGCGCGCCGACGCCGCCGAAAACCTCGCCCCCGTGGCCGTCAAGGCGCCGATCGACGGCGTGGTGACCGCCATCCATCGCCAGGCCGGCGAACATTTCATGGGCGGTGAACCGCTGCTGACCGTCAGCGCCCTGCACTCCGACCGGATCGTGAGCTATCTCCGGCAGCCCTACACCATGCCCCTCCGCGCGGGCCAAAAAGTGCGCGTCACCACCCGCGAAGCCACCCGCCGGAAGTTCTGGTCCGAGATCTCTCACGTGGGCGCTCAGGTTGAGATCATCACCAATACGCTCGCGGTCCTGCGCGTCGATGCGCTCTGGGACTCGGGACTCCCTTTCGTCGTCCGCCTGCCGGCGGGCACAAACCTGCGCCCGGGCGAGGTGGTGGACATCGCGATCCAACGAGCGGACTCAACCGAACCGGCTGTGGCCGCGTCGCCGAACGCTGAGCGACCGCGTCCTGCCGCTGCGGCCGGGCTTCCGGGCGATCTCATCGTCTATCGCGGAATGGCCGACGCCTCCGCCGGAGTCGCCGTCGCCGGCAAATGGATGGTGGTGGCGGATGATGAGGAGAGCATTCTCCGGCTCTATGATCGCAACCAGGGCGGTCTGCCGCGCGCGGAATGGGATCTCACTTCCTTCCTGACCTTCGGCCGGGGTGGGAAGGAGGCCGATATCGAAGGCTCGGCCCAAATCGGTGACATCATCTATTGGATCACCTCCCACGGCCGGAACGCCGAAGGCAAACTCCAGACCAGCCGCCACCGTTTCTTCGCCACCAGGCTGGTGATCGTCGGCGATCAAATTCACCTGACCCCTCACGGCCGCCCATACCCTTCGCTGCTGGCCGACTTCATCGACGACCCGCGCCTCGAGCCGTTCTCGCTGGCTGCAGCCGCCGCGCTGCCTCCCAAGACGGACGGCGGCCTGAATCTCGAGGGCATGTGCCCCGGCCCGGACGGATCGGTCATGCTCGGTTTCCGCAATCCCATCCCCGGCGGCAAGGCGCTCTTGCTGCCCCTGCTCAACCCAGCCGAGGTCGTGGGCGGACATCGCGCCGTGCTGGGTGAACCCCGGTTGCTCGATCTGGGCGGTTACGGGATCCGCAGCCTCGATCGGTTCCAAAACCGCTACTTCATCCTGGCGGGTTCCTCGAGAAGCGGCGGCACACCCAGGCTCTACGTCTGGGACGGCACGAATCGATCACCCGTGCCGGTCGCCGTCCAGGCCCTGCGCGCCTTGAACCCCGAAGCCATCACCGTTTTTGAATCTGGCGGCACACCCTGGCTCCACGCTCTCAGCGATGACGGCACCCGGCTGGTCAACGGCGTCGAAGCGAAACGCCTCGAGGACGCCTTGCTCAAGACCTTCCGCGGCGTGAGCTTTCCCTTGCCCCTGCCCGCTGGCACATCCGGCGACGCCACGGCGGCCCGCCCCGTCGCACTCTCCTGGAACCAGACGCCCGCCCGATGAAACACCTTGAACTTGACCCCAAGCCATTACCCGAGTCATGACCGACCCATTCCTCTCCTCGTTGCTGAGGGCGATCATGGTCTCCCTCGCCATGGCCTCCTCACCCCAACTCGATGCCCAGGTGGTGATCAACGAAATCCTCGCCGCCAACCAATCCACCATCTCCAATGACGGCAACTTCCCGGACTATGTCGAGCTGATCAACCTCTCCAGCCAGCCGGTCGAGCTCTCCGGATTGAGCCTGACCGATGACCCCGCCAACCCCCGTGCCTTTGTGTTCCCCGCGGGCGTAAGCCTGGCTGCCAATGCGCGCCTGCTCGTCTGGTGCGATGCCCTGTCATCCAGTCCGGGGTTCCACACCGGCTTCGCCTTGAACGCCAACGGTGAACAGGTCCTCCTCTACGCCTCGAATGGTATCACCCGGCTCGATCAAGTCCGTTTCGGCCCCCAAATCACCGACCTCGCCATCGCTCGCGTCCCGGATGGAACCGGCGCCTGGGTTCTCGCCCAGCCGACCCCGAGGAATCCCAACGCTTCCGTGGCGTCCGGCCCGCCTGCCGGACTCCGGATCAACGAATGGATGGCCCGCCTCACCACCGGCGAGGATTGGCTCGAACTCCACAATGCCTCGGACTCCCCGGTCGT
The DNA here is from genome assembly GCA_023383055.1 of Verrucomicrobiota bacterium. GTDB lineage: Bacteria > Verrucomicrobiota > Verrucomicrobiia > Limisphaerales > JAHDYP01 > JAHDYP01. Next base: position 5,632 of record JAHDYP010000083.1, on the reverse strand, counting down.
GCTGGACGGCTTGATCTTCACCGATCGTCTGGTCATCCCGCCCACCAACCGCCCCATCCCGTCGCTCTCCTTCGTCGCCCCGCGCGGGTACGTCCAGTTCTACGCCTCGGATTTGGCCCGACCGGATGCCAATCACCTCGACTTCAAGCTCAGCGCCGAAGCCGAAACCATCCGACTGTTCAACCGCGATCGCGCCACCATCCTCGATGCCGTCACCTACGGCGCCCAGCTCACCGATGTCTCCCAAGGCCGCATCCCCGATGGCGGAACTCAGATCATTTCGTTCCCGGTTGGGACCGCGACCCCCGGCGCCCCCAACCGTACCGATCTCCCGAAGGTGGTGGTTTCCGAAGTTCTCACCCACGCTGACCCGCCATTTGAGGATGCCATCGAACTGCAGAACCTCGGCGCGGTGGCTGTCGACGTCAGTCACTGGTGGCTCAGTGACAGTTTCAATCAGCCGCAGAAATACCGCTTTCCACCCGGCACCTCAATTGCCCCGCACGGTTTCCTCGTCGTTTACCAATACCAGTTCGGCGCCGGACCCAGCGGCTTTGCCCTCGATTCCGCCGAAGGCGACCGGGTGGTCTTGTCCGCCGGCGACGCCGCCGGCAATCTGACGGGCGCACAAACCTCCGTCTCGTTCGGCGCCTTGCGCAGCGGCCGGTCGGCGGGCCGGCATGCGACCAGCACCGGCGTGGATTTTGTCCCCTTGAGCGCGCGCACTTTCGGCCAGGACAATCCCTCGAGCCTTACCCAGTTCCGGCAGGGCCAGGGCGCATCCAACGCCCCGCCCTCGATTGGTCCCATCGTCATCTCCGAATTCCACTATCACCCCGCCACCACCGGCCAACTCACCGAAGCGGACCTCGAGTTCATCGAACTGCACAATCCCATCGCCGCCACCGTCAACCTTTACGATCCCGCTTACCCCACCAACACCTGGCGGCTCAGGTCCGCCATCTCCTTCAACCTCCCTTTTCAGCAGACCCTGGCTCCAAACGCCTATGCCCTGGTGGTCGGCTTCAACCCGCAGCTCGAACCCGCTCGGGCCAGCACCTTCCGCTCCCACTACGCCGTCCCCAGCGAAGTGCCGCTGTGGGGACCTCTGTCAGGTCCGCTCCCCAACCTCGGCGGCATCCTCACCTTCCTGCGCCCGGATGTGCCCGAGGGTCCCGACGATCCCAACGCCGGGTTCGTCCCGTACGAAGAAGTCGAGGCCTTCAGCTACTCCACTCAACCACCCTGGCCTGCCCTCCCATCCGGATTCTCACTCCATCGCGTCGACCCCCTGTCCTACGCCAATGACCCCCGCCACTGGCTCGCCGCCGCGCCCTCCCCGGGTCGACCCACTCCCACCGACCAGGACGATGACGGCATGCCCGACGCTTGGGAGATTTCCAACAACCTGGACCCCGGCTTTGCCGGCGACGCCAGCCTGGACCCCGACCAGGACGGCGCCACCAACCTGGCTGAGTACCGCGCCGGCACGGATCCCCACGATCCGGCATCGGTCCTGAAACTGGAAGTGAAAGGGCTGCCCCCCAATCAGCTCAGGCTGCGGTTCGCCGCCGTCGCCGGACTCCAATACGAACTGCAATCCTCCGATCTTCAGTCGCCCGGGTCATGGCAACCCATGGCCCTCCTCGGGCCTTACGCCGACAGCAGCCCCCGGCAGCTCGAGGTGGACATTGGCGACGGATTGGCGGAGCACTACCGATTGTTCGTGCCTCAAACCCCATGAATCAGCCTTCTTCGCCACCCGAACCGTCCGCCGTCCGGCTGCGTTCTGATCCGCATCGCGGCCGACTCCCCGGCGTCGCCTGGCTCGGGGCGATCACCCTGCTTGCCTGCGCGCTCGAATGCGGTGCCGCCTCCCGGTTTGTCACGCTCCGTGAATGTCTCGTCACCGCCCTCCTCGCCAATCGCGACCTGCAGGTTGAGCGCTTGAACCCCGAGATTGCCCAGGCCAATCTGTCACTGGCCGCCGGTGCGTACGACCCCCTCTTCGTCACCGAACTCCGGAAGGAGAACTCCTCCGACAGCGGCGGGTTCGATCCCTCCGATTTCAGTCGTGACGCCATTTATGATGCCGAGTCCGACGTCATCCGGGCCGGGCTCGTGGGGCTTCTCCCCAGCGGCCTGACCTACACGCTCGACGCCGGTTACGCCAACAGCTATGGCACCCGCAATTTCCTCAACTTCGATTCCTACAAAGTCTCCGCCGGTTTCCTGCTCCGCCAGCCCCTCCTCAAGAACCTCTGGATCGATGACGCCCGGTTTTCGATCCGCGTGAGCCGGCGCGATCTTGCCATCTCCGAATTGGGCCTGCGGTTCATCACCATGGATGTCATCAACCGTGTCCAGCTCGCCTACTTCGAACTGGCCCAGACCCACCGCCAGCTCGCAGTCCAGGAAAGCCTGGTCGAAACCCGTCGGCAGCTCCTGCACGGTATTCAACGCCAGCTCGAGCAGGGCCTCGCCGCACTGCCAGATCAGCAACTCGCCATGGCCCAACTCGCCATGGCCGAGGCCACCGCCGCCGGGGCGCGCACCGCCGTGCGCCTCGCCGAGAACGACCTGCGCACGCATCTGGGCGACAGTTTCACCAATCAACTCCAGTTCAACCTCGTCCCCCTGGATCCGCTGCTCCTCACGTCATCCTGCTCGGACCTCGCGGGCAGCTGGCGCAACGGGCTCGCCCACCGCCCCGATCTCCTCCAGTTCCGCGAGGAAATCGCCAAGGCCAACCTCAACCTCAGTTATCGTCGCAACCAACTCTTCCCCGCCCTCGATCTCGTCGGCGGCTACGGCCGGAAAGGCGCCAGCGTGGCCCAGATGCCGCCGCCGCTTTCCGCGAATGCCTCCCCCGATGAAGCCTTTGACCAACTGCGCGACGGCACCGCCCCGAGTGACATGATCGGCATCGCTTTCTCCGTCCCCCTGAGCCTCGCCAGCGAACGCGCCAATTATCGCCTCGGCAAACATTACCGCGCCCAGGCCGAGCTGCGCCTCAAACAAAAAGAGGAACTCGTTCTCCGCGAAATCTCCGATGCCTTCCACACCGTCCAAACCAGCCTCGAACGCGCCCAGGCCGCCGCCCACGGCGTCGACCACGCCCGCGCCGCCGCCCAAGCCGAGGAACGTCGCCTGGCCGGCGGCAAAAGCACGCTCTTCCTCGTCCTCGAACTCCAGGATCAACTCGTCAACCTCCAGGCGGCCGCCATCCGCGCCACTGCCGACTACAACCGCGCGGTCTCACAACTCGCGTTCGCCGACGGCTCGAGTCTCGAGAAAAACGCGATCCAGGTCGAGTCGCATCCCTGAGCGCGCGCTTCAGCCGCGCCGGCCTGGAAGGGTGCGGGCTATTCCTCGGCCAGGGCCGCGATCGGATCAAGCGCCGCCGCCCGGCGTGCCGGGAGCAGGCCGCTGAGGAGACCTACGGCGAGGCTCACCACCAGGGCCGCGACCACAAACGTAGCGGGCGTGTGGACCGGCAGGGCCGGGAACTGGATCTGGAGCAATTGCGCCAGACCCATCCCCATCCCCAACCCCAGAATCCCGCCCAGAGTCGAGAGCACGGTTGCCTCCGTCAGAAACATCGCCTGAACCTGGCGTGGTGTCGCCCCCACCGCCCGGGCGAGCCCAATTTCCGTGGTCCGTTCGTTCACCGAAATCCACATGACGGTCAGGATGCCGATGGCACCCACGAGCAGGGAGATGGCGCCGATCCCGCCCACGGCCAGGCTCACGATGCGGATGATCCGATCCATGGTCTCGAGCATGCCGGTCTGGGTGGTGACCGTAAAATCCTCCTCACGGTCGTGGCGCTCGCGCAGCACCGACTTGATCTGTTTGACCACCGGCTCAATGAGCGACGCGTTGCCCGCCAGCAGGTCGATCTCGTGCAACGCGTCACGGTTGAAAAGTTGACGCGCGTTCCCCACCGGCACGTAAACACTGTCGTCGATGTCGAACCCGAGAAACTGTCCTTTCGGTTCCATGATCCCGATGACCTGAAACCGTTGGCCGGAAATTCGCACGTGGCGTCCCAGGCAATTCTCCTCGCCAAACAATTCGCGCTTCGCCTTCGGGCCCAGCACGGCCAACGGCGCCGTCTGGCGCAACTCCATGCGGGGCAGAAACCGGCCGACGCGCACCGGCATCCGCCATACCGTCGGCGCATCCGCGGTCACGCCGTAGACGAAGATGTGGCGGGTTCTCCCCTCGTGCTCCACCGGCGCCGCCCCCATCACCACTGGGACAACCCGTTCCACGCCCCGGATGCGCTGCACCGCCTCGGCGTCCTCGAGCGTGAGCGGATGCACGGTGATCCCCAACGCCCCGGGCGCCCCACTCGTCTCGATCCGCCCGGGGTTCACCGCCACCAGCGTGGTGCCAAACTGGGTGAATTCGGAAAGGACATATTGGCGCGTTCCCTCCCCAATCGAGGTCAGGAGGATGACCGAAGCGATGCCAATCAGGACGCCGAGCATGGTCAGCATCGAACGCTGGCGATGAAACCAGATCGATTGCCAGGCGAGCTTCAACAAATCCCCGGTGCTCATGCCTTCCTCCGCATCAAGGCGCGCACCGGATCGAGCCGCGCGGCGTTGCGGGCCGGCAATATCCCAAACACCAGCCCCACCAGCGACGAGACCCCGAGGGCGGCCGCCGTGGCCCACGCCGGCGGGTCGAACGGAAACTCCGGCAAAAAATGCCGCAGCAACGCCCCTCCCCCGAGTCCTGCCACCAGCCCGACCACCCCGCCGGCGGTTGACAGGATCGCGGCTTCCAACAGAAAGATCGTCACCACCTGCGACGACGTGACTCCCAATGCCTTCAGCAGCCCGATCTCCCGGGTGCGCTCCGACACGGTGACCAACATGACGTTCATGATGCCAATGCCCGCCACCCCCAGAGAGACTCCGGCGATCCCGGCCAGCGCCGCCGTCAATGCCTGCAGAATGTTGCTGAACCCGGTCAGAATCGAATCCTGCGTCAGAATCGTCACGTCCTCCTCCCCGGCATGTCGTTCGCCCAGGACCGCCCGCGCCCGGTCCGCCGCCTGATCCAGCTCCGCGTGCATCGGCACCTCCGCCAGAATCCGGAACAGGCTCGAACGATTGAAAAGTCGCATCGCGGTCTTCACCGGGATGTGCACCACCTCGTCCAGATCCATGCCGATCGACATGCCACGGGGCGCGATCACCCCGATCACTCGGAACCGCCAATCCCCAACCCGGACGATCTGCCCGAGCGGATTCCGGCCCGGAAAGAGTTCCTGCTGCACCTTGGCTCCCAGTACACAGACGGCCCCCTCCGGCGTGTCCCGCGGCAGATAACGACCCGTGTTCATCTGGAGCCGGCGGATCTCGAGCAAATCGCGCGTCGAGCCGATCAGCATGACTTCGCGACGCCGGTCACCGGCCACGACCGTCGCCGTGCCGGCCATGACCGGTGCCACCCGCCCGATCGCCGGCACCCGCTGCGCGAGCGCCTCCGCATCCGCGTAGGTCAAATCGTGCGGGGCCGTGCTCACCAGCGGGGCCAATCCGCTGGTCTCGGTCTTGCCCGGAACGATGATCAGAAGATTCGAACCCAGGGCCGCGAACTCGCCGACGACGTAATG
>JAHDYP010000082.1 GCA_023383055.1 Verrucomicrobiota bacterium | reverse complement strand
GTCCCCCTCCGCGACGCCAAACTCAGCGCCGGCCCCGGCTTCGTCGTCGTCTACACCGGCGATATCAAGACCATGCCAGGTCTGCCCAAAGTCCCCGCCGCGGAGGCCATGGACGTGGACGCCAACGGCCAGACCGTCGGTTTATTTTAGCAGCCGTGGCCGGCGGGTTGGCGGCATTCCGGCCCGGCGGCCCACTTCCCCCCAGAACCCATCAACCTTTCCTCGTCCGCGACTTTGTGGTTCGCTCGCCCCATGCGAAGTCTCTTGCTCTGCGGGTTCGCTTTCGGCCTGGTGGCCGGGATCGGTTCCGAAGCGTTTCCAATCCCGATCGCCGACCTCCGGATCCGCGACCCGTTCGTGTATGCGGATCCGGCCACCAAGTCCTACTATCTCTACGCCCAAACCGGCAACCGCCGCGTCGAGGCCCAGCCCGGCCTCGGGGTCGAGGTTTACCGCAGTCGGGATCTGACGAACTGGAGCGAGCCAACGCTGGTCTTTCGCCGGCCGGCGGATTTCTGGGGCGGCACCGAAATCTGGGCGCCGGAGATGCACGCGTTGGGCGGACGTTACTTTCTGTTCGTCAGCTTCAACGGCCGCGACGGGGGACGCGGCACCCAGATCCTGCGCGCGGATGCGCCGACAGGCCCATTCGAGGTCTTCAGTCCCGACGCGAACACGCCTCCGGAGCAGCGGTGCCTGGACGGCACCCCCTGGGTGGATCCGGGCGGCAACTGCTGGCTGATCTACTGTCATGAATGGGTGCAGTTGGGCGATGGCGCCATGCGGGCCGTGCGGATGCGACCGGATTGGAGCGCGCGGCTGGGCGAACCGATCGAGCTGTTTCGCGCCAGCCAGGCGCCCTGGGTCAACCACCTGGCCAACCCCAATCCCGCCGTGACCACCAACTTCGTCACCGACGGTCCCTGGTTGCATCGAACCGCCCGAGGTCGATTGCTGATGCTCTGGTCCAGCTTCGGCCCCAACGGCTACACCCTGGGCCTCGCCAGCTCCGATGACGGGTTCGTCGATGGACACTGGACGCATGACCCGGAACCGCTGTTCGCCGGCGACGGCGGCCATGGCATGCTCTTTCGCACCTTCGAAGGCCAGCTCAAGCTGGTCCTCCATCAGCCCAATCACGGCGGACTGGAACGCGCCCGCTTCTTCGACCTGGCCGAGGAAGGCGAACGCGTGGCCCTGCGCGCCCGGCCGCCCATCGCGGGCTACCTCTTCGCTCACATGACCAAGTCGGACTATGGCCGCTTATACTACTCGATCAGCCAAGACGGCTTGCGCTGGCGGCCCCTGAACGGTGGACGCCGCATCCTCGGCGGCGAATACTGGGGGCACCCGGACATTTGCCGGGGCCACGATGGCCAGTTCTACCTGGTCGGAAACATCGGGCGGAACCTGGACCTCAGCCTCTGGGTCTCGACCAACCTGGTGGGTTGGACGAAGTTCAAAGAGCTGCGTCTCGATGTCAGCCGAGTGCCCGGCTATCGCGACAACTCGGGCGATCACGGCGCGCCAAAAATATTCTTCGACGACGCCACCCACCAATACTTGATCACCTGGCACAGTTCGCGGAACCGACGTCACCCGCTGGATACTGAGGCTTACTGGCGCGGCCAGCGCACGCTGTTCATCACCTCGCCAAACCTCGAGACCTTCAGCGCGCCCGCACGCCTCTTCCCCTGGGAACTCGCCACCATCGACGTCATCGTCCGGCGCGAAAGCGACCGTTACCTGGCGTTCATCAAGGACGAAGCGCTGCCGTCGTTCGCGTGGCCCACCGGCAAGAGCATCCGCCTGGCCACCGCGCCGACCCTGACCGGACCCTGGAGCGAGCCGGGCCCGCTCATTTCCTCAAACTTCCGCGAAGCCCCCACCGTGATCCCGCGTCCGGACGGACTCGGCTGGTACCTTTACACGGAACAATACCCCGGCGTGCAATACACGCTGGCGACGGCGCCCCAACTTGAGGGGCCCTGGCACGAGATTTACTTCGGGGACTACTCGCTGCCACCCGAGGCCCGCCACGGCTCCATGATACCGCTCCAGCAGCCGGAGTACGACGCCTTGCTCGCCACTTACGGAACTCCCTGAACCGGCACCTCCGCTCGTCCCCAACGGAATCTTGCCAACGCGTTCATCGGGCGTCCGCCCGGATCATGCGAACGCCGAAGACGCAACCGATCTCGTTGCCTTCGGTGGCTTCGAACCGGACGGTGACGTGACGTTTGCCGCGCACGACTTCGTCGGGTAAAGGGTATTCAACATCGAAAAAGCGCATGGGCCCGCGGCGTTCAATCCGCTGCTGGCCCACGCGCGTGCCGTCCACGAGCAGGTCAAACGTCCGTTCCCGCCATTCATCCAGGTTATACGTCACCACCAGCGCCATCGGATGCGCCGGGTCCACCGCCAGATCGAACGAAAACCAATCGCGGCCGCGTCGGCCCGGCCGGCCCATCACCCGGTCCGGGCTGGTCTCCTCACCCCGCATGTTGGCGTCCCGCTCGGCCTGCATTTCGCCCGGTTGAACAAAACCCACGGTGGCCGCTTCCAACTTGCGTTGTTGCTCCCGCTCCGCCGCAATCTCCGCGGCGCGTCGTTCCCATTCCGGCGGGGTGAACAGATCCCAGTAGACCGCGTGGACGCGCCGATGAAGCCGGTAGAACGGCTCGAACTCAACGTCGCGATCCCGCCCCACGCCTGCCGTGCGAAACCGCCCCGGCTGGTCAGGCGCCGGCTTGAGCCACTCCGCTACCGGACGCTCCGCCGACACCAGGACCGGCACCGAATCGAACGTGGCCCTCCGATCGTTGGCGCCACTCGCCGAACCTTCAGGCCCGAGATCGCCGGCCAGCACGAGCGGACCCCAGAGGAGCGCGACGCGACGCGGATTGTCCGCCAGCGGTTCGAGTCGGAGCTTCTTCGGCAGCGTGACGGTCACGGTGTCGCCGCTCCGCCACGTCCGCTCGAGTTTAACGTACCAACTCGTCTCGGGATCCGGCTGCCGGCCGTCGCGACGTCGGTCGGCTTCGGCGCCCGGCGCGGCGAGCGCTTCCGCCGACAGCGGTTCGCCATTGATAGCCACCGCAAACCCGGCATCCGCCCAGAAGGGCCGACGCAGGGCCAGGGTGAAGGCCTTGGGCACGGCCAGGGCAAGCGTCACCTTGGCGGACTCGCCGGCGGGGAAGTCGGTATCCATGGTGAGCGTCGCGCCGGCGGCGGGCCAGTCGGCAATCGAAGGAGCGTAGAGATTCACCCAGAGCGTGTTGCCGGACTCGTAGTAAATGCCGTGACTGTGGAGGGCATGGCTCTCCATGCTCGAGGCGGTGCAGCAGGTGAAGCCGCCATCGAGCATGTCGCGTTCGTATTCGCGCTCGACGCCGCGACCGACCGGCACCATGTAACAGGCCCAGCCCTCCTCGGGATCCTGGGAGGCCAGGATGTGATTGAACAGGGCCCGCTCATGAAAATCGGCGTAATGCGGGTCCGGCCGGAGGGCGAACATCCGGCGGGTGAGCTTGAGCAGGTTGTAGACATTGCAGGTCTCGGCGGTGCGGCCATCGACGCGATCGCTCAAACGGTCCGGCTCGCCAAAGTATTCGTCCTTGCCATGACCGCCGGTGGCATAGCTGTGATGCTGCACCACGCGGTCCCAGAAGAAACTGGCGGCGTAACCGTCGCCGACGTCACCGGTGTAGGCGAAGCGGGCGAGCGACCCGATGAGTTTCGGCACCTGCGTGTTGCCGTGCTGACCCGCAAGATTGTCCTGGTGGCGCTTGAGCGGATCCGTTAACGCGCGATGCTCGAACTGGTGGGAGAGCTCGAGCCAGCGCCGATCACCGGTGTCGGCATAGAGATCGGCGAAGATCTCGTTCATCCCGCCAAACTCGGTGTTGAGCATCCGCTGCACCTGGGAATCACTCAGGCGCGAGACAATGCCTTCGGCCCACGCGGCAAACCCGAGCTCGAGTTCCAGCGCCGTAGGGTTCCCGGTGAATCGATACGCGTCCCGCAAACCCGCGTAAGTCTTGTGCAGCGTGTACCAGGGCGACCACATGCCGTTCAGGTCGAACCCACTCGACCGGATATCGCCGGCGGCCACGCGCTCGAAGATCACCACGGCGTCGGTCCCTTCGCTGTCGGTGATCGCTCCCAGGTAACCGTTGCCGCGCTTCTGCTGCACCTCCTTCAGCTCTCGAACCATGTAGTCCGCGCGTTCTTTGAATCGCGCATCACCGGTGACCGCGTACATCAGGCTGACGGCGGAAAGGTAATGACCCGCCACATGACCAGTAAGTTGCTTCCCTTCGACTGAATCCCAGCCGCCGTACCCTTTGGCTTTGGGTTCCATTCCGGCGCGGATCCGGTAACCCGCCAGCATTCGATCCGGCTCGAGCGCGAGCAGGTAGCGCGCGTTCAAGTCCTGGGCGTGTTTCAGCGGGCCGCCGGTCAGGCGCACGGCGCCCAAGGGCAATGGCCGCGCCGCATCCGGGATGACCGGGGTGATCGCCGTGCCAACGGCAAGAGCATTCCAACCACAATGAATCATGAGCAATACGCCCGCGAACCAACGCAGCCGCGGCCAATCGCTCCGGAGTCGACCGTCGCTTCGCCTCATGCCCACCTCCAAAGCGTCGCATTTCACGCTGCCTCTCCAAGTCCGGCGGACACTCGGGTTTCTGATTGAGCTCAAGACCGCGTTGAGGAGGAAGGGTGGGACCAGGTTCACGATCACGTTATACCGCCGGAACGTCTTTGGAACAAGCTCCAGGGTTCTCTGAACCACAATTGATCCAGGTAGAGCCCGTCCCGGTTTTATGTCGCATATGCGACATGAAATCGGGACTTCTCCTCCTCGACGCTCACCCTGCTTGCCTGGTGTCCGGAACGCCTGAGCCCGTGCCCAAATCATCTCGTCAGAAGCTTCGTCGATTCCACAAGCCTCGTGTGCAGAACCGTGTGATCCCCGGGATGAGTCACCCGGCTTACCGGGCTTTGATCCAGACGATCGATTGGCCGCCGCGGTTCAGCCGCGCGTAATTCGGGATGCCAAGCAACGCCGTGCCATCGACGAACTGGCCACGAATGACGCGCACGCCGCCCAGCAGCTCGGGCCGCCACTCGGTGGTCAGGGGCGCCGTCGGATCAAACACGGCATCCAGGTTCTGGTCCACGCTCTCGAGGTTGTAGATCAACGGACCGTACCGCAGCGCGACACGGCCGCGTGTGGCGGCGATCTTGTCGCTGGCCTCGATACGTTGGACCGCCAGAGGCAACTCGAAGTCGACACGGTCTCCCGCCTTCCATTCCCGATCGAGCAGGGCGTAGCCGTGCTCGATCCGCGGTGGCAGCGGCTGACCGTTGACCGCGAGTGAAACGAGTCCGCCGACGGCAGGGGCCGGCGTGTAGAGTTCACTGGTTTGCCGCTGGGGCGCCCGCAACCACAGGGTGAACCGGACGGGCTTGGCCGGGTTCAACCAGAGCGCCACTTTGCCGTTCCAGGGATAATCGGTTTCCTGCACGACCCGCACCGGGGTGCCGGCGATTTCACCCACGTTGACCGTGCTGCCGGCATACAGGTTCACGTGCAGCCCCTCCCGGCTTTTCGCATACATCCAGGTCGGCAGGCTGAGCAGCGTGCGCGGGAGGTTGCCAACACAACAGGGGCAGACGTGCCACTGGTAGCGGCGTTCGCTGGAATCAAGGGGATTGGTGTAGGTGTAATTCCGGCCTTCAAGATCCAGGCCGCCGAGGATCGCGTTGTAAAGAGTTTCCTCGTAGAGATCCGCGTAACGAGCGTCGTGATGGCCGCGGTTGAGACGGTGTTGAAAGAAAAGCTGGCCCGAGCCGGCGCACGACTCGCAATAGGCATGGTTCGGAAGGGAATACTCCCGGCCAAATCCCTCCGCGGTCTCGCCACTGCCCACGCCGCCGGTGACGTAGTATTTGCGGTTCACGATGCTGTTCCAGAGCGACAGCACGGCGCTGTGATAATCCACGTCCCCGGTCGCCATCGCGATGTCGGCCATCCCGGCATACGAATACACCGCCCGCACCGCGTGTCCCACCGCTTCATACTGCCGGGTGACGGGCACATGGCTCTGGTCGTATTCCTCGCCGCCGCGTCGCTGGTCCAACAGCCACTTCGATAGCGCGATGCATTCCCCTCCCCGACCCGAGCCCTCAACCTCATCCACCAGGGCCGCGAACCGGACGAGGGCCATCTCCATTTCCTGATGCCCGGGATACCAGGTGCGGGTGTGGTTGGGGCCGAGGTTCCGCGCCCAGCAATCGGCCAGGCGTCGGGCGGCGTCGTACATCCGGCGATCCTGGCCGCCGGTCAGATGCCAGTGCGCGATCGCGGCTTCGAGGAGGTAACCGGCCTGGTAGTCTTCGTGATCGTGCTTGTTACTCCAGCGCCGCTGGCCCTGCACGGTGTACATCGTGTGCAGGTAACCGTCGGGTTCCTGGGCGCTGAGAATCTTCGGGATCCAGTCCTCGAGGGTCCCCCGCATGGCAGCCTGCGCGGCGAGGATCCCGGCGTCGCCCCGCGCATCCACCATGAGAGCGAGGCAGATGGACTCGAGGGTATTATAGACCCAGGTGTTGGCGAACACGGCTCCGACGTGCCGGGCATCGGTCGCCCCCGCCAGCTTGCGGCCCGCCTCGACAAAATTCTGGATGCCGCCCTCTTTGGTCTCCGGATCTTCAATCATCCGAATGCAGTGCGGAATCCAGTTCACGATCAAGGCCTTGGCGCGCGGCCACCAGAACGGGCTGCTCAACGTGTATGCCGTCGTCGGCACGACCTCCAGCGCTGCCGCGGACGGCAGCGCCACCACCGACACCTGCAAGCTGGCGGCTGACTTCAACTCGCCGTCGTCGGCCACCAATCGCAGCCGATAATCGCCCGCTACCGAGAAACGGGCCGTCGTGGCCAGGGCCGTCGCGTCGCCAAAACTCACCGTCCCGGGACCGGATTCCTGCTCCCACCGGATGCCGGGAACGCGGCTGGGTTTGCCATCGTCTTTCACGCGACCTTCCAAGTGGGTCTGCCCGGTCAGGACCACAACGCGATCCACGCCGGCGTCGGCGGTGGGTGGGAAATTGGGCGATCCGCCGGCGTCCAGCACCCGCCATTCGAGCAGGCCGGTAGAGAACGTTTCCTGGCCGTCGAACTCGAGCCGCAACCGCGTCGTCGTCACGGCGGGGAAGGACGTTACGTTGAACCGGTTCGCTTCCAGGCCCAGGCTGGTGGCGCCCGGCACGGCCACGAATGACTTCCCGTCCCACTGCTTGAGGCGGCAGGCCACGGGCGACCGCACTCCGCGCTGGTCATCGAACCAGTAGACCTCGATCCGGTCGGTCTGGATCGGCTGGCTCCAGTCGTATTGGACCCATTGCGTGCCGGTGCGCGGCCAGTTGCCGTAGGCGCCGAAGCTCTTGTCGTCCGAGTGCGCGGGACTCGATCCGTCATTGAGAGCGGTGATCGTCTCGTGGCCGGAAACGTAGGAACTGGAGGCGGCGGCGACCAGCGCCAGGTTGGCGGGTGCCGGCGGCAGATTCAGGGGTGCGGCACTGACGCTGAGGACTGCGGCCGCGAGCAAAGCCGTCACGCAGCCGGTCGTTCGAAGAGAAAAGGCAAGTGTGGGGCGATGGTTCATGGCAGCGGATCGATTTAGGCAGGCAAGCAGGCCGCCGTCAATCCGGCCGATCCGCGGATACACCGCCGCCGCGCTCCCCACTGAGCCGTCGCCGCAACGTCCCGAATTCATGTCGCATATGCGACATGAATTCGGGAAGTGGCGACGGACGGTGGAGGGGATCAAGGTTGCTGGATCTTGACCGCCAGATCGTGGCGGAATGGCGGAGCGACGAGGCGCAGCCCTTCCTGATCGGCCTCGGCCCGGTGGGTGGCCAGGATCTCGCCGGTGCGCGTGTCCCACCATTCGAGGCGGTAGTTGCCGACGGGGAAACCGCGGAGCTCCACCGCCGCGTCGGAGAGTTCGGGTGGAGTATGCTGCTCCGTGACGACGTGTTTCCAGGCGGCCGCGCGATGAAAGAGCCAGAGCCAGGCGCGATCCGCCGCCTGCAAGCCCACGACGCGGAGTCGCGGGTCGATTGCACCCAGGGTTACCGGTCGCAGTTCGCCGCCGGTCCAGGGCACATCGGCCACGAAGGCGCTGACGGGTCGGTAGAGCGGGTAAACATCCCGCTCGTCCATGCGTTCCCACCACCAGCAAAGGGCAGTTGCGGATGCACCGGAGAGCGCCGAGGCCCAGAGGGCGTTGTGGACGTCCACCAAAGATCGGCTCCGTTTCATTTCGTCGGTGATCCGCCATTGATCGTCCGCCAGGCCGAACTCGGCCAGGAAGGCGGGCTTGCTCGGGGCCTGTTCGCGCAGCCAGCGGACGCGATCCTGGATCGCCTCGACTTCGTCCTCGAGGCGATTGCGGTCGGTGGGGCGGAGATAGAAGTGGGTGTCGGCCAGGTCGAGTTCCGGGTGGCGACAGTCCTTGGGCGAAGGTCCCCAGGTGCTGGTGGTGCGGAGATGGCCATAGGGATCGGTGCGTTTGAGGAATTCGCCGAGCGCGGTGTAGAACCGGTCGGTGGGCAGGTTTGGATTCATCTCGTTCCAGTATTCCCAGGCGGCGACGCTGGTGGCGTAGCCCCAACGGGCCACGGCATAGCGCAGGAGGTTTTGGGCGTCGGCGATGGCCTGGTCGTATTGCGGGCTGGCCGGATCTTTGAGCGCCTCCATGTATAGGTCCCGGGTGAGCAGGCAGAGTTGCAGGTAGATGCCGTGCTGTTGCGCCGCTGATACCAGTTCATCCAGCATGAAACAATCGATCGGATGGTAGAACCCGCGCGTGGGAAGGTTCAGTTCCGCTTCCCAGAGCAGTTCCGGACCGTCGTCGGTTTCTTTGAGCGAGAGAACGGCGAGCCAGGCGGGGCCCGGGCCATCGAGACGGAAGCGCATGGCTCCCAGCCAATGCTGGTTCGGGCCGGTGGTAAACTCGTGACGGAAGCCGTACCACCCTGATGACTCGGCCGAGCCGGAGGCCGTGGCCTTCGCATCGAAAACCTCGAGCCACAGGGCACTGCCGGGCTCGATCCGCGATTGACCCCGGACGGTGTAGCGCGTGTTGGGCCGCAGCGCGACGGGGTGCGAAGGGTTGACTTCCTGCAGCGCATGGGATCCGTCGAGGCGGAGGCATTTCCGCGCGGGATCATCCGGGATCGGCACGACGGGCGCCCGGCGCGACCACGACCGGTCCCAGGCGCTCTTGCGCGCTTCGAGCGCGAGCGCCCAGTCTTCGCAACCGGTCCAGATCCGCAGGTAATTCGCGCCGTTCGCCGCGAGCCGACCGAAGGATTCCTCGGCCCTCGACAGGGTCATGTATTGGCCGCTCCCGATGAACGCGAGGTTCTGGCCGATGGCGAAAAACCGCTGGCCGTCGCTTAACTCGAGGAAGCGCGGGTCGCGACCGCTGACGCGGAGGAATCCCTTCGAGCTGGACGGCACGCACACGAACGCGACTGGGGGAGATCTTCGTTCGCCGTGGATGTCTTTCAGGACGGCGACGGCCTCGAAACGACCAAGGGTCATCGGCGCGAAGCGGGCTTTCCAGAGCGGCGATCCCACCGGGTGGAACCAGTCGCGTCCCTGGATCCGGCGTCGCTCGTACGGCTGGATGTGGAAGGCGGGAACAGTCGACTGCTGGCCCTTTGCGTCAGTGAATTCAAGGCACACGTCGATCACGGCGGGGTTGAACGGGTTCGTGCCGTTTTCGAGCCCGTGGATTTCGAACTCGATTTTCTCGAACCGGCCGACCTGGCTGGTCGAGCTTCGCAGTTCGAGTGGTGCGGCGCCGGGTTGGGCTCCCCAGAGTCCGGGGCTGAAGCCGATCACGAGCAGCGGGAGCATCGACAGGTGCATACGAGGAGGTTTGCGATTCAATAGCCCTTCATAAACTGGAGGGACGAGCTCCGAGAGTCCGGCATCCGGCATTTCAAGGTCAATCGTGGGCTCGTTTGAGTCGCCCCTCCAACCCAGGTCAGTTATGATGATGTGTTCTAACCTGAGCTGCCACAAACCGCCATCGAGAATGTTACCGCTTTATATATTTGGTAGTGGCATGCGCGAGCATGGATCGCATCAAATCATCGAAGATTGGGTGTCGGATTTGCGGGGCGGCGGGTTCTATACTGTGGAAAGGCTATGAACGATGACGCGCAAACATTGCGGCGATACGCCGGGAACGGCTCCGAAGAGGCGTTCCGCGAGCTGGTGGACCGGCACTTGTCGCTGGTCTACTCGACCGCCCTTCGCGTGGTGGGCGGCGATGTTCATCTCGCGGAAGATGTCTCCCAACGCGTGTTTGCGGACGTGGCGCGCAAGGCCCGGAGCCTGTCCGAACACGCCGTCCTGGCCGGCTGGCTCCATCGGCACACAACCTTCACTGCCTCGAAGGCGGTGCGCTCAGAACGCCGTCGCGTGGCCCGGGAACAGGAAGCCGTTCGGATGCATGTGATGGCCGACTCGCCCCGCGATGACGACCGATGGCAACAGGTCGAGCCGCTCCTGGACCAGGCGCTCGATGCGTTGGGCCGTTCGGATCGCGACGCCGTCGTGCTGCGGTTTCTCCAGCGTCATGACCTGCGGACGGTCGGGCAGGCGTTGGGCTGCTCCGAGGATACCGCCCAAAAACGTGTGACCCGCGCCATCGACAAGCTTCGCCGGTTCCTTGAACGCCGGGGCATCACGCTGTCCGCGGCGACCCTGACCACGTTGTTGGGGAGTCATGCAGCCGGAGCGGCTCCGGCCGGCATGGCCGCCGTTATTTCCACCGGTGCGATGGCATCCGCCGCGACCGCCGCTGGCCTCGCCGGCGCGAGTCTCACCTCAACCCTCATGCAGCTTATGACCACCGAAAAGCTCACCACTGTAGCCGTGTCCACGTTGCTCGTTGCGGGTCTGGGCACACCGTTGGCCGTTCAGCATCGGACCAATCGCAACCTCGAAGCGGAGATCGCCAGCCTGCGTCAGCAGAGCGAACTCGTCGAACAATTGCGCGCAGAGAACACCGTGCTCGCGGCGCTCCAGAACGATCCGACCGAAACGGAGCGGCTTCGACGCGAGAACGCCGAAGTGCATCAGCTTCGCGGTGAGGTAGCGCTCCTGCGGAGGCAAAAGGAGGAGGTCGAGCGGATGGCGGTCCAGAACGCGGAGATGCGTGCCGAGTTGACGCGGATGGCCCGGGAGATGGCCGCCGCCGTTGAGGCGCAAGCGCAGCGCACTCCCGAACAGGCGCAGGAGTCCAAGCTCGGGATTGATCTACTGAATTACTCCAAGAATTGGATGCTCGCGATCTACCTCTATGCGCAGGAAAACGACGGTCGCGTGCCGGCCGATTTTGACGACGCCCTCCCCTACTTTGAAGATCCGGGAATTGAAGGTCTGTCGCCGGAGAATTTCGAGATCGTTTACTCCGGGAAACTCGAAGCCGTCACGGAGCCGGCCCGGACGATCGTGCTCCGGGAACGCGAGCCCCGTCTCACGGCCGAAGGCAAGTGGACTCGCACGTACGCCTTTGCCGATGGCCACAGCGAGATCCGGGGGCAGGCAACGGAAGATTTCACGGCGTGGGAAGCGGAACGACTAGTGCCTGCCGGAGCTCAATGACCGTGCTGTCGCTCGCCGCATTCGTAACCGGCTGTGAACCGGCGAATCGGACGACCGAAGTCGAACGCCTCCAGGAAAGCACGGCAAAGCAATTCGAGGCAGCTCAGGAATCAACCCAGGCCGCCATCCAGGCCGCCGGCAACTATGCGGAGGCGCAAAGAACCGCGTTCATTGCGCAGAGGGAGCAAGGCCTGACCGCATTGCGGAACGAAGCCGATGACCTCAAGGTCCGGGTTGCCAACGGCGCAGACCATGAAACCCGGCAGGCGTTGAACGACACCCGGGAATGTTTGAGCGAGAAAACTGCGCCCGACCAGGGTTAACCCTCACAATCCAACTTCGGACCAATCACAACGGCGTCGCCCCTTGCGGTGGCGCCATCTTCTTATTCGCATGTACAACGACTTACAGTTTCCCAAGCCGCTGCAGCTCGGTCAGAAAATCAATATCAGCCTGATCTTGTGGGCGGTTGGCAGCGCGCTTGGCCGCCAGCAACTGCGAGCCGGACAGGCAGGGAACCGGCGTTCCGAATTCATTGTGCCGCCTGCCCGCCAACCAGCAGGTAGCGCGCACCAGCCGCGTTGAGCATCTTCAACAGTTCATCCATGACGAACCATCATCTGAGCCAGCTTGCGCAGTTGGGCTTGCTTCCATTGGTTGAGCTCTTCGTGCGTGTGGAATCTCTGGGAGGTGAAACTCGGCAATGGAGGCCCTGGTGGCAACGCGACCACCGTGGGTCGCATTGCCCAAAGCCGAACCTTGGCACGATAGTCATCGCTGATCTTCACGGCCCGAGCGTAGCACGACCCTATCAACAGGGAAAGGCTGGGTTTGGCAGAGACCGGTTCAACCACCCGCAGATTTCCTCGAGGTATTGACGGTCGACCGCGTCAAAAGCGGCGGGAGTGTCCGAATCCACATCGAGCACGGCGCGCACGCGACCCGCGGAATCGAACACCGGCACAACGATCTCGGATCGGGTCGTGCTCGAACAGGCGATGTGATGGGGCACCAAAGAGACGTCAGGTACGATCTGGGTCTTCGCTTCACGTGCGCACTGGCCGCAAACGCCGCGTTCAAACGGGATCGTCAGGCAGCCATGTCCGCCCTGGTAAGGGCCGATCTTGAGGACCCCGGGCGCAACGACCCGGTAAAAGCCGGTCCAGTCGAAATGCTCGAGGCCCTGGTGAAGTTCGCAGACGATCGTGGCCATCATGGCGATCGCGTCGGTCTCGCCTTCGAGGAGCGGTTGGAGACGATCGAGCACCTGAGCGTACTGGCTGGCCTTGGACATGGGGCGTGAGCTACTTCAGGTGTTCCTCGGTGTAGAGGGTGAGTTCGATCATGCGTTCGAGCATTTGATCGTGGGGGATGCCGAGGAAGTTGCGGAGAACGAGTTCCTTGGCGAACAGCCGACAGAGGTAACGCAGTTTGAGGGTTTTGTTGCGCGAGGCGAAAACGAAGTCGCGGTGGCCGTTGTTGATGACGATCAGGTTGCGGTCGGCGTCGTAACGGGAACGCCAGAGCTGGCCCGGGGCTTT
The DNA here is from genome assembly GCA_023383055.1 of Verrucomicrobiota bacterium. Lineage (GTDB taxonomy): Bacteria > Verrucomicrobiota > Verrucomicrobiia > Limisphaerales > JAHDYP01 > JAHDYP01. The sequence goes on along the minus strand of JAHDYP010000082.1, from coordinate 16,233 downwards.
CTCGAAGGTGTAACCCGGAATGCCGGGATGAGTCGCATCCTCGCGGACGGGCGGGGGCAGGAGCGTATCGGTGACCGTGATCAGGGCTTCGGCCTGGCAGGTGATTTCACCCTGGGAGGCGGTGAGCTGAATGCGAACCAGCCCGGGCTCGGCCGGCGCGTGAAACTTGACGATCTCGCCGTCCGCCGGCTCGATCTTTCCTTCGCCCTCAAGTATCTCCCAGCGCAGCGCCACGCCGACTTCGATGCGCCGGCGGCTGCGATCCCGGGGCATGGCCTGGAGTGGGCGCGATTGACCGACGGCGACGACGGCCGAGGCGGGCGAGATTTTGACGGAGAAAAGCGGACCGGGATGCTCGAAGAAACTGAGTTGATCGGCCGGCTCGACCGAGGCTGCCGCCGACGGCGGGGAAACGCCATCCTCGTGGAGTGCGTCGGCTTCCGACTCCGAATCGGCCGGTGAACGGCGGCGGCCGTCGCCCTTCTTGCGAAGCTCGAACCAGTCGTATTCCTCCTCGGGCAGGGCCAGCAGCGCCTCTTTGAGGGCGGTCTGGATCGAGCGGAGCACTTCGCGGCTGGTTTTTTCCTCGGCGGCCTGCTGTTGGGCTTCGATGGCACGGGTGAGTTCCGCCTCGACCGGTTCAAGTTCGTGCAGCAACTGTTCGAGGCCCTCGTCATGAATAACGCCGAGCCGCGTGCCGGGCGTCAGGTTGAGATAGCCGGCGTCGACCAGTCCCTGGAGACAGCCGGAGGTCCAGGGCGGACGCTGGAAACCCTCGAGCTCGGCGAGGTTATCGAGCACCCGCGTGCCACGTCGATAGAGGCCCACTCGATTTTCCGGCGCGGATTCGTTCAAGTAGAGTTCGAGGTACAGGTCATTGCCCGGGGTCACCGGCACGGGCAGGCCATGCAATAGCCGGCCCTCGAACTGCCTGGGTTCGACTTTGAATTCGGCGCGGGCGATCCGGTCGATCATGCGCACTTGCACGCCCGAGGACCGGATGCGATCGCGGAGTTCGGACGCAAGGTACCATTGGATCTTCTCGCCACTGAATGACCGGACGCCGGGCAGGATGCCGCGAATCACCAGCTCGGTGCCAGGCTCGGGCAGGAGAATCGGTTTGCGGATTACGCGATAGTCGGGGCTGCCGCGGCGCATGTGCATCTGGTACGTGCGCCCGTCTTCCCCGGCGGATGTCAGGACGAGCTCCTCGCCCAGCGTCCAGAAACTCAGCAGGCCAATGCCAAACTCGCCTTGAACACCCTTCGCGCCTTCGGCTTTGAGCCGGCGTTTGATCGAATCGCAGATGTGGGTGGCGACGTAATGGAAATCCGGCTGGCCTGCGGCGTCGCGGGGAATGCCGGCGCCATCGTCTTTGATGCGGAGGCAATGACTTCCCTTTTCCCGGGCACGGGTGATCGAGATGTTGCGGGCGCGGGCGTCGATGCTGTTTTCGACGAACTCGGCGACGGCCTTGAGCGGGTTGCTCTGCGAGAGGGCGATGATGGTGATGGCATTCCAGTCATCGCCGATGCGGAGTTTGCCCTTGTGGGGATCTTTACGGCTCACGACGGGGGTAGAAATGGGTTCACCATCTTGCAGAATGGGAAATGGCGTTCGTTGCTTCCGCATGCGCCTCCAACCAGGCCATCAGGGTCGGGTCGGGCTGCGGTTCTCCCACTTCGGACACCGCGATCTGTCCCTTCTCCAACATGTGCACGATAACCACGGCAGGAAACTACTGCGGGCTTATTTCGCTTCAAGCCTTATTCCCTGTCAACCGATGTCTCAGGCGCGTTTCCGTCTGGGCATACTCGAATGACAACTCGCGCGTGTGGGTCGGCTCCGCCTCGGCTGCCCGTTGATTGCGGATTTCTTTAGCCGGTGGCGTCCGGTCATGAACACGGACTGGCCACGCTTTACGAGTGGCGGGTGGGCGGTTTAGATTCGGAGCTCATGAAGACCCATCACACCACTCCGAGGCGGGCAGCGTCGGTCCTGAGATTTCTGCCTTTGATTCTGATCGCGGGAGCGTTGGCGACGTGTCCACGGCTGGAGGCGGAGCCGCCGACCATCCTAAGCGTACGGCCGCAGTCGGAAACCGCGGGGTGTTACGAGAAGCTGGAGCTGCGGGTGGATCTGCGGGCAAGTTATGCGAACCCGTTCGATCCGGAAGAAGTCGATCTCTCGGCGGAGTTCACCGCGCCGTCGGGCAAAGTGTGGCGGGTCTGGGGCTTCTACAACGCGTCGAGTTGGGCGGCGTTGTGGATGGTGCGGTTCACGCCGACCGAGACCGGGACCTGGCGGTACGTGGTCAAGGTCAAGGACCGGGAGGGCGAGGCACAGAGTTCGTCGCAGGCGTTCGAAGTGACGGATTCGGCACACCGGGGTTTTGTCGGGATCGCGCCAAACCGGCGTTATCTGCAGCACAGCGACGGTTCATCCTTCTACGGAATCGGCCTGTGGTACAACGACAGCTACGAGTTGTTCGGCCAGGGGCAGATCACGGAGTCGGGTTTGGACGAACTCAAGGAACTGGGCGTCAATTTCATCAGCTTCTTTCACACCCCGCTCGAGACGATGGGCTCGGGTTTGGGGCGGTATGACGAGAACCGGTGCGGTCGGTTGGATGAGTTGTTCGCGTGGTGCGAGGCCCGGGACATTTACATCAGTTGGAACATCTGGTTTCACTCCTACATTTCGGAGGCGGTTTGGGGCGGGGGCAATGCACGTTACATAAACAACCCGTATCGGCAAGTGTCGAGCGCGGCTGACTTCTTCGGGAACGCCGAGGCGTGGCGTTACCAGGAAAAGCTCTATCGCTACCTGATCGCGCGTTGGGGTTACAGCCGGGCGCTGTTTCTCTGGTTCATCGTGGATGAGATCAACGGCACCGAGGGCTGGCAGGATGGCGATCAGCAGGTGGCGGAGACCTGGTGCCGCAACGTGCACGACTTCTTCAAGCAGCACGATCCGTACGGTCGCCCAACCACCGGGACACAAAGCGGCGGGATCGGCCAGTGGTGGCCGGGCGGTTACCGGATCTTCGACATTGCCGCGCGGGAGATTTACGAGGCGCAGGGGCATCCGATGCCCAAGAGCGGCAAGCTCGGTCCGGGCGACGAGGATCCGCTGCGGTCCAGCTACCGCAACTATGCGGTCCAGACGCAGAAACTGTGGGAGGGTTTCGACAAACCGGCCATCATCGGCGAGTGCGGCTGGGATCACACCTACTACGAGCCGGGTATGCCGGGTTACCTGGCGATGTATCACAACGCCCTCTGGGCGGGCTTGGCGAACGGCCTATGCACCACGCCCTTCTGGTGGGCTCACTCCTCGTACCTGAACGACAGCGTGGTGACCCGCCAAATGCTGCACTTCGCGCGGTTTGTGCGCGACATCGACCTTGCCGGTTCTGATTTCGGGCCGATCAAGGTGGAGGCCGGGCAGGCGGACGCCTGGGCGATGAAGAGCGACCGTCTCATCTTTGGCTGGTTGGTGAACTCGCGTTCGAGCGCGGCCCAGGAGACCTTCACATTAAAGGACCTACCGGAGGGTTCCTACGAGGTGCGGCTTTATCGCACGTGGCGGGGCCAGTATCTGCCGGCGACGACCGTCGCGACGACCGAAGGACGACTGAGGGTGACCATTCCCGAATTGCGGACCAGCGAAGGCCGGGCGCAACATATCGGACCGGACGTTGCCTTCAAAATCCGACCAGTCAACGCAAGGTGAGACTAGGTGTGCACTGAGGCGGACGCCATTCCCGATAGAGATCGCGCATAGGGCTGCGACAAAGGTCGCGGGAATGTCATAAAAATCAGACTCGGCAAACACCCTTTCCTGAGCCAAGGTGGCATCGTGAACAATCCGGGGGCATACGCGTTGCGGGAAACGACCGGGACATCGGGACTTGAACAAACGGCGCGATCAGCGGCGGCGGCGCTCGCGCATTTCGACATCCCGCATCTCCTGGTGGGCGGATTGGCGGTGCAGGAGTATGGCTACCACCGGGTCACGCTCGATGTCGACCTGGTGGTGCCGGATATCCTCGAGGCGGTCGAATTCCTCACCGCCGATCTCTCGGGTCCGTTTGCGCGTGTCGCGGGCTGCGAAGACCGCGTGCAGGATCGTCGCAACGGGGTGTTCGTGGATCTCCTGCCTGCGGGCAAAGTGCTGCGTCGCGGATGCGGGGTGCCCTTTCCCGAGCCGACGGTGGTCTCCGAGCAGCCCTGTTTCGTTTCCCTGGAACAGTTGATCTCGCTGAAGCTGGATAGCTGGGCCAACAACCCGGTCCGCCGGCTCAAAGACAAGGCCGACGTCATCGAGCTCATTCAGGCGCGTCAGCTCCCGCGCGATCTCAACGTGGCCGATCCTGTCCGCCAGCATTACCTCGAGACCTGGGACGCCCTGCAGGCGGAACGTTGAGGGACATTTCCCGTTCAATCGCAGGCTCAACACCTGGACAACCTTGGTCGGGACCTTGGGTCGCAACCTTTATCGAGAACCGAAAGTCTTTGGCCGGGGTTGGCCTCCGATAAAGGTTTCGACCCAAGGTTGCGACCGAGGCCCCAGCCGAAAGGAAGGAGCTGGATCCAATATGCGGTTCGGTCCATTCCGGTTTTTGGTGTGGTGTGGCAGTATCACCTTTGAATGGCAACGCCGACGATCAACCTGGCCGATGCCGATCTGCTCCGGGCATTCGTTCGTGAGGGATCGGAAGCGGCCTTTCGCAGTCTCACGGAACGTCATGTGGACCTGGTGTTGGGGACCGCTTTGCGCCGGACGGGCCATCGGGAGGCGGCGCAGGAAATCACCCAGAACGTCTTCATCGCGCTGGCGCGCAAGTCGGCCTGGCTCCAGGTCCGGCGCTCGCTGGCCGGCTGGCTGTACCGCACGACCCTGTTGGAAGCCAGGCAATGGCGGCGCGGCGAGACTCGCCGTGGCCAGCGCGAGCTGACCGCCGTGGAATTGGAGACCACCATGAAGACGACTGACGCCCGACTCTCTCCGTTCTCAAGGAGCAAGCATCTCGGTTCTACAACGAATACCTGGATGGCCTGGGGTCGGTGCAGCGTGAGTTTCTCGTCTCCGACGGCGGCAGTCTCCAGATCCGCTACGTGGATCAATGGGGAAACCGATACTTCCGGAACCAGTCCTACAACATCCAGGAGCGCAACTCCGCTTTTCAACACGCCTGGGACTACGGCCATCTCTTCGGTCCCGGCGGGCCACTGGATCTCCAGTGATCCGAACAGGCTCTTCAAGTCGTTCCCTGGCCGGAGGGATCGTCAACCGTAACCGATCACTTCGCAGTTGGTCCGGCTGCGGCCATCGCGGATCAATTGCTCCATGAGCGTGGACGCGGTCGTCGAGCGGGTAATCCGCGTTGCCCGGGCAGACGATCGTGAGCGAATCGAGGCGTAAGAGTTCAAGCGCGGCACGCTGAGAAGCGCCGACTTTGGGTGCGGCCTGAGCGAACTGGAACAGATCGGAAGTGCGTTGCATAACATTCTTATGCTCCGCAGTTTACGAAAGCATATGAAAATTCTGCAATGGCAACCGGAATTTCATGAACCTGCCATCGGTGGCTCTCAACCCATTGGTTCTATATCATTTGCCGTAGTTAGTGGGAACCCACCCTCCTCATGCATCCCGTTGCTGCGACTGGTGGCGCGGAGGCTTTACCTTAGCCACCGGGTGGCCGAAACTTCGCCCCGATACCAGCCATGAAAGCCAGTTGCCCCAATCCATTCGAGGAGTCCAACCGCATTGCCTTTGGGACGATGCTCCTGTGCGCCGCAGTCGCCTATGGCGCCATCGCCACGGCGGCGGCGAGCGATACCCGGGTGTTCCACGTCCGCGACTTCGGAGCGGTGGCGGACGGACGAACGGAGTCAGGCGCGGCCATACGCGCGGCAATTTCCGAAGCGATCGTCGCGGGGAACACCTCGGAACAGCCGGTGGAAATCGTGTTGGAAGCCGGCACCTACCTGGTGCGACCCGAGCGACCGCGAATGGATTGCTTTCCGATCCGCCTGGCCACGAACCTGGTGGTGCGCGGCGCGGGCAAAGCCACCCGGATCGTGGTCCAGGATCCGGCTTCCGCCGGATTTTCCTTTGGCCTCAGCCGGAATGTCAGCGTCCGTGATCTGACGGTGGACTACGATCCGGTTCCGTTCTGCCAGGGGACGATTCGGGCGGTGGATGTCGCTGCCGGATGGTTCGAGCTGGATGTCGAACCGGGATATCCCACACCCGACGCGGGGAACTTTATCCAGGCGATCGAGCCCTATGGCAAATGGGGGATGATCATGGATCGGAAGACGCGCCGGATCCGATCGGGCACGCCCGACCATTTCATGACGCCGCGCTGGGAACACCGCGAAGGCCGCGTGTGGCGGTTCTTCACCGCTGACGAGCATCATCGCCGCAACCTGGCGCACCTGCGCGTCGGTGATGCTTATGTGCATTTGGCACGTGGCCACGGCAGCGCGGTGTTTGCCCAGGGCTGCGACGGCATCCGAATCGAGAACGTGACGATCCACGCCGCACCCGGCCTGGCGGTGGGCCTCGTCGGAAACCGCGGCGAGATCGTCGTGCGCCGTCTCGAAGTCCGGTTTGCGTCCGGTACGACGCGCCTGCTGACCACCAACGCGGACGGTGTCCATTGCCAGCAGAATCGCACCGGTCCGGTCATCGAGGATTGTTACTTCGAAGGAATGGCCGACGACGCAATCAACCTCTATGCGCCACCGAATGTGCTGCGCGAGGTGCGATCACCGACGCAGTGGCTTGTTTCATCCGGCACGCTGATCCTGCCTGGAGACCGGTTGCAGGTGCTGGAGCCGAAAACGGGCGCGTTGCGCGGCGAAGTGCAAGCGGTCGAAGTCACGGCGGAATCGCGCGCATGGCTGCTCACGCTCGAAGCCCCTCTCGCTGGCGCGGTGGCCGGCGCGGATCATCGCTCGGCCGATACGCTCTACAACCTCGACGCCTGCGGCGCCGGTTTTCAGATCCGGCGAAATCAGATGAACGGCCATCGGCGCTACGGCTGTTTACTGCGCGCGGGTGGTGGCGTGGTTGAGGACAACACCTTCGCGGATACCACCGGCGCGGGCGTCGTGCTGACCAACGAACCGGATTGGCCGGAAGGCCCGGTCCCGTGGGAGATCACCATCCAGCGCAACCGGTTCATCCGCGGCGGCACCTGCCTGGGTTATGCCGACTCCCCGCAGGGCGCGGCTCTGGTGGTGCGCGCAACTCGCCTTGGTCACGGCCTCACCGAGGCGGAAGCGATCCGCAACGTGATCGTGGAAGACAACACCTTCTTGGATCGCGCCGGGGCGGCGGTGTTTATCGGTGGCGCCTCCAAAGTCACCTTGCGCGGAAACCGGATCACGGCGGAACCCGACGCTGAACTGCGTCGGCGGGGACCCGCCATATTGATTGAGCGCAGCTCTGGTGTCGCGCTGACGGACAATACGGTCTCGGACCCGCGCCCGGGCACGACAGCGGCCATCGAGGTGGGACGTGGGGTGCCGCCGGGTACGGCGGGAGTGAGCATTGCGGATCTGAAAGCCACGCTGGCACCGGGAGCGAAGCCAGTGCTGGGCCTCGAAGACCCGGTTTCGTCAGGTGCCGAGGGGGCCATGGTTCAATCGCCGAACGTCAACTGGGTGCGGGCCGGCATCAACACCAACGCCTTGAGGTGGGGCGTTCAAGGTCGTCTGCTGTGGGGATTGCCGCCGCCCTCCGGCGAAGCCCCGGATGGTCCGCGCGGACTGATCCGACTGTACTCTCCGGTGCTGACCAACGGCGGCTATGACCTTCTGAATTTCATCGCTATCGAGCCGGTGGTTGCGGGAGTGAAAGGTTACAGCGAACTCGAACCCAGCCAACTGGACGATCTGGCTGGCAAGCGCCTCTGGGCGGAGCCGACCGGTGACCCGGCGCTGGACGCCGAACCATTGGCAGCGGGCCAGTTGACTCGGATGGCCAATGGCGTCGAACGCCTGACCGTCCCGGTTCGTGTCGAACGCTTCCTGAACGGTGCGCACGTCAGTTTGACCGTGAGCCAACGCAGCGACGCTCCCGACGAGATCGAGTTGACCATCCAGGCCGAGCCCGATAGCGCCCCGATCGAGTATTGCATCCTCACCGCCACCATGGGGAACAAGGCGCGCACCCGACATTTATGGCTCAAGGATGAACGCGTCAGCAGCCTCGATCTTCACCCTGATTATCGCGGACCGGATTTCACCCCGCATCGGATCTTTCCGATCGAGCGACTGTGCCTGACACCGGAAGGCGACATCCTGGCGGCGGTCACCACCGATGAGGCGGATCCGGCCGCGGCGCCCGCGCCTCCGCGAGCGCGGCACTGGTATTACGGAGGGCACCCGGTCACGCAGTATTGGCGCAAGCCGGCGGGGACCTGGCGTCCGGACCTCCACGTGGCGGTCAATGGTCGTTTCACTTACTGGATGTCGCGGCATCCGATCCCGGGCGGTATTTCGTTCGAGAACTTCGAGATGCGCGAGCGTTTCCACGACGGGCAACAGTTCAACTTTGGCATTACCCGGCAGTCCCCGGCTGACTTGGGCATTCAGACCGTCACGTCCGCCGGAACTGCGCCACCCGAGGCCGTGCGCGGCTTGATCGAACGGTTGCTCCCGGACCACGCCGGGCATTTCGTCCTGGAGCTCATTCCTCGCGATCCCGCCGGCGACGTATTCGAGATCGAGACCCGGGAGGGAAAGGTCATGCTGCGGGGGAACAACGGCGTGTCGCTCGCTTCCGCGCTCAATTGGTACCTGAAATACCACTGTGGGTGCCACCACTCACTGACCGGTGGAAGCCAGTTGCGGTTGCCGGACCCACTCCCGGAGGTTGCGCCCAAAGTGCGGCGTGTCAGCTCGGCGCGCCACCGCTATTTCTTGAACTACTGTTGTTTCGGTTACTCGCTGCCGTGGTATGACTGGGCGCAGTGGGAACGGTTGATCGATTGGATGGCGCTCAACGGCGTCAACCTGCCGTTGTCCGTGACCGGCCAGGAAGCGGTCTGGCAAGCCGTTGGCCGCCGGTTGGGCTGGAGCGAACCGGAGCTGCGGGCCTTCCTGGCGGGGCCACCGTATCTGCCCTTCGGCTGGATGGGCTGTCTGGACGGACACGGCGGGCCGCTGCCGAATCACTGGATCGAGCGCCACGCCGAGCTGCAGCAGCGGATTCTGGAGCGTCAGCGCGCGTTCGGCATGACCCCGGTGTTGCAGGGTTTCACCGGGCACGTTCCCGCCACGATCACGAACTTGTTCCCCAGCGCGAAGCTGCAGCCAATCACCTGGCTCGAATGGAACACGTTTGTGCTCGACCCGCTCGATCCCCTGTTCCCGCGCATTGCCGCGGTCTTCCTGGAAGAACAGATCAAGCTGTTTGGCACGGACCATTTCTACGCCGCCGACACTTTCATCGAAATGACACCGCCCAGCGGTGACACCGACTATCTCGCCGATATCGGCCGTGCCATCTTCGACGGCTTGCGCCAGACCGATCCGGAAGCGACGTGGGTTCTGCAGGGCTGGCCCTTCTTTTATGGCCGGCAGTTCTGGACGCAACCGCGCTTCGAAGCGGTGCTCGGGGCGGTGCCGGACGAGCGGATGCTCCTGCTCGATCTTTATTGTGAGCAGACGCCAGTCTGGAGCCTCACCCGGGCGTTCGCCGGCAAGCCCTGGCTTTGGTGCAACATCCAGAACTTCGGCGGCCGGGTCTGGCTCGGTGGCGCCCTGGATCGCATCAATCGGGACTTTTGGGCGGCGCGTAACGATCCGCATGCCGGGCGCCTGAGCGGACTGGGATTCGTCAACGAAGGCCTCGATAACAACCCGGTCGTATTCGATCTGCTGTTCGAAATGGCCTGGCGCGATGGACCGGTAACGCTCGAATCGTGGCTCGACGATTTCTCCGCCCGCGCTTATGGCCAGCGACATCCCGACGCCCTGAAAGCCTGGCGGTTGTTCCACGAGACGACGTTCCAGGCCGCGTTCGACAATCGCGCGGCATACACCCTTGCCCCTTCCCTTGCCACCCCATCCGAAACCCCTTACCGCAACGACCGGTTGGCCGAGGGCTGGCGGCTCCTGCTCGGCGCGGCGGACGACCTGGGCGACGCCGATCCATTCCGCTTCGACCTGGTGAACGTCGCGCGCCAGGTGCTCGGCAATTACTCCGCCGAACTGCACCGTCAGATCCGCGAAGCGTTCAACGGCAGGGACCGTCAAGCGCTCCGGGAGGCCTCCCACCGGATGCTCAACCTCATCCGCGATCTCGATGCCCTCCTCGCCACCCGCCAGGAATTCCTGCTGGGCAACTGGCTCGAAGACTCCCGCCGCTGGGGCGAGACCGATGCCGAGCGCGACCGACTGGAATGGAACGCCCGACGCGTCCTCACGCTCTGGGGCGACGGAACCGTCCTGCGCGACTACGCCTGCCGCCAATGGTCCGGCCTGTTGAACGGTTTTTACCTGAAACGCTGGGAACTCTTCTTCGCGCACCTGGACCAGGCACTTGCGGACGGCCAACCGTTCGACGAGGCGAACTTCGCCGCCGACATGTTCGCGTTCGAAGCCCAATGGGCCGAGCACCACGACCCACATCCCCGCCAACCGCAGGGCGACAGCCTCGCGGAAGCTCGCCGACTCTGGGCCAAATACGGCGAACAACTTCAAGAGCGCTGAAGCTTGCGACGGCGGTTGGGCGTGAGTTCAGACTGACTTGGGAGCACGACCGCACGAGCTTCGGGAGGCAATGTTGTTAATTATTGGTGATGAACAGCTTTGGCTCAATGGCAGCTCGAGATACCACGAACCTGTCACCCTATCGTGCTCCGGAAAACTGCGAACCTGTCACCCTATTCCGATGCAAGACACCCTGAACCTGTCCCCCTATTCCTGACCCTATTCCAAGGCGATCACCGATCAGCGCCCTATGAACCTGTCCCCATATCACGGCTCTTGACTATATCGTCTTTTCTGCAAATCTTCTTTTCGTGAAAACTTCGCTGGTGATGGATGACGCGCTTTATCGACAGGTCAAAGCCAAGGCCGCACTCGAGGGTCGGAAGCTCACCGAACTCATCGAGGAAGGCCTCCGCCATGTGCTCTCGGGTGCGACCGCCGATCGGAACAAGTCGGGTGTGGCCAGGCGTGTCAAGCTGCCGCTGGTGCGGGCTCGGCCTGGTGAGAAGCCCATGTTCGAGGGGATGAGCGCCTCGGCCATTCATCAGCATCTGGCCGATATGGAGGGGGGAGCAGCGCGGGAAAGCCATGAAGAATCTGTGCGACAGTAACGTTTGGATCGCCCTGGCGATCGAGCGGCACCCGCATCATACGGCAGCCCGGCGATGGTTGGATGGGGTCGGGCCGCCGGATGAGGTTGTTTTCTGCAGGGCAACCCAAACCGCTTTCTTGCGATTGCTGACCGAGGCGATGGCGGAGGACTACCAGCCGGTGAGCCCAGGGCAGGCCTGGGATTATTATGATGCTTTTCTGGGTGACGATCGCATCGGATGGGTACCGGAACCGGAGGGGCTGGAATTGTGTTGGCGCGAGTTGGCCGGGCTGGACACGCCGTCGCCCACACATTGGATGGACGCTTATCTCGCGGCATTCGCCATGCGCGGGGGGCAGCGGTTGGTGACGTTCGACGGCGCCTATCGGCAGTTTGAGGCGGCGGGACTGGATTTGCTGCTGTTGTCAGCGGCCGAATCGGCGGCGAACCCAGTCGGAGTCGACCCGGTCTGAAATGCGGGTGCGGCGAAACCACGGCGCGGCGTCGGGCCGCGCGGATGCATTCAGATTCCGCTCAGATTCGGTATTGGGGGATCTTTAGAAGTTCACCATCTTTGAGGGCGGACTGGTGGGCGACGATCCCGGAAACGGTCATGTTCAAGGCGACCGCGATGTCCACGAGCGGTTTCCGGTCGGCGAGGATGGCGCTGACGAATTCGTCCATGAGATAGCCGTGGGAACCGCCGTGACCGCCGGCGGCGACGCCAGGGGGCAGCGGGGGGCGTTTGAGTTCGGGCAGGGCGGTTTCCAGGCCTTCGAACTTGCCGTAGTAAGTGCCGCGCTGGCCGCGGATGCGGCCCATTTCGCCGCTGAACCCGGGGGTATCCCAGCTGACGGCCATGCGTGCCGTGCCGCCCTCGCTGGTGCGGAACAGGGCGATTTCGGTGCCGAAGGGGTTTTGGTAGCGGTTGTTGGCGGGGCGGAGGTGTTCGATCAGGCTGGGCATGCCCATGCAGGAGACCTCGGTGAAACTGCCGTCGGTGACCCCGACGTAGTAAGCGTTCGAGTGGGTGGGGTACCACTGGGGTGGCAGGCCGATGCGCCAGCCTTCGTAGGAATCGAGCGGCTGTTCCATGTAATGGTAATACTCGCCTTCGGAATAGACGATCTGGCCGAGCCGGCCAGCGCGATAAAGCCGCCGCATGGCGTAGAGCTCGTCGTGAAAACAGGAGGTCTCGAACATCATGTATTTGAGGCCGCTTGACTTGACGGCGGCGAACAACGCGTCCGCCTCCTCCAGAGAGCCGAACGCGGCCGGCACCGCGCTGGCCACATGTTTGCCATGCCGGAGGACTTCGATGCAGTGGCGGGCGTGACGCGGGGCGTCGGTGGCCACGAACACGGCCTCGATTTTGTCGTCCTTCACCAGTTCTTCGAGGGAGGGATAGGTTTTGGGGCAGCGACAGGCTTTGGCGAGGCCGGCCCGGCGTTCCGGGATCAGATCGCTCACCGCCACGATTTCGACGTTGGGGTGATCCTGGAATCCGAAGGCGGCGCCGAACTGACAGACGCCATAGCCCACGATGCCCACCCGGAGTTTGCGATCGGATACCGGGGTCCAACCCCGTTGCATCTCCGCCGTGGTGGGTGCGGCTTCGAATCCCTGGATAGAGGGGGCCTTGGCCGGTTCTGCCGCGCGGACGGTCTGAGGCAGGGTCGCCACCGCCGCGCTGGCGCCCAGGGTCTGGAGGAAGAAACGCCTGCTTAGAGAAACATCGCCGGGGTGGGTGGTGTGGGTGCGGTTCATGGCTGGCAATTGTATTCCGTCCCGGTGCCGCGTAAAGCGCCGAAACGGATGAGCTTTGCGTGAGCATGGGGTAAAACACTGCGAATTGCTGGTTGTGCCGAGGGCAGCCTCGCCAAAGGCGCCCGGCGCGGCTATCTTCCCGTCGGACGTCAGCTATGAGTATCACCGGTTTGAAAGGAATTTTGGGAGCCTGTATTGCCCTCGTGCCGTTGGCATTGGCACAGGCGAGCGAACCTGGGCGACTGTCGCTCGATCCGCCCGATGCGCGCGGTTGGCCGCGGGTTTCGAGTGAAAGCGTCAGCAACCACGTCGTGCGGATCGAATCGTCCACCGACTTGAACGTGTGGCGGGAGATCGGGCTGAGTCATACGCGGTTCCAGGCTTTTCCCGATCCCACGGCTGCAGGCCATCTCCAGCGGTTCTATCGCGGTTCATTCGCGCCGCGTCTGGATTCGGACGATTGGAAGAACCAGGTGTTTTATCCGGACGATCCCCTGCGCTCGCCCGAACCCGGCTACGGACGGCAGGATCCGCGCTGGATCAAGTTCGCCATGGTGCTCGACGAGCCGCACCGCGTTTACTTCCAGGACAGTGACCGCTACCGGTTCCACTACGAATTCGCCGTCGCCCGCCTCGAACGGTTCCGCGAGCTGAGCCGGACGGAATTTGACGCGGTCTCGCTGTATCGCGCCAACCAGCAAGTCGTCCTCGGCGCGGTTCTCTTCGCCGGCTCGCCCAACCTGCAGGAACTGGCCGTCCAAATTGTCGGGCTCGAACCGTACCCGATCGAACAGGTGGCCGATTGGATCGAGTTGGTGCGGTCGGTCATCGTCATGCCCGCAACAGCGAAGCTGTTCTACTTCCCAACTTACGAACAAGCCCCCGCCGCTCACGCCGGCCTCGGTTACCTGGCGTCGCGCGGCATCGAAGTCGCCTCCGCGTCACGGTGGGCCTGGACCGACGAATGTTATTCGACCGGCTGGACCCTCGGCCGACTCGTGTTTGCGCCGGCCGCCGAACTGGCCGCCTATTACGCCGACGGCCGGCTCCGTCCCGAGGACGTGCTGCTGATCGACACCGTGCCCGCCGCCGTCCCGCCCGTCGCCGGAATCATCAGCCTGACCCCCGCGACGCCGAACTCGCATGCCGCCATCCTGGCCCAATCCTTCGGCATCCCGTTCGTCTATTTTGCCGACGCAACGGCGCGCGACCGGCTGCAAACGTGGAATGGTCATGAAGTGTTGCTCCGGGCCGACAACAGTTTCTGGGGTGTCCAGGTCAAGGCGGTCAATGTCGAGGGCCAACTCGATCCCGCTCTGCGCGCCGCCTTGCTCGATCTCAAGGCGCCGCCGCAGCTCGAGATCCCGCCGCTGACCCGCGCGGGAACCATCCGTCTGCCGGCCGATGACCTTTGGCCGGCCGACATTCGTTACGTGGGGGGCAAGGCCGCTCATTTCGGGCTGCTGCGGCGCGCCATCCCGGATCACTCGCCCGCACCGGCGCTCGCGTTTACCTTCGATCTCTGGGAGGACTACCTCGATCAACCGCTGCCGGGGGGCGGCACGCTACGTGAGTTCATTGCCGGCCAACTCGGCGAATTCTCCTGGCCGCCCGACATGGCCCGGCTGCAAACCGCGCTCGCCACCATTCGTGCAACGATCCGGGACGTTGCCGATTTTCCGCCCGCCACGCGCCAGGCCATCATCGATGCGCTCGTCGACGCCGGATTCACCACGGATCGCAAGATCCGGTTCCGGAGTTCGACCAACGTCGAAGACAGCGAACAGTTCAGCGGCGCCGGGCTCTATGACAGCTACAGCGGCTGTCTCGGCGACGATCTGTTCCCCGACGACGGCGGACCGAGCGGCTGCGATCCCGCCGAACCGCGCAAGCGCGGCGTGTTCCGCGCCTTGCGCCGCGTGTATGCCAGTTTCTACAACGACCACGCCTTCCTCGAACGGCTTCGTCACGGCCTCGACGAATCGCAGGTCGGCATGGCTGTCCTCGTGCATTACTCCTTCCCGGATGCATTCGAGCTGGCCAACGGCGTAGCGACGCTGGCGATCAACCAGGCGAGCGTGCCGAGCCAACGGTGGGTTGACGCCCAGTTGGTGACCCAGCTCGGGGCGGTCTCGGTCGCCAACCCCGACGGCAACGCGCTGCCCGAGTTGGTCACGGCCTCGGCCTACTCGTTCGGCGGGCCGTGGCTCGACCTGAAACGGCATTCGAGCCTGGTGCCCCTCGGCGCCACCGTGTTGGGCTGGGAAGACGAATACCGCCAGCTCTATGCGTTGCTGGATCAGTCGGCGCGGGCATACGAAGCCGCCTTTCCCACGAAACGCCAACTGACCCTCGACTTCGAATACAAGAAGGAAGCACCCGCCAACGCGCTTTCCATCAAACAAATCCGCGCCGTCCCACGGCCGCCCGATCCGGGACCGACTGTCCCCTGGCTGCTGAACGAAACCAACCGTTACACCGTCTTGCAGGGCGAGCTCGGCGATCTCTTTGCCTTTCACCGCCTCAAATCCACCTGGACCATTCAGACTGCCAATCTCCGCCTCGAATCGACCCACCTTGCCGAGACCTTCCTGCGCCAACTCGAGGCCGAATTCCTCCTCGACCGCACCGTCACCCACCTTGAGGACGACGTCCGCCACCTGCCCAATCATAAGTTCCAACGCGACGGCGACACCACGGTCGATCGCTGGACCACCGGCAGCGGCGCCGAACGACGCGACTTCGAGCTGCACATTTCGCTGCCAACCGAGCTGCCGGCACCGCAAAGCCCGGTGGTGTTTCTCAGTGATGGCCGCGTGGAACTGGCGGTGACTTATCCCACCCCGCAACCGCTGCTGGATTATTCCGGTTTCACCAACACACTGACCGATCGCGTGACGCTGGCGCCGGTGGATCCCGTGGGCCCGCTCAGCCTGCTCCAGACCCGGCGCATCGAAGACCGCAAGATCACCGTCGAAACGATCTTCTACTGGCCGCCCACACCGACTGGACCGGTCGCGGGATATACGGCGCCACTTCAAGGTTGGGTTCAAACCACGATCACCGGGCTCCTCCCGCAACCCCTCGTGCTTCAGGGCGATTACGCGCAGACCTATCACCCCGGCCACCACAATTTCTACG
>JAHDYP010000081.1 GCA_023383055.1 Verrucomicrobiota bacterium | reverse complement strand
CGTTATGTCCCAGAGTTCTCACTTCACCGGCAATCGCGGCATAAACGTTCGTGAACCCATGCTCCCGCAACACCCGCACGATCTCGTCGACGCCGTGGCCTTTCGCGACCCCACTGAGGTTGATGCTGAGTTCGGGGATATCCTTGATCAGTTCGTTTCGGGCGGTGAGGGACAGGTGCCCACACCCGATTTGCGCCAGGGTCGCCCGCAATTCCTCCGCAGGCGGCACCGCGCGCCGGTCCGACTTCTCGCCAAAGCCCCAGAGGTTGATGAGCGGGCTCATGGTGGGATCGAACGCCCCGTGAGACCTCCGGTTCAGCTCGAGGGAAAAGCGAATCACTGCGGCGAACCCGGGTGGGACCGCGAAGGGGATGCCGACCGGCCCACGGTTGAAGCGCGACAATGCGCTGTCGGGATCGTAATGGGACATCTGGCGATTCACCTCCGCGAGGCGTTGCTCCACCGCCGCTTGCAGCACATCCCGCTGCTCGGGCGCGAGGTTTGACCCGACGACCTTGACGACGTAGCCACTTCCCATGGTGCGGCCTTCCCAGGTCACCTGGGGTAGGTCGGCCGCCTGAGCGGCGCAGCGGATCAGGCTGGCGCAGATGATCCAAAGCGCCGGGGACAGTTTCCCTTTCACGGGATGCGCAACAGGTAATGGCCCCGGGGGACCGCGGGATCGATCACATGGGTGAATACAAAGCCGCCTTGACCATCCATGGAGTGGGTGGCGACGGCGGTCCAGTCCGCGACCGGCAGGTTGAGGTCGGTGGTGAATAACACGCTATAGCTCGAGTTGGCCGGTCCGGTGCCGCGGATGACCAGGCTGCCGCCGTCGAACTGGACGGAAGCGATCACGAGATCCGCCGCCGGCGTCCAGATCACTTTCATATCGGCGAAGTTGGCGTTCTGGTCCGGGTACGAGATGGTGGCTCCGGAGGATGTCTTGCGCCAAAGCAGGCCGGTGGCGGTGTAGGGGCCCTGGCCGCTGTCCTCGGCATATTGGACCCAGAACTTGTAATCGCCGTCGGGCATCAGGTTGTTGGCGGCGTCCAGGCCGTCCCAGGTAAGGATGATGGGGCTGTTAGTACCGGTGTAATTCGCGGCGGTCGCACTGCTGTAACCGTCGAGGGCGGTGCTGCCGGCTTTGGCGGTGTACCAGACCCGGCAATGACTGTTCCAATGGCTGGAAGTGATGTTGGGGCCCTGTTTCCACAAGGTCTTGACAAACGTGTCGGAGGCTGTGGTGACCCAGACCACCGTCCAGTGTTTCGTGCTGCTTCCGTTGTAGTCGAGGAGGGTCGCCTCGAGCCTCGCTTCACCGGGCGTCTGACTATGCGCACAGAAGCCGAAGCCCAACAAGCCGGCGAAGGCTGCCATCATGGATACGAGTTTGGTGTTCATAAATTTAAAGGGACGTGGTCCGGGTGTGTTCATTGAATCCAACGCAGCCGGGCGGCGAAGAGGTAATACCAAACCGGCAGCACCAGCAAAGTCAAGGCCGTCGCCAGCAGCAATCCAAAAATGTGCACCGCGGTGAGTGGCCGCCACAGTTCTCCGCCTTGCAGCGCGAGCGGGATCAAACCGCACACCGTCGCCAGCACGGTCACCATGACCGCGCGCAACCGGACCAGGCCGGCTTGCAGCAAGGCTTCTTTGAGTTCCATGCCGGACGCCCGGGCCTCCTCGATGAAATCCGACAGCACGATGATGTGGCTGACGATCACCCCGGCGAGGCTGACGAGGCCCAGCAACGCCATGAAACCGAAGGAGGCATGGGTGGCCGCCAATCCCACAAAGGCGCCCGCCAACCCGAGCGGCACGGTCAACATCACGACGAGCGATTTCATCACGGAGTTGAACTGGATCACCATCGCCAACGCAATCAACGCCAGCGAAATCCCCATCACCCGTTGCATCTCCCGTCGGCTGTTCTTCAGTTCGCGCTCTTCCCCCGCGTACTCCAGCGTGTACCCCGCGGGCAAGTCCAGGCGATCGATAGTCTCCCGCGCCAGCCGCAGCACCCGGTAAGGCAGCTGCTCGAAAGCCGAGTAGGCCTTCACCGTCACCGCACGCCTCCCGCCGGAGTGCGCGATCACGGCATATTCCGGCAATGCGCAAACCTTGACCACCTCTCCCAGGGGCAGCGTCTCACCCGACGCCCCACGCAAGGGGGATTGGAGGATCTCCGGCAACTGCTCCGTCTCCGCCCCCTGGGCGCGGAGCAAGACCGGCACGAGATGGCCGCCTTCGCGTAACTCGGTGATTTTGAACCCGGCCATCGCGCCATGCAGCATCCGGCCCACGTGCAGCGAGGTGATGCCGAGGGGGTTCGCCCGATCCTGATCCAGCTCGAAGAGCAGCGCCGGAACCGGGTCGCCCAGGTCGTCGCTGATCTTGTAACCACCGGCGTCGCGCAAGGCCTGGGACACAGTGTCGGCCTGCTTGCGCAGCAACTCGAGGTCATCGCCCGTCAACCGGATCATGATCGGTGCTTCCAGTGCCGGGCCTTGGTCCAATTGCCGGACGATGCACGAGGCGTTGGAGATTTCGCGATCGATTTCGGCGCGCAGTTTCACCACGAGCCCGGGCACGTCGTCGGCATTCCGCGTATTGATGAGCACCTGGGCCAGGTTGGACGCGGGCGCACGGGGCAAAATATTGTAATAGAAATTCGGGGCGGTACCGCCACAGAACACCACCGCGTTGACGATGCTGTCCTGCGACCGCAACAGATCGGCGATGCGGTCACAAACCATGCGGGTCTCCGTGACGGCAGCGGCGGGCGGAAGCTGGATGTCAATCAGGCACTGGTGCCGTTCGGCGGCGGGAAAGAACCGATGGTCGAAGTGCCGGATCAATCCGGTACTGGCTCCCAGCAACCCGTAGGCGATGGCCACCGTCCACGCGGGATGCTCGAGCGCCCATTGCAGCGCGCGCCGGTAGTGCGGCAACAGGGCGAGCAAGCACCGGTCGACGGGCTTGAACAACCACAGGGCGCGCACCTCACCGCCCGATTCGAAACCGCGTTGGCCCCGCAACAGATGGTAACTCAACAGCGGCACGAAGGTCACGGAGACGATCCGTGAAGCCGCCAGCGCCAGCGTGATGACCATCGGCAGGGCGATGATGAAGGCGCCCATGTCGCCCGGCAACAGCGCCAGGGGCAGGAACGCGAGGATGTTGATGATGGTGCCGAAGAGGATGGCACGGCGCAATCGATACGGGCCAAGCCACGCGGCGATGCCACGGCGCTGGCCCTCGGCGAGTTCGCGGTTGATGCCATCGGCGGCCACCACCGGGTCGTCGACCAGCATGCCCAGGGCAATGATCAAGGCGGCGATGGAAATCTGGTGCAACGGCACGCCCAGCAACGCCATGCCGCCCAGGGTCAGCGCGAGCGTCAGCGGAATGGCGATGGCCACGACCAGCGCCGTCCGCCAATCCATCAAGAACAAGCAGACGAGTACCACCACAACCACGGCCTCGTTGAAACAGGTGATGAATTGACCGATGCGTTTGGCGGTGGCCGCCGGTTGATCCGACACGGTGTGCACACTCATGCCCTCGGACAATGGAACCCCGCGGACCGCGGCGCCCACGGCGCGGTTGAACTGGCCAATGATCGCGCCCTCCTTCATTTCAACGGCCAGCAGCACCGATCGCTCCCGGGCCAGGGTTCCGCCCTTGGCGCGATGCAAAGTGTCCACCGAGTAGGGAATGGGCTCCTCGCAACCGCGCCACACCTCAAAAACATCTTTGACGCGAACGGTTTTCCCATCCGGTCCACGCGCCAGAGCCACCGCCCCAATCTCCTCCTCGTTCTGGAACGCGCCGCTCACTTGAACGCCGAGCTCATGGCCCTGGACACGATAGGTGCCGACCGGAAAGACGGCGTTGCGGGCCGCGAGCGCCTCGACGACGCCTTCAGGTTCAATCCGGTAACGGGCCAGGTTCGTGGCGGCGTAGCGCAACTCGACGCGCTCCGGAACATTGCCGAACAAGCGGACCCGCCCCACGCTGGGGATCTGCCGCAGATCCGCCTCAATTCGCTCCGCGGCCTGTTCGAGTTCCCGATAGCTGTGGCGAGGGGATGCCACCGAAAGCAAGAGCGTGGCGGTGGCCTGATAATCCGTGTCCAGGCGGGGTGGCTCGCAGCCCTCCGGGAGCGGGACTTCGCGCAGCCGGACCCGCAACTCATCCCAGGATTGCGCGATCTTCGCCTCCCGGTGCGACCGGAGCATCACATACACCACCGACACGTTGGCGCGCGACTGCGAGCGCAGCTCTTCCACAGTGTCATATTCCGCGAGCGTAGCCTCGAGCTTCCGGGTGACCAGTTGTTCCACCTGCAGCGCGGTGGCCCCGGGAAATACGGTGACCACGAGCGCATCGTGTCGGGGAAAGGTGGGGTCTTCCTGCTGAGGCAACGAGCGAAAGGCGAACCAACCCCAGACCAGCACCGCGGCCATGGCCAACCAGCCCACTTCGCGATGTTCCACGAAGTATTGCGCCAACCCACCGCGCAGCCGCGGTGGCGGGTGGTTCTGGCGACGGGATTCCATGCCGGCTTACCGCTTCAGCAGCAGGATGATTTCGAGCATGCCCCCAAAGCAGTCTTCTGAGGTCAGCACCTCGAGCCCATGCTGCGCAAACCGCTCCCGCAGCGCCGGACGATCGGGAAACTGGCGGAGGCTTTCCGCGATATAGGCGTGCTCGGGACCACCGTGGAGCGCAATTCCCCAAAAGCCGCCCCAACACTTGAGCAGTGGCAATTGCAGCGCCCGACGCCAGCGGATGGGCGACTTCGCGAAGTCCAGGAACGCCGCGCAACCGCCCGGCTTGAGAATGCGTCGCACTTCCCGAAGAGCGTCGTCGAGCACCGGGGCATTGCGCAGCGCATAGCTGCCGGTGACCAGATCGGCCGCTCCGTCGGGCAGTAGCGTGTGGCACATATCCCCCACCTGGAAGCTCACGTTATGGTGCCGGCAACGGGCGCGGGCCACTTCGATCATGGCGGGCGTGAGATCAATGCCCGTGATTTGGCCGGTGGTGAATCGGGACGCGAGTTCGGCGGTGACATCGCCGGTGCCACAGGCAAGGTCGACACAATGGGGCGCGGCGACCGCCGGCAACAGTCGGACCAGGCGGCGTTTCCAACTGCGATCGCGGCCCAACGACATGGCGCGCGTGGCGCCGTCGTATTCGGTGGCCACGCGGGTGAACAACCGCTCGTTGTAACTCCGCTTTTGGTCGGGAGTCCGGATGTGAGAGCGGATCTTGAGTGAAAATGAGATCATGGAATCAGAAAACCTGTTCGCGCGGAACGTGGTTCAGGTTGCGAAACGGAATGGTGAGCATGGCGAAATGAGGCGCCAGCCGCGAACACAGCGGCGGACGAAAGAGCACGTCCCGAATGAAATGCTTCCGGAAACCGGACGCGACCCGCCCGCGCAACGTGCCGAGCCACATCCCGCGTTCGGCCCGGTTCGCCGCCACCACAAAGGCGCGGCGACGGATGCGCTCATAGGTCGAAAACGACCGCGGCCGGAGCGCGGGATCCCGCAGCGCGCCCGGGAGCAACGCGGCCAGCAGTTCCACGTCCGCAAAGCCCGTGTTCATGCCCTGGCCGCCTATGGAACTCATCACATGCGCGGCGTCACCCGCCAGCACCACGCGTCCGGCGTGGTATCGATCCACCGTCATCCGCCGTGCCCCGAAGGTGCTTACAAACCGGGCACCGCGCTCGTCCAGGTCGATGCCGACCAGACGATCCACGGCGCGGATCAAATACTGGAGCGGTGTTACCCCGTGAGTTGGACTGGCGAGCACGATCCAGCGCCGCCACTGGCCGGGCAGCGGGAAGGATTCCACGGATGCCTCCGGCGAAAAGAACAGCCGCGCTTCCAGGCCGAGACGGGATTCGTCCACGAAGTCCGCCATCACGAAGCGCTGAGCGTAGAGCTTCTCCCGCACACGCAGTCCGGCGGCCGCGCGCACGGTGCTGCGGTGACCGTCGCAGCCCACCAGCAACTCCGCGTTCGCCTGGGAGGCGTTCCCGGTGCCGACCTCGCGGACGGAGACGCGCACGCCGCCAGGATCCTGTTCCACGCCGACGCACTCCCGGCCGTCCTGGATGGTCACGGAGGAAAACCGGGCCAGGTTGCCGCGCAGAATCTCCACCGTGCGCGCCTGGGGAATGGAGAGGAAGAACGGGTAGTCCGAAGGTATCCGATGAAAGTCGAGCCGGCCGAGTATGCTTCCGGACTCATGGACCTCCGCGTAGCGGACCGGGACACCCGCGTTGATGAAGGTCTGATCGAGATCGAGCCGCTGGAGAATCTCGAGCGAAGGCGGGGTAACGCCAATGGCCATCGAGCTTTCGAGCGGCAACTCGCGTTTGTCGAGGACGAGTGTCCGGATGTTGGCCGTCCCGAGCAGGTTCGCCAACAGCAGTCCGACCGGCCCGGCCCCGCTGATGAGCACCTGCGCGTGGGCGGGCATGGTGCCCGCGGAGGGTGAAGCTGTGATCATGACCAGAGGACCCGGGGTATCACGGGACGAGTTCGAGGGACTCGAGTTCCAGCGCTTTCGGGATCACGGGCCGGCGCGCCGGGACGATCTCAAACTGACCCGATTCGACGGTCAGCCCCGGCCCGAAGGCGAGAGCGGCCACCGTGGAGGGTTCGAGGCCGTGCTCGAGGAGCATCCGCTCGAGCACGAAGAGAATCGTGACGCTGCTCATGTTGCCGCATTCCCGCAACACCTCGCGGGAGGGCCGCAATTGCCACGGCTCGAGGCCGAGTGATTTTTCGACTTTATCGAGGATCGCTTTGCCCCCGGGATGAACGGCCCAGAGCGGCACCTCCGAAACCTCGAGGCCATGCGCCGCCAGGAGTCCTCCGACGATCCGGTCGACGTTCACCGCGATGACGTCGGGCACATAAGAGGAGAGGACGAGGTTGAACCCGTTGTCGCCGATCTCCCAGGCCATGTCGCGAACGCCTTCTTCGACAATGGCGGAATTGAATCCGTCCAGCGCCAGCGCCGGACAGTCGTCGGCCGGCGGCAGCGCGCTGACCAGCGCGGCCGCGGCGCCATCCGCGAACAGTGCGTTGCCCAGGATCGAGTCCGGCGTAGATTTCATCTGCATATGGAGCGAGCAAAGCTCGAGGCAGACGACCAGGACCACGGCATCCGGGCGCGCCAGGCAAAACTGTTGGGCCATGCGCAGCGCGGGCAGTGCGGCGTAACAACCCATGAACCCGAGATTGTAACGCTGAACGGTCGATGGCAGCCCCAGCTCGGTCACGATGCGGTAATCCGGACCGGGATTCACAAACCCGGTGCAGGAGACGGTGATGATGTGCGTCACGTCCGTGGGAAAAAATCCCGCGCGACCATCCACCAAACGGCGGGCCAACTCGACCGCCATGGGTCCGGCGTGGCGGGCGAAACAGCGATTGCGCGCCTGGGTGGACGGTTCGATGACCCGGCCCTGCGCATCCACGCTGAACAACTCGGCCCGGTTCAGGGCGGTGAAATCCGGAAGCACGCTGTGCCGGGTTTCAATGCCCGACTTTTTGAACACGTGGCGAATCAGGCGCGCGGTGGCGGCATCGCCGGACCACGCGCCGAACTGTTGCGCGATGGCACTCTGTGGCGCCACGTGTGGCGGAAGCAGGGTTTCCAGACGGTGCAGGTAAGTTTTCAAGGTAGAGAGATCGCGGGAACATCCGCGCCCGCCGGGACAGTTGCCGGAGCCGGCTTCCTGGCGGTGACTTGAGCCACGAGTCGCACCTCGTCACCCACACGAATGACGCCCAGGACGGAAGGCGGCTTGAGCTTGAATTGTTGGAGCGAAAGCTTCCAGGTGGCCTGGAATCGCAGCGCCTCCGCGGTCTCCGACCAGTCCGAGATCGTGATCGGCAGCTCGAATGATCGATCCCGGACGCGCAGCGTGCAGTTGACCTTGGTGGTGGTCGCCGTCGGAATGGCCGCGTCGCGGACCGCACCGGTGAGACGGGGGTGCTGGTTCGTCTCCAGCATCTTCTTCATATTCTTGTCGCGTCCGTCGTGCGCGGTCGTCATTTCGCTACCGAGGACATGCGCCTCGGCCGACCACGAGTTCGAGGAGAGCACCAGGACAAACGGCTGCGACATGACCGTCCCTTCGAAGTCGTGCAGCGTTGAGGTTCCCTGGAAACGAATGTGCGCCACGGCGGATAGCTTGCGGTTCGGTGGCGGAGCGTCCGGGCCCGCCGCGGCGAGGTGGCCGGCACCGAGCAGCAGGCAGACACTTCCAAGCGGGACCAGGGCGGCGACGGTCATCGCCCGACGGATTTGGCGCAGTGTCATGGGTTTATGAGTCGTGATGGCAGAATGGAGGAACCGTTCACAATCCATCGGACGGTTGGCCCCCATGTGCCAGCAGCCATGTCCCCTTCCGGTCGATGCTCTTTTCGAGCACCGTTTCCAACTTGCCCAAATCCGGGTCATTCTCGAGCGCCAACAGATCGTCGTCGGAGGCAACCAGATAACGATCATCTTCGCCAGCGCCGAGGGCCGCCTCCGCTGCGGCCAAGGTCTCCACGCCGATGATCCGGCGATGGTCGTGTCGGACCCAGGCGAGGTATTCGTCCATGGCGCCGAAACAGACCACGGTGGCATCAGGAGGCAACGCCTCGGCCACGTCGGTGATGAAGTCCCACTCGGAATCGCCCTGGGGCCGCATCAACTGCAGGATCGGCCCGTAGTAAAGGGGGCCGGCCGCCACGCCGCCCATCACGGCGGCGAGGGCCAACCGGCGCAGGAGTTGATGCTGTCGCCCGAAGTAAACCATGCCTGCCGCGAGTCCCAACGCGAGGAATGGCAGCAACGGGAGCAGGTAATGACGGCGTTTGCCGGGCACGCAGGAGATGACGAACAGGATGACCGCGGCGATGACCAGGGCGGCCGGGAATCGTCTCTCGCGACGCCATTGCCGGATCGCCAGGGGCAGGAACAAGATCACGGGCAGCGATTGCAGAAAGCCCGAGCCGAGATACCAATAGAACGGTTCGAAATGTCCGCTCCCGCCGCCGGTCGAGAGATCCTCCTGAAAGAGGACCCCCCGGAGGTACTCACCCCCGTCCCGAAGGTAGACGGGCCCGGCCCAGGCACCGAGCATCAGCAAGCAACCCGCCCCGAACCAGAGGAACCGCCAGCCGGGTCGGGTCAGGCTGTGGTTCTCGCGGGGCGCGAAGGCGAGAAACAGGAGCGGCACCATGAGTCCGTAGGGACCTTTGGTGATCACCGCGAGTGCGGACGCCATGCCGCTGGCGACGAGCCAACCGGCATTCGCCCAGCCGTTCGCCCGTTGCATCGCCCAACCGAGGAAGAGGCAGGAGAGCAGGATCAGGGCAACCAACGTGAGGTCGGGCCGCGCTACGCGGGCCATGATCCAGAACCCGGGCATGGCCAGGAGCGTGAAGGCCGCCCAAAGTCCGACCCGGCGTCCCCCCAGCATCCGCCCCAGCCCATAGACCGCCAGCATGCTGATCAGCGCCGCCAATGCCGAAGGGAACCGGGCATGAAACAGGTTGGGTTCGCCCGAGGCCCGCATCAGCGTGGCCCCGATGAAATGCATGACCGGCGGTTTGTCGTAGTACACCTCACCCATGAGCCGCGGTATGAGGAAATCGCCGGATTCGGCCATCTCCCGCATGATCTCGGCATGCCGGATTTCGCGCGACGCCCAGTTGCGGTTCTGGCCGAGAAAGGCGAAGAGGACGGTCCCGCTGATTGCCAGCAGGAGCAGGAGGTCGATCGCGAGCGGGTGCCTCGATCTGAGTTGCTGAAACAGGGGTATCATCGTCAAACCAAGATGCCTGACATTACGCTAGGTTCGGGGTCTGGAGTCAACAGGAGCACGCGTGGGCTGGCACTTCATGGCAGGTCTCAGGTTCCAACCCGGAGAGCAGACATTCATGGTGATTCCGCAACCGGGACCCGCCGCTGGTGGCGGACGTCCAGGAAGAGGTTATAGAGGGCGATGCCGCAGGGGAAGAGATTTGACAGCACGCCCACGGAGTCACGCTTGTCGCTGAAGGTGAAGTAGCCCAGCAGGAGCAGGCTGCCGACCAGCGACATATGCCAGAACAGTTGAGGGAAGCGCGGCTGACCCGCGCGATGCGAGGCAAACAGTTGCACGAACCAGCGGCCGGCGAAGGTGGCCACGCCGAGGTAGCCAAAGAGTTTCCAGGGGGTGATCACCCAGGAAGTCCCCAGCAACTGCAATTGGAGGATGACTTCATTCATGGTTTGGATAGGGGGGCCTGAGCCGGCAGCTTCCGGTTCAGCAGCCAGCTTACGCCGATTAAATCCCGCACCCCCGCCACAGCGCGCGACCAGTTGCCGTACTTCGAGCGGCCGGCACGACGTTCCCGGTGCGGGACCGGGACTTCGGCGATGCTTAGCCCTGCCTGTTTGAAGATGGCGGGGAGGTAGCGATGCAGGCCGCGAAACGGCACCAGGTGCTGAACCGCATCCCCTGGGAAGAGTTTCAGAGAGCAACCCGTGTCCGTGACAGCATCGTCGAGGAACCAGCGGCGGATGCGATTGGCGACGCGGGAAGCGACGCGACGGTTCCAGGCGTCGGCCCGTCGTTCGCGATAGCCGCAGATCACGTCGGCGTCCCCGCGGACCCATTCCTGCAACAAACGGAGGAAACCGGTGGGATCGTTCTGCCCGTCACCGTCCATTACGCCGCAGAGTTCGCCGGTCGCGGCTTGCAGGCCATAGTAGATCGCCGCGCTCTGGCCGAGATTCCTGTCCAATCGCATCCCGAGTACACCGGGCACCGCTTGGATGTTCGCCCACGTTTCGTCGCGGCTGCCGTCGTCCACCGCGATGATCTCCGCCGCAGGCAGCACGCTGCGCAATTCCGTCAGGACATGGGCAACATTCGCGGCCTCGTTGTGGAATGGCACCACAACCGAGATCGACACCGGGCGGTCCCGACCACTGACCGTGGACGCCCGGTCGTCACGGGATCTCGTCGGCGCTCTGAAGCGGATCTCAGCGGAAACGGGCAGCACGGCATACACGGCCAGCGCGGAGAAATAGACCAAGCCCGCGGACCAAAGCACATCGGAGAACCAATGCCCCCCCTGGGCCATGCGAACGAAGCCGGTTATACCGCCGTGGACGGCAGCCAGCAACAGGAATCCCCAGGCCAGGGCACGGCGGCGGCGCCAGAACCACACCGTCAGGGCCAGCCAATAAAACCCCATCGAGGCATGTCCGCTCGGGAACGAACGGGTCGTGGAATCGAAGGTGGGCGAACTCAGCGGTCGGAAGGCATACCGACCGCCGAACGGGTGAACCTGCTTTGGGCGCGGCCGGCCATAATGGGCCTTGAAGATGGAGTTGACCACCAACCCGGGACCCAGGAGCAAGGTCAGGGCGAGAAACCAACCCATGAGCCGGTAGCGACGCAACCCAACGATGCGCGACGAAACCAACGCCACCAGCAAACCGGCGCCCCCGGTGATCAGCGCCGGCCCGTTGCTCCAGCGGTAGACCCATTGAACCCACCCGGTATCCGCAAACCGCCACCCCGCCGAACTGGACCAGAAACGCCGGGCCAGGGCCAGATCAAGGTTCAGGCCCACCACCAGCACACTCGCGCCGAGCAGCAGGAGTAGCGGCAGCCAGATCGACCAGCGATCCGGCAGGTGCCAGCTTGCGGCGGAGAACCATGCCAGGGTCCGTTCGCTCCCGGGGTTTGAATGCGTCACGGTTACCGGCATGGTGTCAACGGAGCAGTGAAAGACTTGCCTAAGTTCACGGGGTCATCCTGTCAGGGCTGAATGACACGACCGTGAACGGATCATGACAATGCTGTCACAAAGTGAGGGCGTTGCAGCCACGGCGGGATCGACTCGGCCGAGCGCTGCTGCCTTGCGTCGAGCCAAGGTTCGATACACGCTCTGCAATCATGAACGCCTCAAAAGGGAACCTCGGCATTGGTGCGATGCCGCTCTGGCTGGCCGTTGCGGGAACGATGCTCCTCGCCGAACCGGACGACCTGCCGCTGACGGAGGGCGCCACCCTGCGGTTGGGCGATCGCTCGGCCACGCTCGCGAAGCTCGACGACTTGCCGTATGTCGACAGCGAGTTCACCCGGCGGTTCAAGTTCGATTCCGCCGACAATCCCAAGCTGGCGGCACTGCGACGACGCTACGAACTCGACGCCGTGGTCGCGCCGGGCCACGACGAATTCGACCGGCAGGTGCGGCTGCTGGACTGGGTGCATCACCAGTTCAAGAAGTTCGGCCGTCCCACGAGCGAGCCTCGCGGCGCCCTCGAGATCCTCGAGGGGATCGAGCAGGGAAACGCCTTCTTCTGCAGCCAGTATGCCCACCTGTTTGTGTCGGCCGCCGCCAGTCTCGGCTGGATCGACCGCGAACTCGCCTTGAGGCGACACCGCGATCCACCCCACGGCGGTTCCAGCGAGCATACGACGACCGAGATCTGGTCCAACCAGTATGGCAAGTGGGTCATGATGGATCCGACGGCGAAGATGTATATCGAGAAGGACGGCAAGCCGCTGAACGCCTACGAGATTCGCGAAGCGTGGTTTCATCGCGACGGTCGGGATTTGGTGTTTGTGGTAGGCAAGGAACGGAAGCGCTACCGGAAGGCCGATCTGCCGACTTTCCTGGCGCACTTCGAAGGGTTCGGCGATCTGACGGTCCCGGCGGATGAACTCGATAAGTATGGGTTCATCGGCTACATCCCGAACACCGATCTCATGGACGCGGGTTTGGACTATGGCCGGATGTTCATCACCAAGGACGACCTCTGCGAGGGAACCCGGTGGCATATCCGTACGGCGCCGCCGAATCCCGGGGTGGATCCGTACTTCCCGATCGGCCAAGCGGCGCTCTCGCTGCGGCCGGAAGCGGACAGGATTCGGGTGACCATCCGGACTCTGACCCCAAACTTTAAGACGTATGAAGCCCGGCGGGACGACGGCGTCTGGAAGCCCATCGAGGCGGAGTATCTATGGAACCTTGGTCCCGGTTCGAACCGGCTCGAGGTGAGAACGGTGAACCGGTTCGAGGTGCGCGGGCCCGTCTCAACGGTCGAGATTCAATAGCGGAACCGAAGCTGAGGCGCGCCGAAGGTGCGTCCGGACATCAGAGGGTGCGATTGACATTGGCTTCGTGGATGCCCGAAAGTCCGGATCGATGCGGGTTCTCGTGGTTGAAGACCGTCGGCAGACGGCCGCCTTCATTCGCAAAGCCCTCCAGGCGGAGGGCTTTGCGGTGGACGTGTTGCACGAAGGCGACGCGGTGCTGACGGCGGTCGAGCAGACTCCCTTCGACGCCGTCATCCTTGACGTGATGCTGCCGGGGCGGGACGGCTTGAGCATCGTCCGGCAGATGCGCGAGCGGCGGGTCGGCACCCCGGTGCTGCTGTTAACCGCCCGTGGCGCCCTGAACGAACGCGTCGAGGGACTCAACGCGGGGGCGGACGATTACTTGCCGAAGCCGTTTGCCCTGGATGAATTGATCGCCCGGGTGCGCGCCCTTTGCCGGAGGTCAAGCGGCGCACCGGCCGTGGTCTTCCGGGTGGCGGATCTGACGTTGAACACCCTGACCCGCGAAGTGCGACGGGGAGAGCATCGCCCCGAGTTGTCGCCGCGGGAGTATCGTCTGCTGGAATACCTCATACGCCACGCGGGACAGGTCTGCAGCCGGATGTCGATCGTGGAGAAAGTCTGGGATTACGATTTCGATCCCGGATCGAACCTGGTGGACGTGTATGTCCGGCGCTTGCGGGAGAAGATTGACGCCGGTCATGAACCCAGGCTCGTGCACACCGTGCGCGGCCAGGGTTACGTGCTCAAGGAGGGACTGTGAGGCTGCGTCGACGGCTCATGCTCGGCCACACCGCGATGCTGATGTTGGGTCTGCTGATGATCGCCGGCTGGACCTATTACGAGTTCCTGGTGGAAAACCGGATCACGGATTTCGAGTGGGGACTCGAAGCCAAGGGCAATACGCTGCTCGAAGAGGCCGGCGAAGTGTTGCTCTTCTCCGTCGCCCCCGCGCTGGCGCTGACCATGATCGGCAGTTGGTGGCTGCTCAACCGCGCGCTGTCCCCGGTGCGCCTCCTCACCGAAGCGGCGGAGCGTGTGCACCTCGAGAACCTGTCCGAGCGATTGCCGCAGACCGGCAACCGGGACGAGCTTGACCGGCTGACGGCGGTATTCAATTCCATGCTCGGGCGTCTCGAAGATTCCCTGGCGCGGGTGCGGGAGTTCGCGTTGCACGCGTCGCATGAGCTGAAGACCCCGCTCACGGTCATGCGCGGCCAGATCGATTTCACCCTTCGCGATACTTCCGTCGCCGTCGGCGTGCGTGAAATGTTGCTTGGGCAAATGGACGAAATCGATCGCCTGACCAAGATTGTGGATGGCCTCACCCTGCTGGCCAAGGCCGATGCCGGCCAGGCCGCGTTGCAGCGCGCGCCGGTGCGGTTGGACGAACTGTTCGCCGACTGTCACGCTGACGCGCAGGTGCTTGCCGAACCCCGCGGCATCACGGTTGAACTCACCGCGATCGAACCCTGCACGATCCTGGCGGACCGCCATCGGCTCCGCCAGTTGCTGTTGATCGTGGTCGACAACGCCGTCAAATACAACCTGCCGGGCGGGCGGGTCTCGCTGGCGTTGAACCGCCTGCCCGACCAGGCCGAACTGACCTGTGCCAACACCGGCAAAGGCATTCCCGCGGACAAACTCGACCGGGTGTTCGACCGGTTCTATCGCGGCGCGGCCGCGACGAACGACCAGGAGGAGGGCTGCGGTTTGGGGCTCGCCATCGCCGAGTGGATCGTGCGGGCGCACGGCGGCAAGATGGAGATCCAATCCGTACCCAATCAGGTGACGCGTGTTACCGTTCGGCTGCCGCTCGAATAGCCCGCACTTTTCGCACTCCAAATGGGCCGCTGGGCGCTATCCCAGTCCGGAACCGCCCCCCGCCAAAACCTCCCGGCACCACTCCCGCCAATCGTTCAATTCCCGGGCCGCGCAGTAGCGCTTTAGAAACCGGGCGGCGGTCAGGGGCATTTCCGTGCCGCCGGCTTCCAGGATTCCGGTCATGAGGCGCGCCAGATCCGCCACGGCACGGGCTCTTGGCACGCGGGTAAATCGGCGCACACCGTCGAAGTCGATCAACCACGGCTGCCCGTCCGTCGCCATCAACACATTCGAGGCCTTGAGGTCGCCGTGGATGAAGCCGGCCGCATGCAGGCGGGCGAGGAGATCCGCCAAGGCGGCAATGAGCGGACGGGGCCAGGGAGCCGGCTGGCGCGCCCACTGGGCAAGGGTGCCCGTATGCGGAATCTCGTGCGACAAGAGATAGGCGTGCACCGGCCAGCGCCAGCGGCGCAGGTCCGCGACGGCCAGCGCCCGGGCCACCGGTAACCCGGCGGCTTCGAGCGCCAGAGCGGAGCGAAAGGCGCGCTGCGCGCGCGACGGCCGGAAGGCATCGCAGAATCGATGCCGCCACCGCCCGTAATTCAACCGGCGCAGCACCAGCCCGGGTTGGCCGGGCGCCGGTGACGGAACGCGGGCAAGGGTGACGTTGCGTGAGTTCTTGAAGTGTCGCGACGGATCGCGCAGCCAGGGTTCGGGGTCGGCCAGCACGGCGCGCCACCAGGTGGGCGGCTCATCCGCCCGCGTGGTCCAGACCCACTGGCCGATACGTTCGGTGCGGGTGCCGGGTGTGCGAGCCATGATTCAAGGGCGAAACCTGGGTTACGGCGCGATGCCCTGCCGGGCCGCCATGGCCGCAAAGAGCCCGCCCTGTCGCAACAGGTCGGCAAACGCCCCTTGTTCGACCACCCGGCCTTCCGCCAGCACCACGATCCGGTCCATGCTCGCCAGGGTCGAAAGCCGGTGCGCGATGCACAGGACCGTGCGATTCTCCTCGAGACGCTCGATGGCCGACTGGACTTCGGCTTCCGCGGCGGAATCGAGCGAGGCGGTGGCTTCATCGAGCACGAGGATGGGGGCATTCCGGACGAAGGCGCGCGCGATCGAGAGCCGCTGGCGCTGCCCGCCCGAGAGCGTCACCCCGCGTTCGCCGATGCGCGTTTCGTAGCCTTCGGGCAGGCGGAGGATGAACTCGTGAGCGTTGGCGGCTTTGGCGGCGGCCTCGATCTCCTCGCGGGTGGCGCCGGTCCGGCCGCAGGCGATGTTCTCGGCGATGGTCAGGTCGAACACGACGATTTCCTGGCTGACGAGGGCCATGAGCCGACTGAGATCCGCGAGCGCGACTTCGCGCAGATCGTGGCCGTCGATCCGGACGGCCCCGTGGGTCGGGTCGTAAAAGCGGAACATAAGGTTGACGAGCGTGCTCTTGCCGGAGCCGCTTTCGCCGGCGACGCCGACACGCTCGCCACGGCGGAGTTCGAGGTCAACCTCGCGCAGCACCGGCTGATCCCGGTAGGCGAACGTCACCCGCTCGAACCGGATGCTGTGCTGGAACCGGGGGATGCGGACCGGGTGCGGGGATTCCTGCACGGAGGATTGTTCGGCCAGGATATGGATGATGCGTTCGACGCTGACGCTGGTCTGTTCGAGCATCATGTGGAGGGCGGCCAGTTTCTTGACCGGGGTGTAGAGCAGCACCAGGCCGGTGAGATAACCGGCCATGTGTTCGACACTCGCCTGCTGGTAACTCACATAGACCACGAGCAACCCGATCCCGAGCATGGCCAGCGTTTCGATGATGGGGTTGACCTGCTCCTTGGCCTTGCGACCACGCAGGGAATTCCGCAGGAGATCCCGCGACAACCTCGAGAACCGCTCGATCTGCCGGTCTTCGAGGCCGAAAGCCTTGATCACCCGAATGCCCCCGAGCAGTTCGACCAACTGACTGGCCTGCGTGACCGTGACCTTGCGGCTGGCCCGGCTGGCGCGACGGGCCTTGCGACCCAGCACCACCACGGGAACGACCACCACCGGAAAAAAGACCACCACGGCCAGCGTCAACTGCGGATCGAGCAGGAGCAGCGCGATGGCGATGGCCACGATCG
Source organism: Verrucomicrobiota bacterium (assembly GCA_023383055.1). Classification (GTDB taxonomy): domain Bacteria; phylum Verrucomicrobiota; class Verrucomicrobiia; order Limisphaerales; family JAHDYP01; genus JAHDYP01. The sequence continues at coordinate 12,911 of JAHDYP010000081.1, read as the reverse complement.
TGAACGGTTCCGTGATCAGGTCGGAGAACCCGTGGCTCATGCAGCGCTGCAGCGTCACCGTATCGCCGCTCACCCGGGTCAGGGCATCACCTGTCGTCGCGTCGCTGAAGTATTCCAGCGACAAACCGCTGAGTTTCTTGAACACATTGACCCTGAGATCGTTCACGACCCGTTCGCTGACCCAGGCCATGCAATACGCCCCGAGATAACCGATCGATCCCCTTAACCCGGCCAGAAGCGGAAACAACAACAGCCCCCCCACCACCTGCCGCCAATCGATCGAACGCCCCACCGCCGGCAGCCAGGGGTCCGCCCAGCCCGAAACCCGGCGATCCAGATCGCTCTTGATCCGGTCGAATTCGGAGCGATCGACGATGTGCCCGGGGCCACTGACCGAGGCTGGGGTGGCGACCGTTTCGACGATGGCGGCGGGCGGGCTCATCCGGCCGATCAGGGTCTTCGTAGCCCAGACGAAGACGGCATTCGAGACACCGAAGAGCATCCCCAGCAGAATGCCGGCAAAGAGCCGGAACCGGTAACGGCGGAAGTAAGGCCAGACAAACCGGAGGATTTTGCGCAGATCCGTCATGCCGCCGGGCCATTAGCCGGCACTTTACCCCGGGCGTCAATCCGAGACTGAAGTTGGGCCGGGTTCAGAGCTGGTCGTTGAGGTGAATGATCCTGGCGGGGGGAAAGCCATTGAACCAGGTGGCGGAAGCGCTGCTGTAGGCGCCGATGTTCTCGGCGTACAGCAGGTCGTCGATCTCGAGCTCGGGGAGTTCCTCCGCGAGGGAGATGGTATCGAGCGCGTCACAGGTCTGGCCAAACACGGCGCAGATCCCGGTCGGGCCGTCCTTGAACGCCCGGAGATGATACTGGCAATGGTCGAAGATGATCCCCGAGAAAGTGTGATAGACCCCGTCATCGAGGTAATAGCAGGTCTTGCCCTCGCGCCGGGCTTTGCCCACGATCTTCGCCACGGACGTCGCGGCGGAGGCCACAATGAACCGGCCCGGTTCCGCGAGGATCTGAATGTCCTCGGGGAACAGCCGGTCGATCTCGGCGTTGATCTTCCGCGCGAGGCTCTCGATCGGCTGGACGTCGCGGTGATACGGCGCCGGAAAACCGCCGCCAATGTCCAGGATCTTGATCGGATACCCCCGCTGCGCCGATTCCTGCATGACGGCCGAGGAGAGGTTCAGCGCCTGCACAAAGTTCTCCGCGTTCATGCATTGGCTGCCCACGTGGAAACTGAGGCCCTCGACTACCAGATCCAATTGAAAGGCCGCTTCGATCAGGTCCACCGCCTCGCCCGGATCGCACCCGAACTTCGAGGAAAGCTCGACCACGGAGCCGGTGTTGGGGACGCGCAGCCGGAGGACGACACCGGCATGCGGAGCGAACCGTTTGATTTTGTGGAGCTCGTTGAGATTGTCGTAAGTGACCAGGGGCTTGTACTGGTCGAGCGCCTCGAGTGTCTCCCGCGGTTTGGTGGGGTTGGCGTAGATGATCTTGTCCCAGATGAAATCCTGCTGTTCCTTGGGCGGCAGCGATCGGATGTTCTCGTAGACCAGCATGAACTCGGGAAGCGAGGCCACGTCGAAGCTCGCCCCGGCCCGATACAGGGTGCGGACGATGGCCGGTTCGGGATTGGCCTTGACGGCGTAGTAGGCCTGGACCTTCGGCAGATGACGGCGGAAAGCCTGGTAATTATCCCGGATGACCTGGTGGTCGATCACGACGATGGGCGTTCCGTGCTGGGCGGCGAGGCTCTCAAGTTGGTCTTTGGTCATGGACGCGACAAAGTGCAGCTGCGGCTTTAGGGCCTTTTGGTCGCCGGCTCAAGTCAAAAGGAAGACGCCCGGAGCTCGGGGAGCAGTACGAGACAGCGCTACACGGAATGCTTTTCAAAGGCGGTGACCTGCGGCAACCTCGGCTCAACATGAACCTCCACGGCTTGATTCTCATCGCCGCCTTCTGGCCTGCCGTCGCATCCATCGCCCATGCCGCCGAGCCGGACTTGCAGGTCACCCGCACGAATGTTTTCGTGTCGGGACAGGACGGCCATCACACGTATCGGATTCCGTCGCTCCTGGTCACGCCGCACGGCACGTTGCTGGCCTTCGCGGAAGGCCGCAAGCAAAGCAGCGGCGACGCCGGCGACATCGATCTGTTGCTGAAACGAAGCCCGGACCTGGGCCAGACCTGGGGGGCGGCGCTGACGGTGTGGGATGACGGCCCCAACACCTGCGGCAACCCCTGCCCGGTCGTGGACCGGGAGACCGGCACCATCTGGTTGCTGCTCACCTGGAACCGCGGAGACGACGCGGAGCATCAGATCATCGCGCGGCAAAGCCGCGACACCCGGCGCGTGTTCGTGACCCGCTCAACCGACGACGGCGTGACCTGGTCGCAACCGCGCGAGATCACCGGTTCGGTCAAGCTGACGAACTGGACCTGGTATGCGACCGGCCCGGGCGCCGGCATCCAGATCGAGCGCGGCCCGCACCGGGGACGGCTCGTGATCCCCTGCGATCACATCGAGGCCGGCACCGGTCATTACTACTCGCATGTGATTTACTCGGACGACCACGGCGCCACGTGGCAGTTGGGCGGTTCCACACCGCAACACCAGGTGAACGAATGCGAAGTGGTGGAGCTCACCGGCGACCGGCTCCTGCTGAACATGCGCAATTACGATCGCGCCCGGCGCACCCGCCAGCAGGCGGTCAGCAACGACGGCGGGTTGACCTGGGAACAACAGCGGCATGTGCCGGAGTTGGTGGAACCGATCTGCCAGGCGAGCCTCCGCCGGTTGGCCTGGCCCAACGACCGTCAACGCAGCGTGATTCTCTTCGCCAATCCGGCGAGCACCAAACGGGAGAACCTCACCGTCCGCGCCAGCTTCGACGAAGGCGATACCTGGCCGGTCGCCCGGTTGCTCGACAGTCGGCCGAGCGCTTACTCGTGTCTGGCCGCGCTGCCCAATGGCGAGGTGGGGATTCTTTATGAAGCCGGCGAGAAACATCCCTACGAAAACCTGGTCTTCGCCCGGTTCCATTCGGGCTGGCTGATCCCCGCCGCGGAGATGGCTCCAGAAAGGCGTTAGCCTCGCCCGGTTCACACTGCTGGGGCAATATGCGGACCGGACCGGGCATGGACGAGACTCGCGACCACGGCGCTTGCCGGCCTCGCGATCTGGTCCGCCACGCCTTGCGCGGCGGGGAGACTTTCCGGGTCCCCACAGGTCCGTTGGCGGTGCATTTCTGCGCGCGGCTGGCCGGGGTCACACTGCGGGAATACAGCTCGAACGCGCGCGCGCTCGCCGAGAGCGTCATTCGCTACCACGAGCGATTTCGTCCGGACGCGGTTTGGGTTTCGGCGGACACCTGGGTCAGCGCGGAAGCCATGGGCGCCAGCGTCGTGGCCCCGGACCGTGATCAACCCCTCTGCGGCAGTGGCGAGCCCCGGGTGCGCACCGCGCGGGACATCGATCGGCTGCCGCCGCCGAACCCCGGATCGCAGGGGCGGTATCCGGTCATGCTCGAGGCCTTGGGACGGGTGCGGCAGGCGATTGGGTCCGAGGCGTTCGTGGTCGCCTGTTTCGATCAATACCCGTTCTCTCTTGCCGCCGCCCTGGCCGGGATTGACCGGATCATGCTCAAGCTCAGCGACGATCCGCCCTTCGTGACCAGCCTCATGGAACGTTGCCTCGAATACGGTCGGGCGTACGCCGTTGCCCTGGTCGGCGCCGGCGCCGACCTGCTGAGCGGCGGCGATTCACCCGCGGGTTTGCTCGGTCCGCGCGCTTACCGGGAAGTGGCCTGGCCCTTCGAGCGACGGCTCATCGCCGAGGTCAAAGCCGCCACGGACAAACCGGTTTCGCTGCACATCTGCGGCAATGCCCGGCCGATGCTGCCGGATATGGCGGCAACCGGCGCGGATGTCCTCGAGCTCGATCACCAGGTCGAGCTGGCGGAAGCCTGTCGTCTCGTCGGTCCTGACATCGCCCTGTGGGGCAACCTGGATCCGGTGGGTTTGCTGGCCCAGGGAAACCCGGCGGAGGTTCGTCAAGCCGTGTTACGGGCCGTCGACACGGTGAGAGCGTGCGGCCATTCGCGGTTTGTTTTGAGCTCCGGCTGCACACTCGCCGTCGAGACCCCGTTCGAGAACCTCGAGGCGCTGCTGAGGAGCCCCGCGGGAACCGCCTGGGACTGGGAGTGTTGATTCACGGCAGCGGCCGGGCGGTCGGCGCCAGAGCCGGCCCGGCCGCCGACAAAGCGATTCCACCGCCCCCGACTCAATAATCGTACAACCCGCTGTCCCGCGAATACCCGCCGCCGTAACCGCCCATGCCGCCTTCCTCGTCTCCCGGGCCGCCCATGAACTCCCCGAGCACATCCCCCATGTCCTCCTCGATTTTCTCGGGATCTTCACCCGCCTCGAGCCGTTTGATGGCGACATCCATTTCTTTGGGCATCACGCCGGGCGGCATGATGTCCTTCATTTTCTTCATCAGATGCGCCATGTGCTTCGGATTGTTCTCGTCGAGATGCTCCATGTCGCGCTCGAGTTCGCCCATGGCGCGCATGACCCGCGGATCGTCGAAATCCGGCGCTGGCCCGTCCTCGCCGGCGTCGTCGGCGGCGGCCGCCGGTTCCTTGACGCCCTTGGGCATGGCGAAGCGGCTCATTTGCCGGAGCATTTTGCGGTTACCGCATTTGGGGCAACTGGGCTGACGCTCCGGGTTCACCCGTTTCGAGAGGAAGTTGAAGATCACCCGGCATTTCGGGCAGGCAAATTCGTAGATTGGCATAGGCGTTCTTCCTTACCTTGGCGGCGCGCGAATCGGACCACCGGCTCCGATCGCAGCCGCATGGATCACTTCATCCGATCGAAGCTCTGCTTGAGGATTTGCCAGTCGGCCAGTCCCGGCACCCGCTGGCGCGCATCTTCGTTGACCTTGGCCTCGAGGCGGTTCTTGGTGGGCCGTTGCTGCTGGTAAAAGACGCCGAAATAACCGGGAAAAGGTTCGTTCGCGAGCCGGTACGCCGCGATCTCGTCGGTCACATCGTGCTCTTTGGGCACCAGGTTGAACACCCCGCCCTTGCGCGGGTTCGAGGGATCGAACGCGCCCGGGTAGAACTCGACACACTCGCTGAGGCACTCGATAAAGCCGAATCCGTCGTGATCCATCGCCGCTTCCATCATCTGGAGGACATGGTTCGGATTGGTGTGGGTCGTGCGCGCGACGAAGGTGGCGCCGGCGGAGATGGCCTGTTTCATGGGATTGATCGGCTGATCGATCGCACCCCAGAGGTCGGTCTTGCTCTTAAACCCTTTGGGCGAGGTCGGCGAGGTCTGTTTCTTGGTCAGGCCATAGACCCAGTTGTCCATGACCACATAGGTCAGCTTGATGTTCTTGCGGGCCGTATGGGTGAAATGATTGCCCCCGATCGAAAAGGCGTCGCCGTCGCCACCGAACACAAACACGTGCAGATCCGGCCGGCTCAACGAGACGCCGCTCGCAAAGGAGAGCGCCCGGCCATGGATGAAATGGACGCCGTGCGCCTGGACGAAATAGGGGAACCGGCTGGAACAACCGATGCCGGCCACGGTGGTGATCTGCTCGTGCCAGAGTTTGCGCTTTTCGATCAGTTTAAAATAGAGGGCCAGTACCGAAAAATCACCGCAACCCGGGCACCAGGTCGGATGATCGGCGGCGATCTCCTTTTTCGTGAGTCCCTTGCGTTCCGCCAGGCTGTCGGGCGGGGCGGTGCTCAAAGTCTCGGTGGGTGGATCAACCACAATCGCGCTCATAACTCAAATCTTGGGATTGGCCTTCGAAGCGGCCAGTTTGTTCTGCAACACGGCCAGGATCTCTTTGACCTTGAAGGTCAGGCCGTCACATTTGTTCACACCCTGGATCCGGGCATCGCAGTAGCGGGCCCGGAGCATGGCCGCCAGCTGGCCATAGCCATACAGACCCTCATCGTTCAGTTCCACCACGAGGATCTGATGAAATCCGGAGAAAATCTCCTCGAGCCCGTTCGGCAGCGGATTCAGATAGCGAATGTGCAACGCGGACACACTGTCCCCCGCCGCCCGCGCACGGTCCACCGCCTCGCGGATCGGTCCCTGGGTCGAACCCCAGCCGACCAACAACACATGACCCTCGGGCGGGCCGTACACCGTCGGACGCGGCAGCGACCGCGCCAGCGCCTGCAGCTTGCGCCGGCGTTTCGCGGTCATCTGGGAATGCAGCCGGGGCGAAGCCGAAGGATGTCCCAGTTCGTCGTGCTCGAGGCCGGTCACGATCGGGTATTTGCCGCTGAGGACGCGAGTGCCTGGCGCCGCATGTTTCGGCACGCCCAGCGCCTCGCTCAAATCGTAGGGTTTCGCATCCGGGATCGGCGACAGGTCCGGCGAGATATCCTGGCATACCGCGGCGAAATCGGGTTCTTCGAACGCCTCGATGCGCGTCGCGATCGCCTGGTCGGTCAACAGAATCACCGGGACGCTGTACTTGCGCGCCAGGTTCACCGACTCGATCGCCGTGTAAAAACAGTCCTCGACACTCGCCGGCGCCAGCACCACCCGCGGCGAGTCGCCATGCCCGCCAAAACAGGCAATGTTCAGGTCCGACTGTTCGACGTTGGTCGGCAGACCGGTCGACGGCCCGCCGCGTTGCACATCGATGATGACCAGCGGCACTTCCGCCATCACACCCCAGCCGATCGCTTCGGCTTTCAGGGAGATGCCAGGGCCGCTCGATCCGGTGACGGCGACCCGGCCGCCGTAGCTGGCGCCGAGCGCCATGGCCACCGAGGCGATTTCGTCTTCGCACTGGATGAAACTGCCGCCGTACTTGGGCAACTCGCGCCGGAGCAGTTCCATGATGTCGGACCAGGGCGTGATGGGATAGCCGGCCCCGAACCGCACGCCCGCCGCAATCAAGCCGTACGCGAGCGCTTCGTTGCCGTTCATGACCACCTGCGGACGCGTCCGCTTCTGGCTGTCGGCAAAGGCGAACGTCTCCATCAGATCCCCAATGGAAAAGGCATAGCCGGCGTGAAAGGAGCTCAGGGCGCTGTTGACCACCGAATCGCTCTTTCCCCCGAAGCGTTCCCGGATGAGCTGCTCGAGGCGCGGCAGGTTCAAATCGAAGATTTTGGCCAGCAGACCCAACACGAACACGTTCTTGCCCTTGTCCTTGGCGGTGCCGCCGATGGCCTCCACCGTCAGACTCGAGATCGCCACACCCACGTGCCGGTAATCCTGCTGCCATTCCGGATTGGCCTCCACGTGGTCCGAGTCATACAACACCACGCCGCCCTTCCGCAGCGAGTTCAGGTGCTGGTCATAGGAATGCTGGTAAAATGCCACCAGCATGTCCGCCTCATCTCCCGCGCTCAGCACTTCGCCGGACCCGAGCCGCACCTGGAAGATCGACGGCCCTCCGGAAATCGTCGAGGGAATCGTCATGAAAGTCATGACTTCCTGCTCGGATCGGCCGGCCAATCGTGCCAGGAAACCGCCGATCGCCTGAATGCCATCCTGCGAATTGCCCGCCAGCCGAATGACCGCTTCCTTGATCCGCTGCTCGGGCGGGATCGCCCGGCGCTGCTCGCCGGCGGGGGCGGTTAAGATCGATTCACTCATCAGAATTGCTCACTTAAAAGTAAGCCCCGGCGGAAAATCACCGTGATAAACTGGCGACAACGCGATAAGGGGCGTGCGACTGACGATTCACACTAGCATCGGGCAAAGCGCTGTCAATGGATAACCATGCTTTTATATACTTTATAATCAACTGCTTACGCATATTCAACGCCGTGGCGGATCGCGGATTGCCCGCGATTAATAGGTTATTTTATCTCACATCCCGCATGGTTAAGGCTCATGATTGGAGGTGCCGTTTCCCGCGGTAGCCACCCGTCAGCCCCGCGTTTCCGATGCCTCTCCAAACCGAAATCCAAGGAACCGCGCAACCATGAAATGCCTCGATTGAGCGAACGCTCAACGTTCCGTGGCGTCCGGCTTATTCCCGAGGCGTCCCCGTTTGACGAGTCCGGGCTCCGGCAGCGTGGCGGGCCGGTCAGACGCGCGGAGGGTGAGATTGGTGGCGGCGTTCCAGGCGATTGCCCGCCGGTTCACATACAGCGTCCGGGGCAACAACTCGATTTCATGTCCGAACAACTCGAGCGTGACCACGCCAGGCAGGTAGGTGAGGTCGTCGTATTTCAAGCGTCCCCAGGGCACGGCAAGCCCGGGGGCGTCGAACCGGATTGAGGTTGATTCGGCGGCGGTGGATTCCCCCGGGAAGAGGATGCGGACCTCCCGGATGCCCAACCGCTGCTGCTGGATCAAGATCGTCGGCGTGCCATCCGGCATGCGGTCGAACGTGACTTGCCAGGGGCCTCGACGCGTTCGCAAATGTTGGTCCAGCCAGAAGGCGCCGGCATAGACTGCCAGGGCCAGGATCAGGGCGCCGACGAAATGCGGAAGGATGCGACTGCCAGACATGGGAGCGGAGCTTAAGGCATCATCGGCGGGCTCACCATGCCAAATCCCGGCTAAGAATGAGTCGGGCTTCGCCCGCGGACGGCGTCGCGGAATGCCTTCAGCACCGGTTTCCGCCGGTGGTCATGCTGGATGCACGGATGCACGGTTGGACCGGTCGTTTCGGCCCCTGAAATGAGGGTTGCCAGCAAAAACCCGGAGGCGTAGGGTGCACGCTCATGAAAACACTCCCACTGCAAGCACGGCACGACCGAATGGGGTTGCTGGCTGCCTTGGCGATGGGGTTGTGCCTGGCCATTCCGACCGTTACCGCGGCCGATAAATCGGTGACCAAGACACCCCAAGCCAAACAGGCCAAGGTGAAGGTGGAAAAACCAAAGAAGATCAAGGCTCAAAAGGTGGTCATCACCGGTTCGCACCTGCCTCAGGATGTCCAGCCGGGCAAGAAACAGGTCACCGCCGTTCCGGTCGACATCATCACGAGCGACCAGATTCGGCGGATGGGGGCGACTTCCGTGCCCTATGTCCTCAGCCGTCAGACCGGTTTTCGTTGACCGCCGCCTCGGCGGGCATCGGCTGGGCTGGAGGTGAGAGGCGCGATTCCCGGTTGCGGCAGAACAGGCGGCCGGGCAACTGCGCGAGCAGGCGTTTCATTTCGAGGCCCAGCAGCGCGACCGACACGGTTGAGGCCGGCAATCCGCTGTGGTGGATGATCTCGTCGATGGAGGTTTCGGCGGCGCCAACGGCTTCGTAGACGCGCCGCTCGTGTTCGGAGAGCTCGAGCGCGGGCAACGTTCCAGCTTGGCCGGCCGCGCCGCGATTCGAGGCCGGGAACAGATACTCGAATTCGCTGAGGATATCCTCGGCGCCCTCGCAGAGTTTGGCGCCTTTCTTGATGAGATCATGGCATCCTTTGCTCTGGGGCGAGTCGACCCGCCCCGGCACCGCAAAGACCTGCCGGCCGTTTTCCACCGCCATGTTCGCGGTGATCAATGCCCCGCTGGCCAGGTTCGCTTCCACCACCACCGTGCCCATGGTCATTCCCGCCACGATGCGATTGCGAATCGGGAACGATTGCTTGTCCGCGCGACGGTTGAACGGGAACTGGGTCATCACCGCTCCCTGGGCGGTCATGCGCTCGAACAATTCCGCGTTCTCGGGCGGGAAGACCAGGTTGATGCCATTGCCGAGCACAGCGATGGTCCGGCCCTTGGCGCTGAGAGCCCCCTGGTGCGCCGCCGTGTCGATCCCGCGGGCTCCGCCACTCACCACGGTCACGCCCACGTAAGCGAGCTGGTAGGCCAGCCGACGCGCCGTTTGCTGGCCATACGGCGTGGTAAGCCGCGAGCCGACGATGGCCACGGCGTTCTTGTCTTTGGTTGTCAGGGTCCCTCTCACATACAAAACGACGGGGGGATCATAGATCTGCCGCAGCAGTTCCGGATAATCGTCGTCGGCCGGGATCACCACCCGGCAGCCATACTCCTCGACGCGTTTCAGTTCGGCCGCCAGGTTCACCCGTTGTTCCCAGCCCGCGATGGCTTCGGCCGTCTCTTCGCCGATGCCCCGGGCCCGCAGCAGTTCCGCGCGCGAGGCGCGCAACACCGATGGGGCATCGCCGAAGTGTTGGAGCAATTGCCGAACCCGGACCGGGCCCACATGTTCGATCATGTTCAGGGCGACCAACGCGTCTCTAACCTCCATGGGCCTGTCATAGCGGATGCCCTCGCGCGAGGCAAGATTGGAATGGGCGCGATCCGGTTGGAGCCAAGAGGGGGCGCACCCTATCCGTCAAGCCCGCCGCGAGGCGAATGACTATTCTTCCGGGCTGAAACGCACTTCGAACGGCAGCTCCACTTCGAGTCCCTGGCCGGGCGCGACCAGCAGGTTCTTGATCCGGTAAACGGGGTTCAGGCTGCGCCGCTCCGCGAGCTTGGCTGCGAGCGAGCGCACCGGGAACAGGATGGTGCGTCCGGGCGGCAGGGCGATTTGGCCGGGCAGGGTCAGGTCATCCACTTTGCCGACGAGTTCGAGCTCATAACGGATGTCGGACGCATTGTGGATCTGCAGGTATTTCATCTGTTTGCCCTTAAGTTGCAGGGTCGGCTGCGCCAGGCGGATCGAAGCTTCAAAGATCGGCTTCAGAAACCGGGCTTCGCCGATGAGTTGATGACCCGAATACACCGCCGTGCGTCGCGCGAACAGGGCCTCGCGAATGGCCTCGACGCTGGCATCGCGCGCAAAGACCAACGTCAGCGGGCGGTGATCGCCGGCGTGCACCTCGTAATCGAGATTCAGCGGGTTGTGGATGTCCGAGTTGCTGATCAGGGTGAGCCCGTGATCGAGCGCCCACCGGTGGGCTTCCGGATAGTATTCGCGCCCGTTGATCACCTCGATGCCGTGCAGCCAGCCTTTCGCCAGCAGTTCGTCGTGCTCAGGATACCAGCGCGCCACCCCGTCGGGTTGCTGGCCGCGCCAGCCGGGATGATTCCAGAAGATGAAGGCTTCCTGACGGTGCGCTTCGCTGAGCGCGTCCCGCCATTCCGGGACGTCCAGCCGCGAGGCGTCCTTGAGGAAAATGGCGTTCAGGTGGCCGGGAGGCATGCTGCGGGTAACTTCCGAGCCTCGAATGACGGTAATGGCGAGGGCCTCGCCGCGAGGCCGGGCGATTTCGTAGGAGCGGTTGTGTTGAGTGGGGAGATCGGCCTTGTGCGGTTGGTATTCGATGTGATCGGTGATGGCGATGGCATCCAGTCCCTCGCGCCAGGCTTCCTCCGGACGGATGTCCGGCCACACCGATCCATCCGAGAACACCGTGTGAATGTGGAAATCGCACTTGAGCGTCCGGTAATCCGGGAGGTCCGGGATATTGACCGGCGTCCGGGCTCGGTCGTGGGCCAGGATGGAGAGAGTTCCCAGCAGCAGGGCCAGGACCGTGGGGATGCGGGGCTTTAACATAATCAGGAATTGCGATGATCTTCAGAAAAGAGCAGCGACCCCCCGCTTGTCAACGTTAACCGACGGTCGGTGGCGGCGAGCGGCCGTCCAGGCCGACATCCTCCCACGAGGCCGGGTCATCGAGCGACTCCAGGTGCGTAAACACCGTGGCCTCCGGGAGCGCGGCGCGTATGTCCGCTTCGATCCGGTCGACCAGTTCATGCCCTTTCTGCACCGTCCAGTCTCCGGGAACCAGCACATGGGTCGAGACGAACCGGCGCGCCCCGGACTGTCGCGTGCGGGTGGCGTGGAATTCGACGCCCTGCCGGCGATACGGTTCGAGGGCCTGGTCGATCAATCGCCGCTGCGGGGCGGGCAACGCCGTGTCCATCAGCCCCAAAATGGACCGGTGCACAATCACCGTGCCGGTTCGGACGATGTTGGCCGCCACCAGCAGCGCCAGGATGGGATCCAACCGCACCCAACCCGTCACCGCCACCGCGCCCACGCCGACAATGACGCCCACGGACGTCCAGACATCTGTCAGGAGATGATGCGCGTTGGCCTCGAGCGTGATCGAATTGGCCCGCTGGCCGGCGCGCAGCAACAGCAACGCCACCCCCAAGTTGATGAGCGCAGCCAGCGCCGTGACCCCCAGGCCGAGGCCAACCTGCTCGAGCGGACGAGGGTCGAGCAACCGCTGAACTCCCGCCACCGCGATGCTCGCCGCCGCGATCAGAATGAGCGTCCCCTCCACGCCGCTCGAGAAGTACTCGGCTTTGCTGTGGCCGTAGGCATGGTCCTCGTCCGCGGGGCGGGCGGCAATGGTTAGCATCGCCAGCGCCAGCACGCCTCCCACCAGGTTGACCAGCGATTCCACCGCGTCCGACAGCAACCCCACCGAACCGGTGATGAGGTACGCGCTCGTTTTGAGACCGATCGTCACCAGGGCGGCCGCAATGGACAGCCAGGCGAAGCGGGTCAGCGACCGCCGCATCGGCAACGAGGAACCGTGGTTGGCATCTTCCCGCCCGGCGTTCATGCCCTCCTTGTAATGCGCCCAGGCCGGCTTCGGCAAGGCCAGGCTGGCAGGTTGCCCCGCACGAACACAATGGCGAATCGCTTAAGGTTCGGCCGAGGGGGGCCGAGGGGTCAGTCCCACACATTGACACTACTTTCCCTTCCGCCGCCGTTCCGACAACAGGTTGGACACGCTGGCTCCGGTCCCCATGCGGAGCCGCTCCGCAATCCATTTCAACGGCATCGTCGTCTCCCTCCGCAACTGGACCGCCAGTTCCAGCTTCGCCCCGTCGCCCTTCGGCCGCTTCGCCAGTTCCGCCTCCGTCCATCCCCGCTTCCGCAGTCCCTCCCGCGCCAACCGTTCCGCCTTTTCCGGCGCGCTCTCCCGCAACTCCTCCCCGTAATGCGACGCCCCACGCCGTTCCTCCACC
>JAHDYP010000080.1 GCA_023383055.1 Verrucomicrobiota bacterium | reverse complement strand
ACCCTTTAATTGAGAATGACTTCGGGATTCCTGACTATGAACCTGTCACCCTGTTTCGGTCCCCGGCCGCAGTCCCAGAGGGCGACTGTTGGTTCTAGACTGCGAAAGCCCGATAAAGGTGACGATGAAGGCGGTGCGACAAAGGTCCGGGCATTCTGATCGCTTGGCTGGGCGATTGTGCCTTTGGAGGGGCGAGCTATCGCGAGCCCGAGATTGAATGCGTCCAGGAACGTCGGCCTCGTGTAACTCGGCCCTCCAGTGGGAGGCCGTTAATGGCGCGGGTTGAAGTGGGAGCGCTGGGCGAGTTGTTGCCAGAGGGATCGTTCCTCGTCGGAGACCCTGGCCGGGGGCTGGATTTGAAGGACCACGAAGAAATCGCCGCGGCCGCCGGATTTCAGCGGCAGGCCGTGTCCCCGAAGTCGCAGGCGATGTCCCCGCTGGGAACCGGGGGGGACTTTGATTTGGAGCGGGCCGGTAAGGGTGGGAACGGAAATCGCCGCGCCCAGCACGGCTTCCCAAGGAGCGAGTTCGAGTTCGTGGTAGAGGTCGTTGCCTTCGACCTGGAAGTCGGGGTGGGGCGCGAGGCGGACGCGGAGGTAGAGATCTCCGGCGGTACCGCGGCCGACGCCGGCGCGGCCGCGGCCCGGGAGGCGGAGTCGCTGGCCATGACGCACCCCTGGCGGGATTTTGACCTGATAGTTTTCACTATGAGCGACTTCGCCGGATGCGTTGCAGGCGGGGCAGGGGCCCACGGAGACGCGGCCGGTGCCAAGGCAGCGTTCGCAGGGGGAATTGAGGCGCAGGGAAATGGGGCGGGTGGCGCCGTGAAAGGCTTCCTCGAGTGTGACCATGAGATCGGCTTCGACATCCTGGCCGCGTTCGGAGAAAGCGGTGGAGTCCTCAGGGTGTTGGCCGCCGGCAGCCCGGGAACCGAAGAATTGTTCGAAGAAATCGCTGAAGCCGGTGCCGTCGAACTGGAATTCGAAGCCGGCGGGATCGCCCTGTTGGGTCTTGTGCCAGGCCCCGGGGGCGGGATCGTGGTGCGGATGGAACTGGGAACCGTCGCGCCACTGGGAGCCGAGGGTATCGTATTTCTTGCGTTTGGCGGGATCACCCAGGACTTCGTAGGCTTCGTTGATTTGTTTGAATTTCTCCTCGGCCCCCCGTTTGTCTTTGGCCACATCCGGGTGGTATTTCCGGGCGAGTTTGCGGAAGGCCTTGCGGATCTCGTCGTCGCTGGCGTTGGGGGCAACACCCAGGGCCTGGTAATAGTCCTTATATTCGACCGCCATGGCAGGATCCTCCGTTGAAGGTCAACACCGGTGCGCGACTGCGTCCCGCAAAGCCAGCCTGGGGCGACTCGGAAGTTACCGAATCGCCCCGCGGTCTGAGCGTGAGGTTCGGCGCCTGATCAGGGATTGGTTTTGGAGGTATCGACCACCACATAGCGGCTGCCGCCGGGGGTCCAGACGCGCAGGAGCACGGTTTTGCCCTCGACGCGCCGGCCGAGGCTGACGGCATCATCGGCATTGGCCACCGGGCGCTTGTCGATTTCCAGGATGACCTGGCCGGGGCGAAGGCCGGCTTCGAAGGAGGGTGACTCCTCATCGACGCCGGTGATCAAGGCGCCCTCGATATTCCGCGGGATGCTGAACTCAGAGCGGAGTTGAGGGGTGATGTCCATCACCTCAACGCCCCGGAGCGCGTCGCTGGTCTCAGGCGAATCCGGCTGTCCGCCGGCGAACTGGCCGGCGGGGAATTCGCCCAGGGTGACGGCCACGGTCCGTTCTTTGCCGTCGCGAATGACGGTGAGGTCCACTTTGGTCTTGGGCGGCGTCTGGGAAACCATGAGTTGGAGGTGACGCCGGTCATCGACGCGTTTTCCGTTGAATTGAGTGATGACATCACCCGGTTTGAGGCCGGCCTTGGCGCCGGGGGTGTCTTCGACCACTTCGGTGACGATGGCGCCCCGGGGTTCCGACAATTTGAATTCGCGGGCGAGTTCGGGGGTGACCTGGGCTTCCAGTTGGACGCCGATGTAACCGCGGGCCACGCGGCCCTCGCCAATGAGCAAACTCATGACGTTGCGCGCCATGTTAATGGGAATGGCGAACCCGAGCCCGAGGTTTCCACCCGTGGGGCTGAGGATGAAGGTATTGATGCCGACCAATCGGCCGTCGGCATCGATCAAAGCGCCGCCCGAGTTGCCTTGGTTGATGGAAGCGTCGGTCTGGATGAAATCCTCGTATTGAACCACGCCGAAACCGCCGCGCCCGGTGGCGCCGACGATGCCCATGGTGACAGTCTGGCCGACCCCGAAGGGGTTGCCGATGGCGAGCACCACATCGCCGACTTTGAGGAGGTCACTGTCGGCAATGGTGATGGCCGGCAGATCGGTCGCCTCGACCTTGAGAACGGCGACGTCGGTCTGGGGGTCTTTGCCAATGAGTTTGGCTTCGTACTCCTTGTCGCCATTGGCCAGGACAACCTTGATTTCATCGGCCTGATCAACCACGTGGTTATTGGTGAGAATGTAACCGTCCTTGGAGACAATCACGCCCGAGCCGAGGCTTTGTTGCACGCGGCTGGGCGGGCGGCGGCCGGGCTGATTCTCGTCGGGCAGCCCAAAAAAGCGCCGGAAGAAATCGTCGCGCAACATCGGGTTGTTGCGCAATTGCACGCGTTTGCTGGTGTAGATATTGACCACGCTGGGCCCGACCTTTTCGACCACGGGCGCAAAGCTGGTGGCCAGTTGGGTCTCGCGGCGGAGCGGAGAGGTATCGATGTTGAGATCGGGCGGGGGGAGGTTCTTGGTGTCAGTGGTTTCCTGTCCCAGCGCGAGAGTGATGGCGAGCGCGGTGATGATGAGGCTGCCCGTAAAGCCTGCCCGCGTGAGGGCTGCGGGTCGTGGTAAGTAGTTCATATTCATTCGTCCCAAAGATTAATCGCATTATTCCCGTTTGCGAGGTCGGTTCAGGCGTCATTCGTCGAGGCCACCGCCCATCGGGTCGTCACCATGAACCCCCTCGGGGCTCACGTCAACTGACCAAGCGTCAGTGATGAAAAAGCCATGCCAGATGGCTGAGTTCGATGCGGCGTCCCAAGTATTTGGTTGCAAGCATGTTGAAGCTGGAGCAAACGCGAGTCACTCGACAGTCGGTGGGAAATTCTGTCCCTCGCCCCATGGCAAGTTGACCCGCGAACGCCGGTCGTGGATTTGGATTCCGCACCGGAGCTGCGGCATTCGGATGCGTTGGGTGGGTTTACCGCTCCACTCGTTGCCGTTGAAAGACCAGGTCCCGTATGCCTTCGGGAATCCTGGTCAGCGAGTGGATACGAGGCAGGGAGCAATTGGGGTGACAGCGATCGATCAGGACGGCCTGAAGACCCGCGTGACCGGCGGCCAGGTCCAGAATGGGGTCGTCACCGACGTGCAGGATCAGTCCGGGTGGGAGTTCGAGTGCCGAAGCGGCGAACCTGAAGATGGCCGGATCCGGTTTGGCGGCGCCCACCTCACAGGAGACGATGATAGGGTCGAAGAACCGGGCGAGTTCGAGTCGTTGAAGCAGCGGCCGGAGTCGGTCGTCCCAGTTCGAGAGCACGGCGATCCGGATTCCATCGCGCCGAAGGGCTTCGAGGGTGGGCAGAACATCGGCGTGGATCTTCCAGGCATCGGGATCGGCGAACCGCTCGTAGAGCCGGGGAAAGAACGACCGGCTCGGTGCGGGATGTACGAGGTCATCAAAAACCTGGTCGACGAGTTCGGCCCAGTCTCCCGCGGAATGGAGTTGGCGGGGAAAGGCCTTCCAGGCGGCGCGGAACCGGTGGTTAAGCAAATGGGGATCGAGTGTCGGGCCACCGAAAGAAGCAGCGATTTCGGCGTAGACATGGCCGACTGACGGGTGGGGATCGATCAGGGTACCGCCCACGTCGAAGGTTACGGCCTGGATAGTCTCGGGCATGGCGGATCGAGTGTCGTGGCAACGCGGTTTAAACCAGGCTCGCGGCTGAGTTTGAGACAGACTCCAGCACTCAGGTCAGGCGGCTCCGCGCCGGGCGCCTTTGCGGAAACTGGTCATGGCAGGGTCATCTCGAGTTCGCGGACCAGGAACGACCAGCGGTCGGCGGTTTCCTCGATGGTTTTGCTGACGGGTTTGCCGGCACCGTGGCCGGCGCGGGTTTCGATGCGGATGAGCACCGGGGCGTCACCGACGTGGGCGGCCTGAAGGGCGGCGGCGAACTTGAAACTGTGGGCGGGGACGACGCGGTCGTCGTGATCGGCGGTAGTGATCAGGGTGGCCGGGTAGACCGTGCCGGGTTTGAGGTTATGGAGAGGGGAATAGGCCAGTAGCGCCCTGAATTCGTCCGGGTTATCGGAGGACCCATACTCCGAGGTCCAAGCCCAGCCGATGGTGAACTTGTGGAAGCGGAGCATGTCGAGAACGCCGACGGCGGGGAGGGCGGCGGCGAAGAGTCCGGGGCGCTGGGTCATGCAGGCACCGACGAGCAGGCCGCCATTGCTGCCGCCGCCGATGGCAAGCCTGGTGGAGCTGGTATAGTTGTTGGCGATGAGCCATTCGGCGGTGGCGATGAAGTCGTCGAACACATTTTGTTTCTTGAGTTTCATCCCGGCCTGGTGCCAGGTCTCGCCGTATTCACCGCCGCCCCGCAGGTTGGCGGCGGCGTAGACTCCGCCCATTTCCATCCAGACCAGGTTGGCTACCGAGAAGGAAGGGGTGAGACTGATATCGAAACCGCCGTAGCCGTAGAGGTAGACGGGGTTTTGTCCGTTCAGGGTGAGCCCCTTCTTGTGAGTGATGAAAAGCGGGATGCGCGTGCCGTCTTGGCTGCGGCAGAACACCTGGCGGGTTTCGTAATCCGCGGGGTTGAAATCCACTTTGGGCTCGCGAAAGACCTGACTGCTGCCGGTGGTGAAATCGTGACGGTAGATCGTGCCCGGACTGGTGAAACTCGTGTACCTGTAGAACGTCTCGGTGTCGTCGATCCGACCGCCGAAACCGCCGGCGGTGCCCAGACCGGGCAGGGTGAGCTCGCGCACGAATCCGCCCTCCAGGTTGAAGATCTTCACCGCGCTGGTGGCGTTCTTGAGGTAGCTCACCGCCAGTTGGCGATTGAGCGAGTTGGCGCCGACGAGCCGGTCGGTGGTTTGGGGGACAATATTACGCCAATGGTCCCGGGCTGGTTGGCGAATGTCGATGGCGATGACCCGGCCAAGGGGCGCGTCGAGGTCGGTGCGAAAATAGAACTGGTGCTCGACGTTGCCGACGAAATCGTATCCGGCGTCGAAGTCGTTGAGCAATTCGACCACGGGCGCGTCCGGCGCATTGAGATCCCGGTAAAATACCCGGTTCCGAGTGTCGGTGCCTTGCGAGACACTGATGATGAGATACTGGCCGTCGTCGGTGACCCTACCGTAGAAGCCCCATTCCTTCTGATCCGGCCGGTGATAAACGAGCTGATCCTCGGACTGGGCGGTGCCCAGCCGGTGGTAATAGAGCTTGTGGAAGTAATTGGCGCCGGTGAGGCGGTCGTTGGCGGCCGGTTCATCGTAACGACTGTAGAAGAAACCCGCGCCGTCCTTCGTCCACGATGCGCTCGAGAACTTCACCCAATGCACCACGTCAGGGTAATCCTCGCCCGTGGCGACGTCGCGGACTCGCCATTCCTGCCAGTCGGATCCGGCCCGGGCGAGGCCGTAGGCGAGCTTGGCGCCGTCGTCGGTCACGGTCAATCCGGTCAACGCAACCGTGCCGTCTTCGGACAAGGTGTTGGGGTCGAGAAGCACCTCGGGCGTTCCTTCGAGACCGGACATGCGATAGAGCACGCTCTGGTTCTGGAGTCCGTCGTTGCGGGTTAAGAAATAGCGGTTCCCCCGTTTGAAGGGGAGTCCGTAACGTTCGTAATTCCAGAGGTGAACGAGTCGATCGCGGATGCGGGTTCGTTCCGGAATGCTCTCGAGGTATCCGAAAGTGACGGCGTTTTGGGCCTGAACCCAGGCTTCGGTGGCCGGGGAACGGTCGTTTTCCAGCCAACGGTAGGGATCGGGTATCCGAGTGCCAAAATAAGTGTCGACCGTGTTGGTGGTGAGGGTGAGCGGGTAGACGAGCCGGGATGGCGCGGTTCGATCGGCTTCCGGACGGCGGGTGCTGTGGCAGCCCCAGATCAGCGCGCCCAGGACGGTGAGGCCAACGATGGTCCGGGCACCTGCCAGGATTCGGTTGCGGTGTCGGTTCTGGCGGAACGATGTCATGACGGGGCGCCATGATGCTGGCCGAGCGGAGGGTGTGCAATCTCAAAGGATTGTTCGCTCAGAAAGCCGAATTGATGCTTGCAATCAGGCGATGGTGTTATAGTTTCGCCTCCCGCCGGACGCCGGGATCAGGCGTTGGGCCGTCAGAATCCGTATGCCATCAGCCAACGATTTAAGAAAAGGAATGGCGATCCTCTACAACGGCGATGTCGCCGTCGTCTTGGACGCCCAACACCGCACGCCGGGCAACCTGCGCGCTTTTGTGCAAGTGATTGCCCGGAGCGTGCGCACCGGGAAATCCTCCGACATCCGCTTCAGCTCGACCGAGAAAGTCGAGGTGGTGCCCATGATGACGCGGAAGATGGAGTTCAGCTACAAGGACGGCCAGGATTTTGTGTTTACCGACACGGAGACCTACGACAGCGTGACGCTGACGCCGGAGATTGTGGGCGACGCGGCGAATTACCTCGTCGAGAACGCATCCGTAACCGTCACCTTTGTCGAGGAAAAGGCGGTCTCCATCGAGTTGCCCTCGAGCGTGGTGCTGACCGTGACCGATGCCCCGGACGGCATTCGCGGTGACTCCGCCAACAACGTCCAGAAACCGGTCACCCTCGAAACCGGCATCACCCTGCAGGTGCCGCTCTTCATCAAGACCGGCGAGAAAATCCGCATCGACACCCGCACCTGCAAATACATGGAACGCGCCTGAGCCCGGCGTCACTCGAACGTGGCGCGGGGCACCAGCGGCCAGCGGCGCTGGATTCGGATGAGCATAAAGAACAGCCGCATCCGCCAGCTCAGGCGCCAGCCGCCGTTCAACTCGCCCGCCAGAATCGCGTTCACCGCCGAAGCCAGCTGAAACCGTTCCCGGGGTGAGAAAAACAGCTCCATGAACGGCGTGGTGTAGAAGTGCTCGACCATCCGCCAGTAGGTCCTCATGGCGCTCATGAGCTCCCGTTCATACCGCGCCAATCGCGCCGCCCCGTCATCTCCCCGGTCCAGCGACTCGATCACCGCCCCGGCCGCGCGTTGCCCGCTCGTCATCGCCAGATACACCCCCGCCGAGAAAATCGGATCCATGAACCCCGCCGCGTCGCCCACCCGCAGCACCCGCGGTCCCACCAACCGCCGGTTTCGATAGGAGAAATCGGACGTGGTCTGGATCGGTGACACCGCCTCTGCCTTCCCCATCCGGTCGCGCATGGCGGCGCTCGAGCGCCAGATCCGCTCGAACAACTCCGCGGGCGCCAGTTGCGCGCGCCCCAGCTCCTCCTGGTCGAGCACGCAGCCCACACTCACCTTCTCCGGCGACAGCGGGATCAGCCAGAACCATTTGTTCCCCAGCCGCACAATGACGGTGTCACCCCCCGCACTGCCTTCCGCCACGCGCACGCCGGTGAAATGGCCGAACACCGCGATTTTCTTCAACCGCGGATGCACGACCCGCAGTCCCTCCTGGTTCCCGGTCAAATTCCCCCGCCCACTGGCATCGATCAGGAATCGCCCGCGGAAAGTCCGCTTGCTCCCGTCCTGGTCGCCGGCCTCCACGTTGATCCCGCCCGGCTCGGCCGCAACCCGGGCCACGGTCCACCCTTCCCGCACCTCCGCCCCACTGACGGCGGCGTGCTTCAAAAGCACGTGGTCAAAACGGGAGCGCTCGACTTGCATCGCCTCGGGCTCCCGCGTGAATCGCCCTTCGCGAAACACGAAATGAACGCTGTGCGCCCCATTGCCCGAGTGAAATTGCGCCCCAAACTTCCGCACGAACCCCGCCGCACGCAGCTCCGGCAGCACCCCCAATTCCTCGAATACCCGCTGGTTGTACGGCAACAGCGATTCGCCGATGTGAAACCGGGGAAACCGTTCCTTCTCGAGCACGAGGACGCGGCGCCCCGCCCGCGCCAGGGTCGTGCCGGCGGTCGATCCCCCCGGCCCGCCCCCAATCACAATCGCGTCGTACACATCCTCAAGCATCGCACGATGTAAGGTCAAAAGCGGAAGGATGGCAATAGTGGAGGGCGCGCCGCAGGAATTCTCATGATGTTACCCCATGGCCTCTTCAGCGAGGTGAGAACCGCCGAGCCCATCTCCCGCAAAGCCCGCGGAGCCCGCAAAGTCCCGACAGGTCTCTCCCTTGGCGAGTTTGGCGTTGCGCACTTCCACCACCCTCATGTTCTTGTCCCCATTTTCTTGTCCCGACTCCCCGGCGTTCCGACAAGAACATGGGGACAAAAAGATGGCCGAATCAGAAGCTGCGATGCCGCACCGTATGCGTTTCGGTCAGCACGCGCGCAGCGCGTTCGGCCCTGTCCCGGTAGGGAACCGCTCTCGCGGGTCCCTGACTTACGTTGAGCATGCCCGGGAACCAGCGTCCGATACTCGACCGGCAATACCCTGAGTCCGATTCCCTCGCCACCCCAAATCTTTTACCCCCAGGAATTCATTATGGTATCCCATGGCCTCTTAAACAGGAGAAGTCTCAGCCGGGCCATTCTCCCGCAAAGCCCGCGAAGCCCGCAAAGGCCAGACCGTATCTCCCTTTGGCGGGCTTGGCGTTTGCGTGAGCACAGAACCCCATAATGAATCGCTGGCGCGTGCCGCGCTCGATCGAATCGTCAGTTTGCGCTTGCAGGCCCCAGCGGACGTGGTTTCATTGGCCCCGCGTGCGGATATGGTGGAATTGGCAGACACGCTACTTTGAGGTGGTAGTGCCGCAAGGCGTGCAGGTTCAAGTCCTGCTATCCGCACCACTCCTTGATTATCAGTAACTTCCTGAGATCCCTGGACTTCCACCCTGTTCCACCCGATCCTGCCGACGTTGGCCCAAATGAGCAGGAACGAGCAGGACTAGCGAAAAAGCCCTGTTTTTATGGCACCGAAATGGCACCGGTACGACGCGTAAAACGACACGGAAAGATCCGCTGGAAAGTCGATGTCCGAGCGCATGGCACCGGACGGCGGTTCTTCGAAACGAAGGACGATGCGCTGCGCTGGCTCCAAAGCTTCGAACCGGAAACGGGCCTGGCCGAAGAAGCATGGTCGAACCTGCCGGTCCTCGAACGTGCGAAGGTCATCGCCATCTGGCGCGAGATCGAATTGGCCGGACTGACGGTCCCCGAGGTGTGGCGGACCTACAAGGAACTGGTCGGCGTCGTCAAACCGCAGCCACTGGGTAAAGCGATCGAAGCCCTCATCGAATCGAAACGGTCGGCCAACAAGCGGGCGCCGTATCTGAAGAACCTCCGCGGGATGCTCAACCAGTTCGCTCAAGGGCGGGAAGAGCTCTCGATCGCCGCGATCCGAACGGCGGACATTGAGGCATGGTTGACGGAGCATGCGACCACGCCCGGATATCGGCACACCTGGATCAACCGGCTTTCGACCCTGTTCAGCTTCGCCAAGCGCCAGGAGTGGATCGTTCAGAATCCTTGCGACCGAGTCGAGCGGGTCGTGATCGAACGCAAACGGCCGCAGATCCTGACCGTGGACCAGGCAAAGACCTGCGCCACCACGATCCGCGACGAGTTCCCCGTCGCCCTCGGTTGGCTCGCGCTGGCGCTGTTTTGCGGCCTGCGACCCGAGGAAGCCGAGAAACTCCAGTGGTCTGACATCGACCTGGCCAAGGGGATCGTCAAAGTCGATGCCGCAGCCTCCAAAGTCCGCTGGCGCCGGCTGGTCTACTGCACCCCATGCGCGATCAAATGGCTCGCCAAAGCCAAATCCCTCGATGCCAGCCTCCCGATTCCGCGCCAGACCCGCCGTCGCGCCCTTGCCCTTATGTCCGCCAAGCTTGGCTTCCCGTCTTGGCCCAAGGACATCCTCCGTCACACCTGCGCCTCGATGCTGATGGCCACCTGGGAGGACGAGGGCAAGGTCGCCGCGTCCCTGGGCAACTCGCCCGCCATCCTCCACGCCCATTACCGGGAGTTGGTGACGAAGGCGGAGGCGAAGCGGTTTTGGACCCTGCTCCCTTAACTAACCGGCGTTCCGATCGCCGACACGCGATCTACTAAACATGCCCAGAATCCACCCCGTTGCTCGCGAACTCGTGAACGGGCATGTCCGTTCACCTCCAAGGCACAGCCCTGTAAAACCGATAACGAGGCTGAGGGTCCGCCGAGTCGACAATCGTGTGGATAAGTCTTGAGCTGCTGTTTGTGTAAATGGGCTGCCATTCAGCAAAATCGATTGAAGCTTCCACCACGAAGAACTGAGTGCCCTCGAACCGCAAGCGTATTCTGGGCGCTTGGTTCGGTTCTACCACGACATTCTCGAATGACGCAGCGCTGACAAGCGGCGGCCCTGGTGGGATCCGAACCAGATTGGTACGAGCTGTTTCAACATCCAGTCGAAAGAGACCTCCTAGAATTAAGTTCCCATCCTCTTGAACTGCACCCCCTCCGAAGATCGGCCAACTCGGCAAAGACGCCAATCCTTCAAACCGTCCAGGATTGAAACGATCATCTACAGAGCCATCGGGATTGAGGCGGACCACACCAAAATGGTCTGTGCCCGCACGTACCTGCAACGCTCCGGCGACTACGACCCTCCTATCCGGGAGAGTGAGAACGACATCGATTGAGAATGTCGACGTTCCCACGATGCCCACCCAAGGAAACGACCAGAAATCTGGTCCATGCCAACTCGGGTCTTCAGTCCCATCGGTGTTGAATCGCCGCAACTGTCTGGGAACCCAATCCGACCCAAGTGCTACGATGACCCTGCCATCGTTTTGGAGAGTGATCGACTCGGCTGTGGACCAAGGCGGGAATACTGCACCAGCATAGGACTGGTCGATCGAGCCATCAGCCTGCAGACGAAGCAAGGTGAGGTTCGTCGGGCTTCTGGCTCCGACCGTCGCCAGCAAACGCCCGTCTGGTTGGATGGCGAAGGCACTGACGGTGTTGCTTAGTGCGCCGAGTTCAGGCAGGAAGGACGTGTCGTGGGATCCATCGGCATTCAAGCGAACCAGCGAGCCACGCTTCTCAACGCGGGAGGTCTTGGTGAGTATCACGACCTTTCCGTCGGGCTGGAGCCCGAGCCGGGAAACAAACCCCAACCATTCCGGAGGTACGAAGTCTTCAGCGACGGATCCGTTCCACGATAGGCGCGCGATGGACTGGCGAGACAACCCCGCCACATTCGTAAATCCCCCAGCGACTAAAATCGAGCTGTCTGGTCCCAAAGCCATCCCATTGGCGAGAATACGCAATCGGTTTTCCGGGTCGAATTCCATATCGACAGCTCCCGAGGAGTCGAGTCTCGCAATTCTGTAACGTGCAATTCCACCGATGTTCGTGAACTGCCCCGAGACAAGTAATCGGTCCTGAGGTAGAAGAAGCATTGAGCGAATTTCTCCGATTGCGCCCGGGCTGAAAGAGAGGTCCAAATGGTCGTTATCCTGAATGACTCCGACCGTGGCGGAAGGGGCGACCAGACTCACTCCTTTGCCTGGATTCTCCAGAACCACGCCAAAATTCCGGTGGGATTCCGCACCTACCAAGTCGTCAATGACCGGGACCTCGACTGTTCTAAAACGCTCGCCGAAGGCAAACTCCACCCGTCCCGTTCGAGCAACGAAGTCAACGCCTGCCAGCGCGCTTTCCTCGACGGTCCGGTAGCCAGTTGAGGCGGGCAGATTCGTGGCACCGCCTCGTATAACTCGGAACGAAAGCGAAGTATTGGTCTCTGAAGTCGAGTAGCTCAGCTGTTCAAAATGAACTATGGAACCGGGCGAGGACTCGAATAGTCGCGCAATGGAGGTTCGAGAGTTGCCCTCGGCCGTTGTAAAGGTGCTGGCGACTAAAAGTTTGCCGTCCGGTTGAAACGCCAACGCGTCAATTCCTCGGAAGATTCCTGTGTCAAAACTCCAATCTCTTGTGCCATCGCGGTTAATCCGGACCAGGTCGCCGGTCGGCATGCCACCGTACTCGGACGTCCCGAATAGGTACATGCGATCTCCGGGGCCAGAAAACAAGTCATAGAAGTAAGGGTACACCACAAGGTCCTCGTCCGAATTCCAGATCCCATCGACGGAGAGCCGCCGAATGGTTGAGCTCGAGGTTAAAATCAAATCGCCGTTCTCTTGCAAGGCCAGTCGACCGCCGCTCAGACCTTCCGGAGCGCTAAATGTATAATCCTCCGAACCGTCAGGATTTAGACGCAACAGGTTGCGCTCGGGATCGTCCGGCGACCTCGCAAACTCACCCACAATGATCATCTTCCCGTCGGGCTGAAGAACCAGATCCGAGGCTTGTGAATACGTTGTGCCTGGAAACGGCTGGAAAGAGGTGTCCACTGATCCGTCCGCGTTCAGCCTTGCCACGCCGGAGACGGACAGTCCCCTGACAGACTGGAAAAATCCCGCTAGAAGGAGCTTACCGTCGGGCTGAATGACGGTCTTAATCAGAAGTGGCCAGCTGAGCCCGTAGCTGTTCACCGGCTGCTCGCTGCCATCGAAGGTCGGGTCTGCCGAGCCGTCCGCATTCAATCTCGCGATCCCCAGCCGCGGCTCTCCACCTATCTCGGTGAACTCGCCAAGAACAATAACTTTGCCGTCGGACGAGGGATGCAGTTTGTAGATCGTTCCGTTGGGTCCTGGCTCGCAGGCGAAGCCAAAATCAACCGCCCCTGTATCGTTGAGACGCGCCAAACACAATCGAGGAAATCCCGCGAAATTGCTGAAGCTTCCTCCGACCAGAATTTTGCCATCTCGCTGGACTGCGAGGGCTTCGATGGTTCCATCCGGTCCCAAGCCAACGTCAAAACTTGCATCGAACACCCCGTCCTGCGCGCAAGCCCAGCCAATACCAAACACGACCCAGGCGAACGTAGCAGTCTGAGAAAGCATCTTCGAGAACTTCAGCGAGGAACTCACAAGACGCCTACTCTTGCGCATACAATATGCGCAAACTAATTGATCGAGAAAGCTCAGGCAAGTGCATCTGATCGAGCGACTGGACATCGTGATCTGACAGAGCGTCGATCTTCTACGCACGAATCAGTCAGCCGCTCTACTGGGCTCAACGACGTCCGAACCTTTGATGGTCTTTAGGCTCATAACCTGAAGGTCCTTGGTTCAAATCCAAGCCCCGCAACCAATTTCAAGCCCCTGAAAGCCTGGCTCTCAGGGGCTTATTGCTTTTCGTTGCCAGACTGGCAAGGCTCCGCAATCCTGTGCAATTAAGGGTGATTCTGTGCAAAGAAACCAAACTTTCGCCAAATTTTTGATCCGCTTAGAGCACGAAAACACCACAAACCCGAGGCATTCCGAAGTCGCCTCAGACGCGGATCCTAAAAGGCTGTGGTTCCACCCACTGTCTTCCAATTGGTGCCTTAATCCAAGTTTAAGGAAAGGGTGTCACCATACTTCGGGGCCGCCAGATCCAGTTTACGCTTGAACTCGTTCCAATCAGAACAGGTCCGCATTAGGAAGATTTCGTTCGAGATCAAGTCGCGGAGTGCCGGGTGCCCATAATCACGTGTCAGGTGCTGGTGGTGCTTGCGAGCGCGAGCGCCGGATTCAAGGCGGGGATTCTTCTCCCGCAGGGCCTTAACAACTCCAGGGGCGAGGCGCGAATAAACAATATCATTGGTCCAATGTCCCACGTAACTCGGCCTCTTGCCCTTACCTGCATTTGGCAAGACAACGCGCTTTAGTCTGAAAAGCTGGAAGTAGAAATCATCTGGAAAAGTCTTGCTCCATTTGGCCCATTCATCTGTCAGATACCTGTCGAGAATCTTCTGCAAGGCAAGCCGATCGCGTACCTCCTGATAGCCGGTTGCCTCGTCAATGAGGGCGTTGATTCCGACCACAGCGAAACCCTGGTGAAGGATCTTGCACTGCGTGACTATATCGGCCTGCATTCTCGATGTGGCCCTGGCGTAGTGGGCATCCAAAAACACTGCACACGTTTGAGGTAGCAATTCGGCCCTATAACCCATCGCCGGCGTTTTTACCCCAACGGGGTAGAATCTGATTGGCCTTGAATTCTCCAACAAATCGCTGGTAATGAACGGGGTAAGGTTCTTTGCCGTGAGAAAAACAGGCAACCCGAATTCATCATCGTAAGCCCGGCCACCTTTTGCCTTTCCTGTTCTTCCAATGGCCCGCAAGAACCCGATCCGGGAGAGCAAGCGAGTGCCGTCTTCCAGTACGTGGCACTCCAGCACAACGTCCCCTATCCTGAGAGGGGCTGTGTGGGATGCCTTGGGCAGCGAGTGACGCGCATCCGCGGCTTTCTTTGCAATTTCAGAACGCTCCGCCGGGGTCAGGGCTTCCGCGCGCGCCTTCCCCCCGAGCGACTGAATTGACTCTGCGGGTGTTTTGCTAATGAGTGGCGTTGTCATGTTCCTGCAAGCATGCTCTCACTCATGCCTGCTTGCAAGCATAAATGTGTGTGCATGCTGAACTCGGATTCCTATGGGCGGTGACTCTGCGCCTGACACACGCATTCAGCAAGCGATTGGAGAATGCTACGGCTGCGGTCGCGCTCAACTTTGCGTCATATAGTTTCTGCAAACGGCCCCTCCGAATAACGCCCGTGGAGCCGCAGGCATCGAGGCCAACCCAATAGCCCGTTGCGGAACGTGTGGAACGCTGTGGTGAATATTGGCGAATGTTCGCCAGATACTTCGCACGCCAGATCAACTGCAACGGAGAGCGACAGGCTTAATGAACACCCTCAAGATGGTCGACGAGCTTTTCCAGAAACGTGATCGAATCAGCCACAAACTTCTTCCCAATGGCGTTCTTCTTCGGGTGGCCACCTCTTAGATGTCGCTCAAGATCTCCTTCATGAACAATCTTGTGCCGTCGCATGACAACGGCATTAAGCTGATTACGAACGACGTCGAAACTAGCAACGTTCATACTTGCCTGCATTTTGCCGGCAAGTCCGCTGATCCCTAGCAGTTTGAAACCGTAATCGATCTCCTGCCAACTCTGGAATGGACGTGTGTGTAGGAGTTCCTGGATCTTCTTACGAATCTCATTCGCAGGCCGGACCGCCAAACCTGCTTTGTGGGCCTTTCGAAGCGCTTCTGTAGCGGCCAGAGCGAGCGACACAGGGATTGAAAAATCCCGCTGTTCCTTAAGGAGACTAGATTTACGATACGCAAGGACTATGCCCTTGCATATCCGCTCATGAACATATCTGTCCAGTGCACTTACCGCCATCACTAGAGCCGACCGCAGGAGGTCATCCATATCGGCTTTCGCAAAGGCGGATGCATTCAGCTTTGCCCCTTCCCTTAGTATGATTATCGCGTCTGCGCTGTCGACTCGCTCTATATGACAGCACTGGGGCCAGTGCATTAATTTGCAGAATGACTTCTTCCAGTCTGCGCGTATGCCCCGCTTCCTCACATTTATCAACCCGTCGTGTAGGGCCATGAGCTGCTTTGCCCTCAACAACGTATTATCAAATGCCGACAGAGGCTTCATTTGTGGTGCTAGTTGAAGCCTGGGGGATGGCGACTGAGTGTTCAAGGTCGAATTGTTGGCCTATGTCAGTCTGATCGAATTGCTGGGTTTCAATGGCTTCAACTGCTGCCTCGTATTTGACCCACGGAAACGAGCGCAGCCCGCAGGGCGTGAACGAGCGTCGCCAACGCCCTCACGTCATCGGCGAGTTCCTCGCACTTGTCGCGCAGCGCCTGAACCTCTGCCTGGTTCGGGGGATCCGAGATGGTCAGGCCCCCGATTTCGCCGTTCGTGTTCCCCAGTGCCACCGCTGCCTGGTCTGCACCGGCCGGCTGCGTGACGGGCGTGACGCCGTAGAACCCGATCTTGCCGCCCGTGGCGCCGATCACGGTCTGCCAGTCGTAAGACCCGGCGTGGCGCTTCAGTGTCCCCTGGATGACGTTCAGGATCAGGTAGCCCGTCGGAATCGTTCCTGTCACCGGATCGGCGGTCACGCCGGCAGGTAGGATCTGTTTCCACGTCCCGGGCGTCCCCGCCGCCGTGCATTTGAACACGCCCCCGAGCGCGTCCTTCCAGGTTTCGTCGAGGACATGCGACCCGGTCGTGGGCGGGCCGATCGTGCTCGTGAGCACGCCGCTGACGTAGGTCGGTACGTGCTTGAACACCTCGGCAGTCAGGATTTCGAAGTTGGTTTGCGTCAACGCCACGAAATCGGCGGCGTTGCTCACGTCGTGCAATCGTCCAGGTGCGATGGTTGCCATATCAAATCTTCCTCACAGTCACTTCGTCGTAGTTCAGGCTCCGGAGTCCACTGCGGACGAACCAGGCTCGCAGCTTGAAATCGATTTCGCTCCCCAACGCAGCTACGAGTTGGGCGTTGATGATCGTCCGCGGCCCGCTGCCTCCGGAGAACTCGAACGTCCCTTTGAGCACGTCCCCCGTCGTCAGGACCTCGAGCGCCGTCTTGTCGATGTCGGGGCTCAGGACCTTGGTCACCGGCTCCTCGGACGAGCGATTCGCGGCCTTATCCCAAGCAGCAAGGATGTCGCCTCCGGTCGCATACGTCGGATTGCAGCCATCACCCGCCACCCGCAGGTTGAGTGGCGCCAGGGGTCGATACGCCCGTTTCTGGAGCGTGATCGAGATCGGGTCCACCAGCGCCAGGTCTAACTCGCTCTGGAGCAGGAAAGGCTGGAGCTTGAACGTCTTGACCGGCGGACACATATCATCCGAGCGCATCGCCAGGTCATCGCGGAGCGCGACCCAGACTTCCGTATTGGCCGGATGCGTCTCACGCCTCGTGTCGTACCGCGCCCGGATCGTCCGGAGCCGGTAACGCCCGGCGGCGACGAGCTGCGGGTTCCAGGCGCTCAGGATCTCGTTGCCCACGAAGACCAGGAGCCGGTTCTGCTGCGCTTCGAGGAAAGTGATCTCGTCGAGGTCATTGTCGAGGGAATCGAACTGGATCTCGATCCCGAGGTAATCGTCGATGAGCAACGTGTCCGCCGGATACTCGACAACCACATGCCCGCGCTGAGCGAAGCTGTCGAACGCACCGACATCCCTGTAGGAGAGATCGCTGCGCTGTTTCCAGAGGTTGAAGCCGTTGCTGACGAGATCGCCGCGCGCGGCGAGGAACACCACCTGAGGCGTGCTGGTCTCCTTGAACCCCCAAGGGGCCTCGATCAACTTCTCGTAACCCAGGGCCTGAACTTCGAACACGTTCTCCGAGGGCGCGTCATCGGCCCCGGCGGCGTAATGGTCTCCGTTGAAGAACCCCGTGTCCTCCCGGAACTGAACCGTGGCGGCGGCCTGGCCGGGGGCGGGAAGAGTCAACCGCTCGACCCGGCACAACGCCCCATCGACGCCACTCTGGGGGAACGAAAGGCTGAACAGCCCGCCAACGGTCAAACCAGATGCCTTCGACTTGCGGACCTGCATCGAGCCCGCGAGCATCGGCTGGGCGGCGACGCGTCCGGCCGCGTTGGCGATCTTCTGGGCGACACCCTGACGGGTGATCCACAACCGACCCAGTGTCTGCGACAGGACCGCCTGCGTGATCTGGAAGTTGCCCCGATCCCGGTAGGCGACTGAGTCTTCTTGAAAGCGTTTGTCGCGGTTCGTGAACCGGACGAAAGTCTCGTTGAACGTGTCCGGCCATCCCTGCGGATTGAGCGTCGGCGCATCAACCAGGTCAGCGGGCTCAACTGTCACGGGCGCTTCCGCGGACTCGCGGACCAGAGCCAGTCCCAGCCGACCCTGCGAGTCGTAAGTCGGGTAAGCGTCAAAGCACTCGCAGAGCTCGACCAGGAGCTGGCGGAAGTTTAGTGCCCGGGTGATGACCGGCGACACACCGATCCCTTCAGCGTTCAACTGCTCCCCCACCGCCGCCAGAGCGTCCATGTCGAGACGGCTTTCCGGCAGCCCCAGCCCGTAGCGCGGATTGGTCCACAGATCCCAGAGCGGGATCACCGGGTTGACGTCATCCTCGATCGAGTTGGGCGTCGAAAGCCACGGAGCGTTGGGCCAACGGGCGACCAGGACCTCGATGTTGGGGGCGTTGGTCCGGTCCCGGCCGAAGAAGAGTTGGTCAAAGACCAGGTAAGCCTGGCCCTGGTAAGCCGGGTGGACCGTGCCGCTGGTCGCCAGGAGCGGATCCTGGACTTGAGTCTCGGTTCCCCAGTAGAGCCTGACATTACCCCGGTCCTCGATCGTGATGTCGGCGTAGTCGCCGCTGCGGGCGAGCGGACCATCCCACACGAGTTCATCGTCCATCCAGATGGCGTCCAACCGGTCGAGCGGGCCGTGAGCGATCAGGGCGGCGAAGCTGGCGAAGTAATTGTAGCCGACCGTTTCCTTCTTCTTGCCCACCCGCATCTTAATCTTCTTGGACTTTACGGCGAAGGCCTCGCTGATGAAGGTGACCGCCAGTCGGGCGATCCCGCAGAGGTAAGGAACCGGCCGGGCCTGTTCGTTGGTGGCGATCCGCCGCTCATCGAGCCCGAGCGGCTTCTGCTTCGGTTGCGGCAGATCTTTAGTTGATGAGAAGAAGCTCATTGAACGGGGCGATAGACCGCCATCAAACGCTTGGCGAAGGTGGGATCATCGAGCCGCGATTCGATCACGCCATAGTTGCGCATGGCATGGATGAACAGCGGCGGCTGAAGGATCAGCCCGACATGATGCGGCACCCGGCCCATCCGGAAGCAGGCGATGTCCCCGCTCTGCACGGCCGCGCCGGGCGTCAACCTCTCGAACCTGGTCGAGGCCTCGAGCCATTCAAGGACTTGGGAACTGTTGCGGTGCTCGCCGCCGTCCATGGTGTAGTCCGGGAACTGACGATCATCGATGGCACCCGTTTCCCAGTAGATCGCGGCGACCAGTTGCACGCAGTCGACCCCGGCCTGGGGGATGCAGGCGTGGGGAACGAACGGTGTCCCGAGCCAGCGCCGGGCCACTTGAATCAGCCTCGCCTGGTCCCAGGAATTGGCGTAAAGCGCAGCTTTCACTTCTTGCCTCCCGACCCGGTTTTAATCTCTATGGCTTTCAGCGCCAGGTTCCGGAGCGGAACCCGATGCCCGCCCCAGTTGGGGAAGTTGGAGAATTTGAGCAGACACGCCCCATCGGTCCCGTCGCAGCCGGGATACAGAGTCCCCGCGTCGGTGGGGGCTGCGAATGAGAGTGGCGCGTTGAGCGTCAGCGTCACCTCGCCGCCGACCTCGGCCGTGCTGCCCAGGATTGTGCGGACCTCGTAGGTCGACCCGATCCCGAACTGGATCCAGCCTTCGGCGAAGTAGTGGGCGGACCTGCCGGTCAGGCCTGCGCCAGAGACAACGATCTCCCGGCCGTCAGCACTCACCAGCGTCACGCTCAACTTGTGCGCGTCCGGATCAACTCGGCAGGTGCTGGGTTCGTAGAGCCGGTAATTGCACCGGGGCTGAAGCATCATCGCGGGCACGTTCCCCCGCATGGAGTCCATGGCCGACGCGCACCGGACCGTTTCCTTCTTCCCTTGAACCGAGGCTGAATGCGCGAGGCCGCGGAAGATTGGGACCGGGGCGGATTCGCTCGCCAGGTTCCCTTCCAGGATCTCGACCCAAAGCGGAGTCGACAGTTTCAGGGGAAACAAGAGCGACAGCGGGTTGTCGGACTCGTAAAGCGCCTCGATCTCGACTTCCTCGCGGTCGGCCTTCGTGCTCAGGCTGAGGGGACCGTGCGTGATCCGCCTGGTGGCGCAATCCTGACCGGCCAGAGTGATGTCCAGCGGATGGCTGGTAAACCACCAGTCCTGCACCGCGCCGTTGAAGTCCGACAAAATGTGGTAGAGGTAAACCGGGCGCTGACCGGTCTCCGCCAGGGTATACTCGGTCGGCAGCTCCACAACCCGGATCGAGTAGACCAACACGCCCTCGGCTTCGAACGTCCCTTGCTCGACGTCACCCGCCAACCGGACGTAATGGAGCGGCCACGCCCGCCAGGATTCGTCGATCAGAGTCGAGACATTGACCGTGACCCGCTCCGTTCCGTCCCCGTTATCCGCCACCGCCACGACCGCTGCCGCAAGGGACTGCGTCCCGGCCTTCATGAACCAGAGATTGGATGCCGGGTGATCTTCCCACGTCTGCGCCAATCCCTGGCCTGCGATGTCGAAGTCGACCGTCTCCGCCGTCACCCCCACGAACGCCACGATGCGAAAGGATTCCATTGGTCCCGGGAGCCAGAAGCCTTGCAGCCGACCCTTCACGCCATCGAAGAAAGCCTCCACGGCTGCAATTTCATCGGCGTCCTGCGCCAGCACCTCGAACTGGAAACCGTGAACAACATGCTCCTGCAACGGCGCGAACTCCGGGGGGCCGAACCCGATCTCCAGCTCCCGCAGGTCGTACTCGAACCGGGCTGTGGGCAGCCGGGTCCAGTCGATCTGGAACTCGAACACTGGTCGGTCGAGGTAGTTCATGCGTCAGGCGAATCGCGCCACTGCCACGTCACTGAT
Organism: Verrucomicrobiota bacterium; assembly: GCA_023383055.1. Classification (GTDB taxonomy): domain Bacteria; phylum Verrucomicrobiota; class Verrucomicrobiia; order Limisphaerales; family JAHDYP01; genus JAHDYP01. The sequence continues at coordinate 9,595 of JAHDYP010000080.1, read as the reverse complement.
TTCCCACTTTGGATTGGTGCGGTCCCAAGCGATGTTCACCGCGTTCAAATAGCCGTTCGTTGCTTCGCTGACCGCAAGCGTGTTGTCACCGCCTTGGGAGTGATCGTTTTCGTATGAAGGTGTCGGCTGGGTCATCCGTTCCAGAAAGTATTCCTTGCTGCAGTCGAACGTCGGGTTTTGGTGAACGCCAGAACGGCCAGTCGCCCTCAGCGTGAAGTTGGGGCTGCCCTTGGTGATGTCCAGAAAGAAGAACTGACGATAGGAGGTTCCGGCGGAGACATACCAAGCATACCAAAAGTTGTTCGTCCCACCCGTGTTCGTCCATGTCGTGCCGATCCGCTTCGAGACAAGCACGGCGTAGGTGGAGCAAATCCAGTAAGGGGGAGTCGCGGCCGACCGGCCCCAAGTAGCGTCCACTGTTCGCATGCCAACGAAATGATCCGTCGACGCCGAGCCGTTATTCACAGGATTCGCGGTCCCCGAGCACAAGCCCATGGCCAAGAAGGGAGTGGATCCAAGGTCGGCACCAGTGTCCGCAACCGAGAACCGAATGCCGACTCGCACCTTCGTCCAGTCGGTCCCGATGGACAGCAACCGGCGCATGGTCGAGTTGTTCAGGGCGGCCCTAACGTCGTCGATGCCGCTGATAGTTCTGAGGAGGGTTTTTGTGGCCATAGATCATCCAAGGTTGCTGTCGGTCCACGCGCCTGCGAAGCCGCTGCCGCCTTCCAGGCTGTGAACGTCGGTGTCGTCGGCGTAGGAGTCGAAGTCTTCCTCTGCGACTCTGCCGATATACAGAGTGTCATCGGACCAGGCCCCGCCCCAGACCAGTCCCTTCGCAAGGCCACTCATGCTGGTGTCGTCGATGTAACCATCGAACGGGTCCTCATCCTGGATCCCGATAAACAGGCTTTCATCGACCCAGGGGCCTCCGAAGTAGCTCCCGGCCACCAGGCCATTCACGGTGAGGTCATCGGCGTAACAGTCGAACGTATCGCCGCCACCGTCCCCGACGAGGATGATGGCGCAGAAATCGGCGTTGGGTTCCGGCCGGACATCGCGCTCAAGCACGCTGACACGGACGCTGCCATGGTAGGAAGTGACCGACCGCAAATCGTCGCACTTGAACCGGCCGAAGATTATGGGCCAGCAGAAGTGGCGATAGGTCCGCGCCAGCGCCTGGTCGAGCGTCAGCACCGTGGCGGCGATTCCCGTCACCTGGCGAACCTCGTAGGCATCGGGGACATCAGGATCCAGGTTCGAGAAGAAGGCATAGTCATCCGCCGCCCATTCCCACGCCGTTTCGCTCGCCAGGGTCACCGTATCGCCACTGGCTGGTGATGCGAGCACTGATCCCCGGCCCCAGAGCGGCACCGCGGCCCAACCGCTCTTCTTGGCCGCCAGGACCCGAGCTGCGAGCTTCCGCTGTTCCTCGAGCGTGCAGGCCAGGATCTGGAACTCGACGCCCCGCAACGGTAGTTGCCGGAAGGACAACCGGTCTTCGGCACCGGTCACGGCGTCGGTAATCGACGTGCGCCACTCGCGCCGGAGCTGCGGCTTGACGTTCCAGTCCGGAGCGTGGGGCAGCAGGACGTAGCCGTTGACCAGTTCGACGCTCACGATGCGATCCCGATCTCGGTCCGCTGGTTGCGGACGATTTCAACAATGCGGGCCTGGCCCTCGGCGCTCTCGATCCACTTCCGCGCTTCGTTGCGAGAGTCCACCAGGATGATCGTAACGGAGCCTGAGCCCGAGCCGGGGTCCGACCCGGACTGCGCAATTGGCGGCGACGCAGAGGGGGAAACACTACCGGCACGGAGAGCTTCGAAGAACCCCAACCCGTATTCGTTGACCCGATCGGCCGGGATGACGAACTCGCCCCGGTGAACCAAGCCTGCGGGTTCCAGCTTGCCACCCGTCCCCGTGTAACCGCCCTCGGCGAAGCCACCCATGGCAGCCAGCGCCGCGGTCAGAGCGGCCAGGCCGACGACAGCCGCGATGCCGTAGCTCGAAATCGAGGTCATGAGCGCACTGGGCGCTTTCGCTGCCGCTTCCTGGCCTGAGAAGAAAATCTCCTTGGCGGCGATCAGTGCCCGGCCGGCGATCCACTCGGCCACCATCCGGGAGATGGCGGAGATCACGCCGCTCAGGATGCTGCGTCCGACGTTCTGGAGCGCATCCGCCCAGTTCATCGTCCCCTGCAGGAGGCCTTCGATGCTCCGAGCGACGCCACCGACCGCCGACTGGATCGTGGACGTGAACCCACGGGCGATCTGTTGCTGGAACGTCCCGAACTGGTTTTGAAGCTGAGTGATCGCCGACGACATCTGCTGCGCCATTGAGACGGGGTCTGCTCCCATCCCCCCAAGCTGACCTTCGGCGGTCCCGAGCTGCTTTCCGTAGCTGTCCGCCCGGCTCAGGATCTGTTCACGTTCCTCGGCGCCGATCCCGGCTAGGCTGGCGCGTTCCCTTAACTGGGTCACGATCTGCGCGAGAAGGGCGGTTTCTCGTTCGAGAATGGCCCGTCTCGCCGCGAATTTCTGCGCCTCGGTCCGGGTAAAGTCGCCCTCGACGGCGGCCTTTTCCCGATCCAACGCCAGAAGCTGGTCTTTCGTCACTCGCTCGGATTCCCGCAACCGCTGGAGTTCGCCAACGGCGACCTTCAACCCCTCGGTGACCCGAGCGACTTCGCCAACGGCCTTGGCTTCGGCCTCGCGTCGGGCGATCTGTTGCTCGATCATCCGATTCAGCCGCGCTACCGCGGTTCCCTCGGCGTTGATCTCACCGGCCAGAGCGCCGTTAACCTCCAAAAGCTGCCGCGCGGCCTCGGTGGAGTTGTCGAAGAACCGGCGGACGGCGTCGGCCTGATCGTTGATGGCAGCCCCGGCGACTTCCCAGGCCTGACTGAAGGTCATCACCGGCTCGACTTCCTTCGCCTGCGCGGTAGTCCGTGCCACCGTCACCTTGGGCACTACCGCCCGCAGCAAAGGCGCGGCGGCTGCCAGGGCGGTATTGATGACCCGTTCAAGTTGCTCCGCCAGGTAGTTGACCACCTCGGCAAATATCGCCCGCAGTTGGTTGGCGACCGTCTCGAACGCGAACCGATACTGGCTCGACTGATGGATGATCGCGGCGGCGATGAGTTGAAGCGGGACTTCGAGTGCAGTCGTCAGTGCTTTCGCTACCCCATTGATGAACGTGATCGAAGCGTTGGCGACTGAAGCCCAAAACCCGGGCGACCCGAGCCAATCCTGGAACCTGGCGAACTGCACCCTGGCGGCATCGATCCCCAACTCGAATCCCGCCTCAATCGTGAGCCCGATGAACTCCGCGAACTGCCCGGCCCGCCATTGGTCGATGGCGACGTTGACGAACGCGCCGATGCGCTGCCCGAGAGCGGTCAGGTCGATGCGTTCGATGCCCTCGAGCACCCGCTGCAACACGTTGCCGAGCTGATCGGTCACACCGGCAAACAACTGACGGGACTTGTTGGGCAAGGCCTCGATCACATCGGAAATGCTGTCCAACGTCGCAGCATTCCGGGCCAGGACCTCGGGCAGTGCTCCCAATCGTTCCTCGGCCTTCTGGAACGCCCCCGCATCCTTGAACAGCGTCACCAGGTCGTTACCCGACCGGCCGAAGATGTCCATGGCGATCCCGGTCCGGATGGCGGGGTCCTCAACTGCGGCAATGCGCTCCGCCAACAGCCGGAACTGTTCATCGGGCGCCATCGCCATCAGCTCCTCGATGCTCAGGCCAAGCCGGCTGACCGCGTCCGCCGCGGGACCACTCCCCGATGTCGCCGCTTCGGCCAGTTGCCGTTGCATAAGTGCAATCGACTGGCTCACCCGGTCAGCGCCCACGCCCGCGTCATCGAACGCCTGGCGCATCACGACCAGGTTGCGGACACTGATGTTGGTCCGGGCCGACAGGTCGCTCAGATCGCCCCCGACCTTGGCGATGTCGCGGATGCCGTTGGCAACGGTCCGGATCGAGAGATAAGCGCTCGCAGCCCCGGCGGCAGCCAGGGCGATGTTCTTGAGCCCCGAAGTCAGCGTCCCCACTCCGACCGAAGCCGCCCGGCCTTCCTTGTCGACGAGCCCAAAGAATCGCTTCAAACCCGCCTGCGTCGAGGCTAGGCCGGTCAAACCAAGTCGAACTGCGATGGAAGTCTCAGCCACTTTGGTCTGTCAGGATCTTCAGCAACCGTTCAAAGGCCTGGCGGCCATCACGTGACCGCGCCGCCGCGACGGCCGCATGAGTGGTCTGGAGCCCCAATAGGCCCACTTGGGCCGTCACCCGCGCCGCAGCTCTCGACAGGAGCTTCAGTTGAGCCGGTGAATGCTCGCAGGCCTGGGCCAGGGTCAGGCCGCAACGGACGGCGCATTCGGCGACCCAGTCGGCAAAGGCAACCCAGCGTTCCGAACGAGCTTTTCGGTGATGCCGGGCATAACCTTTTCCTGGCGAGTCAACCGGCGATGGAACCAGCGGATGAAAAAATCCGTATTCAGCCGCTCGCCTTCTTGGACCACCCTCTCGAATGATTCGACCGTGATAGAATCCGACCAGCCTTCCGGCTTGTCGCAGAACAGTTCGACCAACCGGCTTTCGTTCTCGAGGTAGGTCAGCATCTGCGGCATGAGCCGGATCGGGAACTGCCGGACGAAGACTTTCTCGGTCCCGCCAGCTACCAAGTTGACTTCGAGTTCAGCGCCTCCGAACAACGTTTCAGTGCTCATGTCTCAACGGGCTTTTCGATTTCGTTCAAGTCGTTGTCGAGCACATCGGCGACATACTCGATCCGGGCAATGTCATCCCCGGCCGTAATGGGTCCGTTGGCTTTCAACCGGCACCAGACCCGCGTGGTGAGGAACAGGGCATCGTCCTGGTCATAGACCGTATACAGGAGCCACCCCTCGAGCGTCTTACCGCCCAGTGGCTTGTAGGTGTCGGTCCCGGTGACGATCTCTTCGGTCCGGAACACGGCTTGGATGCCGAGCTTGGAGAGTTCCTCGCATCGGAGCGTGATCGTGAGTTCGTCCTTGGTCTCCAGCACCTTCTTCTTGCGCAGCCGGCCGGGCGATGGCGCCCACACGGGTCGTTCCTCGATCTTGGGCTCGACCGTGACTTCGGACAGGATCCCGAGGTCCGTCCAAGCCGGATCGGTGTCACCGGGGAGATTGTCGACGTCGGCCGTGCCCGGTGCGGGCAGGGTAAACGCTCGACCGTTGGGGAAGAATTTGGCGTGATTGCCAAGAATACGGGGGGCGGTGTTCATACGGTTGGTTGGTTGATTGGTAGCCCTGCACGGGCTGCGTTCATTCCTTCGATGATGGCGGACATCTCTTCACAACTCTTCTGAAGAGCATCCCGCGCAGCATCGACGGCATACATTCGAGATGGGTGTTCGAGGGTAACGCTGTGTTGCACGCGCCGGCCGTCATGGATCAGCGTCACGGTCACGATGGCGAAGCTTTCGGGTGGGGTGATCTCAGGCGTACGCTTCGCCTTCCGGCGGTTGGCTTCATTGGCCGCTTCCCACTGCTTGCGTTTCCGCGCCACGACCACATGCCCGGTCGGGTAACCGTGGTGATGTTCCCAGGAACTACCGTTCCAACGCCAATCGGCCGACGTCGGCTCAGGCGTCTTGCCGCACTCGCAGACGTAACCTTCAGTGGCTGGTAACATTGGTGGGATAGCCGATCATCCGGAGACGGACGGCCTTGTTATCGTTGGACTGGACCATGGCGAAAGCGAAGGTGGTCTTAAACTGACGGGCCTGGACGTTGGTGAAGGCGGAAGATCCGACCGGGACCCATTCCCCGGACCCGTCACTTTGTTCGCAATGGTATTCCGACCAGTTGCCGGTGGGTGCGCAAAAGTAGAAGTTGCGCTGCCATTTGTTGGTCGCCTGAAACAACTGCTCGGGGGTGAGATTGGTCAGGGCGGGAGTCAGCGCACCCGACCAGCCGACGGTGTCGATCTTGAACGGGTAAACGTAGAGGCTCAAGAGCGGCACCGCCCGGATCGACACCCGGAACTCGTTCGTTGGTGCTACCGCACCGGCAAGTGCCGGGGTGACAGTCCTACGAAGCTCGGCCCCCGGCGGCATGGGAGGAAGCGGGGGCTGCTGCCTGCGCGGCAGTGCCCCCGCCGTTGGCGCGTTGGTCCCCAACCCCGTGCAAGCCACCACGAGCACGAGCAAGCATGTTTGGACAAAATCCTTCACAGCTTCCAGTGAGCCTGGTCTTTCAGTTTGGCGATTCGCTCATCCAACTGCGCTTCCTGTTCGGGCGTCAGTTCCGCGGACTGTTTCAGGGCCTGGACGGCGGACGGGATCTTTTCGACCAAAGCGATGGCGGCTTCGATCAGGGCAAGAATGATTGCGGGTTGCATTGGGTCCTTTCGGTTTGAACCTTTCGGTTCTGGGTTAGTGTTCAGTCGACGGCGGGTCCTGGGACACGACACCGATTTCGAGGTAATGCCTGGCCTCGGTGACAGCCATGCGCAGCACTGCCATGGCGGTGTCCAGGTTGGCCTTGTTTTCGGGCGTACGGTTCGCCTTGTAGGCCTTGGTCATCGACCGGGCGGTCGTCAGCCAATCCTGGCCCTTGGCGCGGATGAAGTCGGCGGCCTTGCGAATCTCGGGCGTAACCGAAAGCGACTGGCGGTGGTCGTATTCCCATTTCAGGAACGTGTCGAAGACATCGACCGCGAGTTGCGTGGTCCGTTCGGCGTTCACCACCACCGGATCGTTCCCCGGCTGAATTGCCGAGCAGCCAACCAGCACCAGGCTGAGCGGCACTATGGCAGTCGCAAGCGCTAGTCGAGACGCCTTCGAAACCTCCGGATCGGCCTTCCGGATCCCGGCACGCAGGAATGCGAGCGCCCCCAGGCCGAACACGGCCAGGACTTCATCGCTCAAATCCCAGAAGCCGAGGTATGCGCCCCCGACATAGAGAATGGCGATGGCAACGGTGAAATAGGTCTTCCGACCCTGGAGGAACGTGATGAGGTTATTCATGGTGGTGGTTCAATGGGCAGTCATCCGGTCGTTGGGTTAACGGACACGCCGCCGGCGGATGACCGGCCCGGCAGCGTTCACAGAGTTCCAGAGCGGTTTGCTCGATCTCCAGCCGCCGCAACCTCGCCGTACGGAACGACACAACGATGGCGTAAAGGGACGCCACCGCGGCGAGGAGCGTTGCCAGCAACGACAGGATCGGATGAGCAGCAGCCAGCCAGCTGGCAAACGAACCCGCCCAACCGAGCGCAAGACTGGGGATCAACATGCGGTTCATGAAACGAAGGTGCGAAGGCTCACGTTGGCCACGATCCGGCGGACACCGTTGACTTTGCCGAAATTCTTGAAGGGCGGGTCCATGACCACGAAACGTCGACCGTTGGCGGGTTTACCCGACAGATTTTCGAGGACGTATTGCAGCGCCTTCTCCGCTTCGATCTTCACGCCCGCCTCAGCGCGGCAGACAGTAGGGTTTTCCTCGATGACCACCGGGGTGTAGACATCGTGCGCGGCCAGGCCCGCTTCGGTGGCGTCCACGAGACCGTCGCTTTCGATCTCCCAGACGATCAACACGAGCCCCGGCCCCGCGAGCGCGGTTTCCCGTCCCGGCGTTTTGGGGTAGGTCCCGTCATCGGCGATCACGGGCACGCCAGCCAGACGCGTGTCCGCCTGAAGCAGAGCAACCACAGCCGGTTGGATCTCCCAGAGATTCAATTCAACCTCGCTTTCTGCGCGGCACGTTCCTGCGCTTTCAGAATCGATTCGCGGATGCTGCGCGAACGGGAGCGGACCGCGTTGGCCACGATCCGGTCTTCGTCGCCCGCCTCGGCCCACTCGGATCGGTTCTCCATCCGGATGTAACCCTGCAGGTCCGACCGGTCTTCGATCTTGCCGGTATCCCGCCCCGCATGCCGGACCACCCAGGCCGGCGGTTTGCCGCCCAGCTCCACGAGCGCGACGGCCCAGCCCGACCGACCGCGACCAACCCTGGCTTGAACCTCTTTGATGTAGTCACGGACCTTGTCGGCGTCGGGAGTGGCCTTCCCACGGAACTTGCGAACCCGTCCGCGCCGGTCCCGCGCCTCCTGGTGCATTCCGGGGAGCTTCGCTTCACCCACCGTGACGCCATGCAACTGGTGCGATTCGGGGAAGTTGGCAAACACGGCTTCGAGGCCGGCATAGTCACGCTTCCGGATCAGCTGCCGGATGCGCTTGGAGTCGAAGTCGCCTGGCCGCAACGGCAGCACGGCTCGCCGGACATCTCGCGCCACGGCTTTGCGACCCTGACTGAGTGTCTTGGGCGGGGTGAACCGCACCAGGCGCGACGCCAGTTGCCGACCCTCACCCCTCAGGGCTTTAGGCAGGAGCGTGCCCCGCTCCCGGATAAACTCCGAGAACGCCTGGGCGTAATCCTGATACTCGATGTCAACAGTGGCGTTCACAGGTGAACCGCTTCGCAATGGAGTTTCACTGCAATGTCGACCGGATGATCCTCGACCTTGACCACGCGATACTGAGCCGATCCCTCTGCCAGGATCGCTCCCGGCGTGATAACCGTGGCGCCCATGTCATCGCGAAGGATGCTGGCGATGTCGGTCACGGTCGTTTCCTCCGAGAGTTGATACTCGCCGCTTTCGTTCGTGGCCGGCTGTAGCAACGCGGGGAATGCCGGTCCGCCCGGTTGCAGAATCAGGGTGTGGCCGCGCACCCCGAGTTGAGCACGGAACCCCGCCAGCCTCGCCTGTTGGGTGACCGTCACTTCGCAGCGACCTTCTTCGGGACGGGCTTCGTCAGCCGTTGGTTCTCGCCCAGCAACCAGGCGACATCACGGTTGCGGCGGGACAGGCGTTGGAGTCGGTCAGCCCGGCCTTTCTCGGCCTGCATTCGATTGATCCGGCGCAGATTGATCGCCGTCATCGCCACCGGCTCCGGGTAAGGATCCACTTTGGGTTTGTCGGTCATACGATCACCCATTGGTTCGGATGCAGACTGCGCCTACCCGGTTGGCGGTCGCCAACACCAGGTTCCAGTTGGCGATCGTGCCCAACTCCGCGTTCGTGGGGCTTTCGCCCGCGGGCGTCCCCACCCACTTCATGCCGTTCAGATGCATCACGAACCGGGTCCGGTCGTAGATGATCTCGTTGTTGATTCCGAACTTCCGCTCCATCTGCAGGGCGGCCACGTCGATCACATCGGTCTGCTGCGGCTTCTCGCCCTTGGCCACGATCCCCCGCGCCAGGAGATAGGTCTCGTAAACGAACCCGTTGGTGGTTCCCGCCCGGACCAAAGTCTCGGACACGTAAATGGGGATGCCCCGGTAAGTGCGAATGGTCCAGGGACCATGCGACACCTTGTCGAAGCTGGTCTCATCGGCCAGTTCGAGCGCGGCCAACACCGTGGGATGCACCCACAGGGCGCCGTTCTGGAGATCGTCCGCCAGTTCGCCCATGAGGCTCTTGGCGTTGGTGAAGAGTTCGATCCCCATCAACTGCTCCGCCGTGGCGTCATCGCCCGATTCATCGAAGGCATCCACCCGGACGGCCTTCAGGGGAGCCGCCACTCCGGACGCGC
>JAHDYP010000079.1 GCA_023383055.1 Verrucomicrobiota bacterium | reverse complement strand
GTCTGGGAACGCGACTGTGCCCGAAGGGTCAGTCGCAGCAAGCTCGCGCGCTCGGTGGCGTTCGGACTGTTCCGGACCCCTTGACCGGGCGGACGTTGCTGCGGCTGGTCTGCGACACAGCCGCGGTCCGATGGCGCTCGCTGCTCCTACCCCTTAATTGAGAATGACTTCGGGATTCCTGACTATGAACCTGTCACCCTGTTCCCAGCCGCGTGAACCTGTCACCCTGTTCCGGTCCCCCATGGGTTACTGCGGCTCTCTGATGACCGTCACGAGTTGGACCATCATGCGTGACAGACTTTATGGCATTGAACCCCTTCATCGACGTGGGCTTGTCCGCAACCTTGCGGCGAAGACCAGCGCGCCCAAGCCGAACAGCGCCCAGGTGCTTGGCTCGGGAATGACCTGCATGACGCTGAAGGATTGAAGACCCACGAGTTGTGCTGGGAAAATCATAGTTGGATCGCTTTGAGCGTAGAAGAGCCCGGATTGTCCATAGCCACCCAGTGCTGCAGCCACCGCCTCCTCGTAGGTGGCGCCGAGTTGAACGTTCCACACCTTGACTTGCAGCCACGCCGAGCCTCCCGGGCGGACCTCGGCGACATACACATAGTCGTCACCTCTAAAGTAGCCAGGCCCAACGAAACCGGCCAATTCACGAGTCAGGCTGTGCCAGCCAATCGTCGGGGTCAATGAATCCGCAGTCGCGCCACCATAGAGCTCCGCCCGCCAGTCGGCTCCGAAAAGCAGAGCGCCTGTCCAGTCATAAACCGGGGCGTCCACAGGGCGATTCTGTAATGCGAACGTAGCCTGCGCAAAAGACCTGCTGGATACCACGAGGAGGGCCAGAGCCAAGCCGGCGCCGAACCTGATCCAACGTCTGACCTGAGTCTTTCCCGGCCGAACCGCGTTCAATGTCATATGTCGACCTGCTTTTGTTTATGGCCAACTGATGCGCGCCAGCCGCACATCCGATTGCCTTCGATCAGGATAGGCAGTTCCAGGAGAACCGAGGCGATTGTCGGACCACACCAAGTACAGGTAGTTCAGGTCCGCATAGAGCCCGTTGTGTTCTCCGTGTTCATTAGCGTAGATGTCTAAAGTCGCGTTCTCGCCTGCGGTCCAAGTGTCGGGAGGTTGGGGTGGCGCGGTGGGGCTGCGTGTGAACGTGGCGCCCCAGTCACGCGAAACAGACCGTGCGACCATGTTAACGGTGCGCTCATCAATGAAGCTTGCCGCCAGTCAGCGTTTCCGTCGATCCCTTTACTCCCCAACGCCTCAAACTCAATCCCAACACGCTGCCCGACACGAACAGCGCCCAGGTGCTTGGCTCGGGAATGACCTGCAGGACGCTGAAGGATTGAAGACCCACGAGTTGTGCTGGGAAAATCATAGTTGGATCGCTTTGAGCGTAGAAGAGCCCGGATTGTCCATAGCCACCCAGTGCTGCAGCCACCGCCTCCTCGTAGGTGGCGCCGAGTTGAACGTTCCACACCTTGACTTGCAGCCACGCCGAGCCTCCCGGGCGGACCTCGGCGACATACACATAGTCGTCACCTCTAAAGTAGCCAGGCCCAACGAAACCGGCCAATTCACGAGTCAGGCTGTGCCAGCCAATCGTCGGGGTCAATGAATCCGCAGTCGCGCCACCATAGAGCTCCGCCCGCCAGTCGGCTCCGAAAAGCAGAGCGCCTGTCCAGTCATAAACCGGGGCGTCCACAGGGCGATTCTGTAATGCGAACGTAGCCTGCGCAAAAGACCTGCTGGATACCACGAGGAGGGCCAGAGCCAAGCCGGCGCCGAACCTGATCCAACGTCTGACCTGAGTCTTTCCCGGCCGAACCGCGTTCAATGTCATATGTCGACCTGCTTTTGTTTATGGCCAACTGATGCGCGCCAGCCGCACATCCGATTGCCTTCGATCTGGATAGGCAGTTCCAAGAGAACCGAGGCGATTGTCCGACCACACCAAGTACACGTAGTTCAGATCCGCATAGAGTCCGTTGTGTTCCCCGTGTTCATGGGCGTAGGTATCCCACGTCGCGTTGTCGCCTGCGGACCAAGTCTCGGGTGGTTCAGGTTCCGGGGGGGGAACCAAGGATATCTCCAATGGAGATTCACCCATTCGGGTGCGCTCGGATAGCCCGGTGGCCAAACCGGGTCATGATGCCATTGTTGAGTGTTTTCGCTCAGCGCCCCCGGAAACGCCGGAGGGAAGCTTGTCGTAGTGATGCGGAAATCGGCGGGGGCAAGCGTGACGGTGCCATCCGTCGCAATGGTCCCAAAACGTCCATACAGATCGATCAGGGAGTTTTGGGCGACATCCCCACGGCGGTCGCACCAGGCGATGAACAACTGATTGCCGTTCGGACGCACGGTGACGATCGGCATCCACTGATCATTCGCCCAGACGGTGCTGACTCGTTGCTTCGGTTCCCAGGTCGCGCCGCCATCCTTGGAATACACCAGGAAACTATCCGCTCTGTCACCGGTGTTCTCACCCTTATCCGCATAAACCACATAGAGATCATCACGCCTGGTGGGATTGGCTTCTGGGTTCACTGCGAGCGCCGGAATGATGAACGCCTTGAAGTAATCATCTGACTCTGCGGAGTTGCTACGAAGAAGGCTGATGAACCACTCATTTTCCTCGTAAACCGCCTCAATATCGACTATGTCGTCGGCCAAAAGCGGAAACTCCCCCCTTCCAGTAAAAGAGTTTATCTTGAGCATCTTCTTCAGCGGGTTTCCTTCAGGGAGGTCTTGGCGCTAGGCCACGTAGAGCACGTGATTTGGTCCCACAACCATCTGGTGCAACCAGGCGCGCGGCGATGGCAGTCCGGCTGCCGCGGTTGACCAGTTCGTAGGTGATGGTGCCGGCCGCGCCCGAGGGCGGGTAATAGAACTGGCCGAGCGTTCCGGTTTCATAACTGGGCGTGACGGTCAACGTGCGGTTGGCTGTGCCCCCAGGCAATGCTGTCGCGAGGCGATATCCGTTGTTCGAATTGACGGTGTTATGAGACCCGGCGGCGCTGACCGCCGTCCGATCGAAGAAATTGTCGTGGATCGTCCAGGTCACCGAGGGATCGCTGTAATGACAGGAGAAGGCGCCTCCGGAGAACAGGTTGTTGTACATGGTCAAACTGAACGTCGCCGTGCCGTAGTAACGTTTCTGATCGCAATACAGCGAGTTGCCATGCAGCAAGTTGTTGGTCAGGGTCACACTCATCCCGCTCCAGCCAGGATACAACGAAAGCCACGTCCCCCAGAGCTGGCAATCGGTCAGTGCGATCACACCCAAAGGATAGGTCGGCTGGGTCGACGACGTCTGGTTGCAGTTCAACCAGCGCTGTTTTTCTGAGTTCATGGATGGGATCACCATTTCGGTGAATCGCATCCGAACCTCGGGCCGCGGCGTGTACGCTCCCGCGACCTTGAGCAGGGCCCCAATACTTCTTCCCATACGTCGAACCTTTGTGGAGCTTCGCCAGCCCTATACGCGCACGGCTCGAATGAAGGCGAATAATCACAGGCCCGGAAACAGTGACCGGACCAGGGTGACACGGTCACCCAGTGGTGACCGCTCCAAATGGCGGCTAAGGTCATGCCAGGCCTATCACATTCTCGTTCATTGGCATTCATTCGCGGTTGTGACTGCATCGATACGGCTAAGCGAACACCCATCGGCAGATGACCACGGCGGCGATCACCCCGGTGGCATCGGCGATCAAACCGGCGGGGATCGCATGTCGGGTGCGCCGAACCGCCACGGAACCGAAGTAAAGTGCGACTACGTAGAAGGTGGTTTCGGTGCTGCCGAACACGGTACCCGCCGTGCGCGCGATCAAGCTGTCCGGCCCGTGAGTAGCGACCAGATCCGAGAAGATGGCGAGCGTGCCGGTCCCGGTCAGAGGTCGGATGAGAGCCATCGGCAACAGTTCGGTGGGGAATCCGATCGCACCGAGCATCGGACCGAACAACTTTGCCAGCAGATCCAGTCCGCCGCCGCCCCGGAAGACTCCGATGGCGACCAGCATGGCCACGAGATACGGAATGATTCGGATCGCGACCTGAAAGCCTTCCCTGGCGCCCTCGACAAACTGTTCGTAGACCTGGACGCCACGCAGGGCGGCGTAAAGCAGAATGAACGAAAGCAGGAAAGGAATCGCCAGCAACGAAAGCGTGTTCACGGCGCGGGCCAGCGGCGGACCGCCCTCCGGGGCCAGCGGCGAGCCCAGCAACTGCGGAAAGGTGCCAACCAGCCAGAATCCCGCAAAGGCCAGCAGGAGCGCGGCGAGGGCGGTCCATGACCAGACCGACAAGGCCCGCGGTTCCAGACCCGCCGCGTCCACCGCAGGCGCCGGGGCGTCCTCGTTCTCCGACGAAGAGGGCAGGGGAGGGGAGGGCGGGTTTCCCGTCGCGGACGAGGACGAGAGATGCGTCGGCGCCGGCAGCCGGAAAGCGGGCAGTCGCTCAAGCAATTTGACGGCGGACAATCCGACAGCGGTCGAGCAAAGAGTGGCCAGGAAAGCGGTGCCGATGATGGCGGAGGGTTGGGTGGAGCCACTGGCGGCCAGCACCGCCACGGCCGTCATGGGAATCAGCTGCACCGAGCTGGTGTTGATGGCGAGGAAGGTGCACATGGCATTGGTGGCGGTGCCGGGCACGCGGTTCAAGGTCTCGAGATCGCGCATGGCCCGGAGCCCGAGCGGCGTCGCGGCGTTGGTCAATCCCAGCATGTTCGCCGCGATATTCAGCACCATCGATCCCATGGCGGGATGCTCTTCCGGGACGTCAGGAAACAGACGACGCAAGACGGGCCGAAGCCCGCGGGCGATGACCCGGACCAACCCCGCGAGCTCGGCCAGGCGCATCACTCCGAGCCAGAGGGCCATGATGCCGATCAAGCCCAACGCGAGGGTCACGGCGTTCTTCGCCCCCTCGATGGCGCCGTCCACCACCGCCGGGAACTGAGCGCTGAAGCCACCCGCCAACACCCCGAACAGCACAAGGCCCAGCCAAATGTAGTTGAGCATGACCCAGCTTCTTTAGCGATTGGCCCGGATTCAGGCGAGCGCGAAACTTGACGCCGTCCCGTGGAGTCGAAATCCTGCCGGCACCATGAAGATCCTCAAGGCGCCGCGGCTGCGGCGGGGCGACCTCATCGGGCTGGTTGCGCCCGCCAGTCCGCCCCTTGACTGGACCCACGTCGAGCGCGGCGTTCGTTATCTCGAGAGCCTCGGCTACCGTACCCGCCTCGGACCGCATCTTCAGGCGCGGCACGGCTATCTGGCCGGCACCGATCTGCAGCGGGCGGCGGATTTCAACGCGTTCCTGCGCGACCCGCAGGTGCGCGCGATCTTCGCCGTGCGGGGTGGCTACGGCACGCCCCGGTTGCTCCCGCTCATCGACTACGGCGCCGCGCGGCGCGATCCGAAAATCGTGGTGGGCTACAGCGACATCACCGCCCTGCAAATGGCCTTGTGGCGGCGGGCCGGCCTGATCACCTTTGCCGGACCGATGCTGGTCGCCGATCTCGCGGGACACCGCGATCCGTTCGCCGAGGAGCAATTCTGGCGGCTGCTGACTTCAACCGGCAGGGTGGGGGAGCTGCCTCAACCCGAGGGCGCCCCGTTGCGCCAGGGCCATCCCGGCAAAGCCGAGGGACGACTCCTGGGCACGAATCTTTCGCTCCTGTGCGCCAGCCTCGGCACGCCTTTCAGCCCCGATTACCGACAAGCGCTGTTGGTCCTGGAAGATGTGGGCGAACAGTTGCACCGGTTGGATCGTATGCTGACCCAACTCCGCAACGCCGGCGTGCTGCGACGGCTCAGCGGCCTGATCCTCGGCGCATTCACCAAGTGCGTCCCCAACGACCGCACGCGTCCGTTCCTATCCCAGGCTGAGATCTTCGCCGACATGCTCGAGTGGTGTCCGCAACCCGCCGTTGACCGGTTTGCGTTCGGTCATGTGGCCACCAAAGTCACCATCCCGCTGGGCTGCCTCGCCCGATTGGACGCCGACCGGGGCCGGCTGGAAGTGGTCGAAACCGCCGTGAGCTAGCAAATGCCTTGACTCGACGCCCGGTCCGACCACTCTAACGCGGCATGTTGGCGAACATCGATAATAACATCTGGGGCTTGCTGGTGGTGCCGGTCGGATTGGTCTTGGGCTTCGGCCCGGCAATCGCCGCCTGGCTGTGGATGAGCTACCGGCCGCAGACACGCACGGGCCAAAACCCGCGCAATCGCCTCGAAACCGAGGAATAGGAGCCGCCGCGCGGGTGTCAGACCCCATCGCATCCTGCCCGCCCATCCCGATCGCTCCGTTCCGGGTTGGTTCGGTGCCTTACCTGAATGCCGCACCTCTCACCCTCGGCATCGAACAGTCCGTCCAGTTCGTCGTTCCCGCCAGACTTGCCGAGATGCTGCGGGCCAATCAGCTCGATGCCGCCCTGGTCAGCCTGGCCGAAGTGCTGTTCAACGACCGATACGAGGTGCTCGACAGCATCGCAATCGCTTCAGCCGGAGCTGTTTACAGCGTCATTCTGGCTCATCGACCGCCACTCCCAGAAATCAAGGAGATCGCTCTCGACATCGCATCTCTCTCCGGCGCCAATCTGCTGCGCGTCTTGCTCGCCGAACGTGGGCTCAACCCGGACTTCATCCCGCTGCCGGACTATCGGTCCGCCATCGATTGCGACGCCGTGCTGTTGATCGGGGACCGGGCCATTGATTTTCAGCTCGCACCGCACCCGCATACCATCCTCGACCTTGGTCAGGCCTGGCACGAACTGACTGGATTGCCCTTTGTCTATGCGGTCTGGGCCTTGCGCCAGGGCATCGACCATGCGCCCCTCAGAAAAGCCCTCGTTCAAGCCAGAGACCGCGGACTGCGGGGATTGCCCGAGATCATCAGGAATCATCCGGATTACACCGCCGAATTCCGCGAACGTTACTTCGGACAACATGTCCGGTATGAACTCGGCCCCAGAGAGAAGGCGGGGGTGCGGCGATTTGTCGATTTGCTGCGCCGGCACGGGCTGGGGCCGATCTTCGAACCGCGCTATATCCGCTGATAGAAAGCCGCAAAGGACCTATTCGATCAGCTACAGTGGCAATGTCTATTAAATATAACACACATTGTGCGACTATTATGTGACCCGTGGTCAGCGAACGCTGGTGCATGGTAAAATTGCCCTCCAGAACCTGCCGGCCCCTTCGACCTCAGAAGTCGCCAGAGCTCCCAGGTCAGACCGACTTGAACGCCGGACGCGGACGCAGCCCCAGCACACCCAGCATCGCCAGGTCCGCTTCGTATGCCGGTGACGGCACCGCCTTCGTCAGCATCGTCTCGTTCTCGCTCGAAAAGATCGAGTTCGCGCCCGCCAGAAAGCAGAGCGCCTGTTCGGCAACACTCAGACGCGCCCGCCCGGCCGAGAGCCGAACCACCGATCCGGGCATCAACAGCCGCGCGGTGGCAATCATCCGCACGATCTCATCGAAAGGCACGTCCGGCGTCGTGGCCAGGGGTGTTCCCGGCACTTTCGCCAGGATGTTGATCGGCACCGATTCCGGATGCGGTTGCAGTGACGCCAGGGTCAGCAGCAGCCCCAAGCGGTCGTCGGTCGATTCTCCCATCCCGATGATGCCGCCACAACAGACGGTGACGCGGGTTTTGCGGATCTCACCCAGCGTCCGCAGCCGATCGGCATAAGCCCGGGTCGTGATGATCGTTTCGTAATACTCGGGCGAAGTGTCCAGGTTGTGATTGTAGGCGTAAAGGCCGGCCTCCTCGAGCCGTCGCGCCTGGTCGGCGTTGAGCATGCCGAGCGTGCAGCAAACCTCGAGACCCAAGCCCGTGACCTCCTTCACCAATTCGAGCACGCGCTCGAACGAGGCGCCGTCCTTGACCTCCCGCCACGCCGCCCCCATGCAGACGCGGCTGATGCCGTTGGCCTTGGCCTGGCGCGCAATCCCCAGCACCGTCTCCCGGTCCAGCAAGGGCTCGGAATCGATCCCGGTCTGATATCGCGATGATTGCGCGCAATAGGAGCAATCCTCCGGACAGCCGCCCGTTTTCACCGAGATCAGTTTGCACACCTGGACCTCGGCCGGATCGTGAAACTGCCGGTGAACGGCCGCCGCACGGCGCACCAGCTCGAGCAACGGAAGCTCATAGATCGCCCGGAGCTCGGCCAAGGTCCAGTCATGGCGGACGGCGGGCGATGGGTTTGCGTCAACCAACTCAGAAATCACGGTTGACACGATAAGCCCGCGGTCCCGCCGCGCAAGCTTTTCGAGCGATTTACCTCGAGTCGCTCTGCCGGTAGCAGACCAGGCGCTGTTTCATCGAATCCACGTTCAGATAAAGTCGTCCGTCCGGCGAGAGATCCGTGGCGTCCACCACCCACAAGGTGCCGACCAGGCGCACGGCGCCGGGCAGCAGGGTCAACAGCCGATTCGGGGCCTGCTTCAGGAGTTCTTCGTTGAACATATGCCCCTCCTTGTTCGGTGAAACGGCGAAGTAAAGAATGTCCATCTCGACCAGGTCATTGAAGAAATGGGTGCCGAGCGACACATCGGGCACCAGCCCTTCGTGCATGGTGGTGAGCTCGCCCAGAACCGCGGCGCGGCTGATTTCCGCGAATGACACCGGCACCCCGAGGGCCGGCATGGAGGTGCCCCAGCGACCCGGGCCCAGCAGCATGACAATGCCGGAGCCGGCCGGTTTGGTTTCGAGGGTGACGCGGCCGATCGCACGGGCGACGGCGTAGCGATCCGACATCGAGAGCCGGCTGTAGGTTGCGGGCGGCACATAGATCAGCCGGTCGATCGCCGTGGCCAGGCTGTGGCCCAGGATCGGTCCGCGCGATTCCAGCAACCGGTCCCCTGCCCTTAACCGGTCGGGGAATTGAACCCGTCCTCCTTCGCCCTTGATCTTGACCTGGAATGGCCGGCACTGGAGCAGGTTCACGCGGAGTTTACCGTCTTCGAGGGTGTTGGCGGTAAACTCGATATCGACCGCATGTTGGTAAGCCTCTTCGACGGTCCGCAGCAGTTCGCGCATGATCGGAATGAACTCGGTCTCGACGAGAAGTCGTTCGAAATCCGGGGTGGGCGACACGGCGGGATCGCGCGAGAAGAGCTGTTGCTCGCTGGCCGGCAGCGCCCCGACGAGGGCTGAATACTCGCGGTTGGTGAGGAGGTTGCCCTCGAGATCCAGCACATCGACACGACGTTGGGCATGCTGCAGCGCCTGGTCCGGGCGCGAGTCCGGCCGTTTCAGCGGCGCATTCAGCGCGACCAGCCGGGTGTAATCGTCGTCGGAACGGTCCACCGCGCGCGTGCCCAGGCCGAAGACCAGCCGCAGGAAGCCGGCCGTGGGATCGATCTCCTCGTGCCAGACAAACGGGTTGAACGAAAAGCCGACGCCGGCCAGTTGGGGAAAGAACAACCGACCGTACATTTCCCCCGAGACGCGTTGGACCAGCAACGCCATCTGTTCGTCACGGTCGAGCAAGCCATGATGCAATCGGTACTGGAGGCTTTCCTGGCTCATGGTGCTGGCGTAGACCGTTCTCACCGCGGCCATGAACGCCTCCAGACGCTGTTGCGGGGTGCCCTGGTTCGCGCAAAAGACGCTCTCGTATTTGCCCGAGAACGCGTTCCCATAGCTGTCCTCGAGCAGGCTGCTCGAGCGCACGATGATCGGAGATTGCCCGAAGTATTCGAGCATTTCGCGGAATTGCTCGCGCACATCGTCCGGGAACGCGCCCTGCAACAGCTTCACCCGCGCCTGGCCGGCGCGCTGGAAATACTCGGACATGCTGGCGGAATCGCGGGCCGACTCGCGCGGCCGGCGCCGCAGCCACCAGCAGCCGTTCTCCACCAGATAGGTATTGAACACATCCGAGCCGATGAAGAAGGAATCATGTTTCTCGAGGCGCTGCGACCATTGGGGATCGGCCCGGTCCAGGATGGCCCGGGCCAGGAGCATGCCCAGCGACTTGCCGCCAATCAGGCCGGAACCAATCATCCGCTGCATGACGCCCACCACATCGCCCAGCCCCAGATAGCGGCCCGCCAGCGCCAGCAACCGTTCATCCCGCGTGACCACCATCTTCAACAATCGTCGCAACAACAATTCCGTGGCCGCCGGCTCCGCCCGTCCGTCGGCGACCGCCGCGAGCGCCGCCTGCGCCTGCTGGAACATCTCGGTCCAAACGCCCAGCCGCCGGATCGAGAAATCGAGCCAGGGCTGCGGTGAACCCGCCCGGATCTCCGTGATGGTCGCGCTGTTGGTCACCGGCCGGAACTTCCCGTTTTCCCACGCGTGCAGCAGGTAGAGCGTGGGCGAATGCCGGCGGAAAACCTTCAGGGGCTGCATGAACACATGGTGATCCTTGCGGAAGACCTCGAGCACCACCTGCGCCGTGCGCATGATGACGTCGGTGGCATGGACCGGATGACGGTCTTTCAAGAGACCGAAATAGGCCAGCGTCTTCAGCTCATACACATAGGGACATACAATCTGGTAGAAGGTGGCCAGCATCCGGTCGCTGAACCAATCCACCGCCAAATCCGACAGGCAATCGAACACGTAGTAACCGTTCGCCCCCACCCGCTCGATCACGTCCAGTATCCCGGTCACAAACGACTCGAAACCCACCTCCGGGTCCATCGCATACATTTCCACTTCCACTTCGGGATCGAACAAGGGCAGGTGCCGCGCAAACCTGAAGTAGACCAGCCGCCGGCCCCGCCGCTGCGCTTCCTCGCGGAATGGCATCGCCACCGGTCGATAGTCCTCCACCCGGTCGACTTCCCACACCACGTTGTCGCCTGGCTGCAGCCCCAGCAGCACCTCATCCAGCCCGGCCAGACCCGTGCTCAAGACGTCCGGGTTCAATATTGTTTCGTTTGACATCGTCGTTTCCTCGCCATGCCGCCAGACCGGACCGGCGGTCATCGTCGGGCTGCCCCGTCGTGTCGACTGGGATGCTCATGCCCGGCGGTGTGGCCACTTTAGAACTTCCGCCCCGAAAAGGAAAAGCAAGAACCGGTTTTGCGTCCTTCATGATCTTCACTCACAATCAGCGTTGCGCAATCGAATACCTAAGCCAAACCCGACTAAGCAGTGGACATCGCGTCCGCACTATGGAATAAACCCGCCCGGATCATCCCAACTCATTTTATGGGCGCTATTCAGGAAACTCTCGACCTCATACAACGACGCAACCCGGGCGAACCTGAGTTCCATCAGGCGGCGACCGAAGTCCTCGAATCGATCGAACCGGTCATCGAGCGTCACCGGAAATACCGCGATGCGCGGATTCTGGACCGGCTGGTTGAGCCGGAGCGCGTGGTGATTTTTCGGGTTCCCTGGCAGGATGACCGGGGCCAGGTGCAGGTGAATCGCGGTTTCCGCATTCAGTTCAACAGCGCGATCGGGCCTTACAAGGGTGGCCTGCGGTTTCACCCCACCGTTTCGCTCGGCATCCTGAAATTCCTTGCCTTCGAACAGGTCTTCAAGAATTCGTTGACCACGCTGCCGATGGGTGGTGGCAAAGGCGGCTCGGATTTCGATCCCAAGGGTCGCTCGGACAACGAGGTGATGCGCTTCTGCCAGTCCTTCATGACCGAGCTCTTCCGCCACGTCGGCCCGAACACCGACGTCCCGGCCGGCGACATTGGTGTGGGAGGTCGCGAGATCGGCTTTTTATTCGGACAATATAAACGTCTCGCCAACGAGTTCACCGGTGTCCTCACCGGCAAGAACCTCAATTGGGGCGGGTCCCTGATCCGGCCCGAAGCCACCGGCTACGGCTGCGTCTATTTTGCCCAGGAAATGTTGAAGACCCGCGGCGAGGCCATCGAGGGCAAGGTCTGCACCGTGTCCGGTTCTGGCAATGCCGCCCAGTTTACCATCGAGAAACTCCTTCACCTCGGCGCCCGCGTGGTCTCGGCGTCGGATTCGAACGGCAGCATCCATGACCCGGAAGGGTTCACCCCGGAAAAACTGCAGTGGCTCAAAACCCTCAAGAACGAACGCCGCGGCCGCATCAAGGAATACGCCACGCAGTTCAAGGCGACCTACCTCGAAAACCGCCGGCCCTGGACCATACCCTGTGACTGCGCATTTCCCTGCGCGACGCAAAACGAGATCGACGGGGACGATGCCAAAACCCTCCTGGCCAACGGCTGCCAGTTGGTGGCGGAGGCAGCCAACATGCCGACCGAACCCGAAGGCGTTCATCTCTTTCTCCAGCAGAAAATCCTCTACGGGCCGGGCAAAGCCGCCAACGCGGGCGGCGTCGCCACCTCCGGGCTCGAGATGTGTCAGAATTCGATGCGGCTGCCCTGGACCCGTGAGGAGGTCGACCGTCGTCTGCATCAGATCATGGTGACGATCCACCAGAACGCGGCCCAAACCGCCGCCGAATACGGTGCTCCCGGCAACCTCGTCGTCGGCGCCAATGTCGCCGGCTTCGTCAAGGTTGCCGATGCCATGCTCGATCAGGGATTGGTTTGATCCGTTGACTTGCCGGCACGGTGGCCTCCCCTGCCCCGCCGGCAAACTCCCCGTGCGCGCGGTTGACAAGACCCTCGCCGTTGAGTGTCGTTGGCAGCCATGAACGGCATCCTGCTGGCCGTCTTTCTTTACGTCCTGGCGCAATTGGTCGTCGGTCTCCTCGTCTCGCGCGGCGTTCGCTCCGAAGCCGATTACCTGGTCGCCGGCCGGCGAGTCGGGCTCGGCCTCGCCACGTTTTCCATCTTCGCCACCTGGTTCGGCGCCGAGTCGTGTGTGAGCGCGGCTGGCAAGTTTCACGCCGAAGGACTCGCCGGAGGCATCACGGATCCTTTCGGGTACGGCTTTGCCCTCCTGGTGCTCGGGTTGTTATTCGCGGCGCCCCTGTGGCGACGCGGGTTGACCACGCTCGCCGATCTCTTTCGCCAGCGCTACTCCGGCCGCGTCGAGCGGTTCGCCGCCTTGATGATGGCGCCGACCTCCGTTTTCTGGGCGGCGGCCCAGATCCGCGCCTTTGGCCAGGTGCTCACCTCCGCGTCGGATCTAGATGTCTCGGCAGCGATCACCATCGCCGCGGTGGTGGTTATCCTTTACACCTGTACCGGTGGTTTGCTGGCCGATGTGATCACCGATTTCATCCAAGGCCTCGCGATCGTCATTGGCCTCTTCGCGCTACTCGGGGTCCTGGCCTTCAGCGGCGAGGTTTCTCTGGTCGATACCTGGAATCAACTCGACCCGGAAAAGCTCCGGTTCTGCGGTGGCCCGCCCGGTTCGGGCTGGGCTCAACTCGAGCTTCTGACCATGGCCGTCTGCGGATCGCTGGTGGCGCAGGAGGTGATCTCCCGCGTGCTGGCAACCCGTTCGCCGCAGGTCGCCCGGCGAGCCACTTTGTTGGGCGGCGGGCTGTACCTGGTCGTCGGATTGATCCCGGCGGGTTTGGGCCTGCTCGGCGCTCAACTCCTGCCTGATTTGGACGATTCAGAGCATGTCCTCACCCGGATGGCCGAGCAGTATCTGCCCACCGTGGTTTACATCCTCTTCACCGGAGCGCTTGTCTCCGCCATTCTCTCCACCGTTGACAGCACTCTGCTCGCGGCCTCCGCCCTCGTCTCCCACAACCTCGTCTTTTCCTACCTACCACAGATGTCCGACCGCGCCAGGCTGATCACAGCCCGAGTCGGTGTGGTGGTCTTTGGCCTCGTCGCTTACGCCCTCGCCCTGGGCGCGGAGAGCATCTTCGAACTGGTGCAACAGGCCAACGGCGTGGGGAGCGCCGGGATCTTTGTCCTCATGGTGTTCGGGCTTTACAGTGGCCTGGGCGGACCGCGGACGGGTCTGGCGACGTTGATCGCCGGTTTGGTCTCCTGGGGCTATGGCACGTATATCGGTGACTGGGCCTGCACCTACCTGATCTCGCTTGGCACCGCCCTCGGCACTTTCGCCGTGGGCGCGACCCTTGAACGTCGCCGCGGCTGAAGCCTCGTGCGGCGTTCCGGCGGCGGGTTTCGCGGCGCAGCTCGCGACTCCAGGCAATGAGGAACGAGGGTCGGCGAGTTGAGGGTTGAGTCTCAACGGTGATTCCTTAGAATTCCACGATGCAACGCCTCCTTTTACTGGCCATCGTTTGTCTTGGCCTGAGCCCGCTGTCGGCGGCAACTTCCCGACCCAACATTCTGTTCATCTTCTCGGACGACCATGCGCTGCAGGCAATCGGCGCCTACGGCTCGCGCATCAACCAGACCCCGAACATCGATCGTCTGGCTCACGAGGGCGCGCTCTTTGCCAATTCCTTCTGCGCAAACTCGATCTGCGGCCCTTCCCGGGCCTGCATCCTCACGGGCAAGCACAGTCATCGAAATGGATTCCTCCGCAACGGCAACCGGTTCGACGGCGCTCAACCGACCTTTCCGAAGCAACTGCGCCACGCCGGCTACCAGACGGTCATGCTCGGCAAGTGGCACCTCGAGACAAATCCCACCGGCTTCGATTACTGGGAGGTGCTGCCCGACCAGGGCAACTACTACAACCCGGATTTCATCCAGATGGATGGCTCCCGCAAGCGCTACGACGGTTACTGCACCGATCTCATCACCGAGAAAGCCCTCCACTGGCTCCAGGCCGAACGCGATCCGGATAAACCGTTCCTCCTGATGTGCCAACATAAGGCCCCCCACCGCAATTGGGCGCCGGCCCCGCGCCACTTCGGCCTTTTTCACGACCTCCCAGTGCCGGAACCCGACACGTTGTTTGACGATTACGCCGGCCGCAGCGCTTTGCTCAAGGAAAACGAAATGTCCATCGATCGCCATTTCTACTGGGCGCACGACATGAAATTCCACGGCGACAATCTGTTCCCCGATTTCTTTCTCAGCGGCATTCCCAACGCCGAGTACCGACGCATGAACGAAGCCCAGCGCCGGGACTGGGACGCGCATTACGAACCGCTCAACCAGCGGTTCATCGACCAGATGCGCGCCGGACAACTCTCGCGGGCCGACGTCGTGCGTTGGAAGTACCAGCGTTACCTGCAGGATTACCTGGGCTGCATCGCCGCCGTCGACGATGGCGTCGGTCAACTGCTCGATTACCTCGATACCTCCGGCCTCGCCACCAATACGGTCGTCATTTATTCCTCCGACCAGGGCTTTTACCTGGGCGAACACGGTTGGTATGACAAACGTTGGATGTTCGAGGAATCGCTCAAAATGCCTTTCCTGATTCGCTGGCCCGGCGTAATCGCTCCCGGCAAGCGCTCCCACGCCCTCATCCAGAACATCGATTACGCCCCCACCTTCCTCGAAATGGCCGGGGTCGAGATCCCCCGCGACATCCAGGGCCGCAGCCTCGTTCCCCTGCTCCGCCGCCCGGATCAACCGCCGGCCGACTGGCGGGATGCCATCTACTACGCTTACTACGAGAATGCCGCCGTCCACAACGTGCCCATCCATGACGGCGTCCGCACCGATCGCTACAAACTCCTCTTCTTCCCTCGCACCGGCGAATGGCAGCTGTTCGATCTGGTCACCGATCCCCAGGAACTGCGCAGCCGCCATGCCGATCCAGCCTATGCCGGAATTCTGAACGGCCTCCAAAAACGCTATCGCGATCTGCGCCAATTCTACGAGGTCAATCCCGCGGTCATCCCCGCCACGCGCGGCGACGAAACCTGGTGGCGAGAGCGGTACCAGGCCGTCGACGAACGCGCCCGCAACGACGCCGACCTCCTCTTCATCGGGGATTCCATCACCCAGGGCTGGGAAAGCACCGGCCAGCAAGTCTGGAACAACTACTACCACCGCCGTAACGCTCTCAACCTCGGATTCAGCGGCGACCGCACCGAACATGTCATCTGGCGCCTGACCCAGGGCAACCTCGCCAACGGCAAAGCCAAGGTGGCCGTCGTCATGATCGGCACCAATAATACCGGCCACCGCATGCAGGATCCCCGGGAAACCGCCGCCGGCATCCAGCGCATCCTCAACCTGCTCCAGGAACGCTCGCCCAACACCAAAATCCTGCTCCTGGGCATTTTCCCCCGCGCCGAACAACCCTTCGACGAGGCGCGGCTCAACAACGTCGCGATCAACCAGGTCATCCGCCGTTTCGCCGATGAACAGCGGGTGTTCTTCCGCGATCTCAGCGATGTGTTCCTCAATCCGGATGGCACCCTGCCCAAGACCGTCATGCCGGATTCCCTCCACCTCAGTCCCGAGGGCTATCAACGCTGGGCCGAGGCCATCGAACCTACCCTGAAAGAGCTCGGGATCTGAAAGGTCCAACGTGAATCTCCAGTTGCCTTCCCGTTCCGCCACCCAATTCCTGACCGCTGCCGCACGGGCTCGCCGAGCCCGCACCACCCGGTCACGGTTGGAATCCTCGCTGACGTCGGCGCTCATGGCTTGCGCCCTCGTCTTGCCGCTCACCTTCTCCTCAACCGCCTCGGATTCCCCGCCGACACGGCTCATTCCCGCCCCGCTGACCGATCACCCGGGAAACGTGTTTCTCCTCGGCGATCGTGTGTCCATTCCCGTGCCTGAAGGATTGCCGCGAACTGAACTGACCTGGCGCCTGTCGGACGACACTGGCGTCCAGCGCGACTCCGGAGTGTTACCCGCCGAACGCCCCGCCCGCCTCGCACTGCCGGATCTCGGGATCGGCTGGTATCGCGTCGAGATCGTTGGCCCCGACCTTCAGCCTCTCCATGCCACGACCGCCGCGGTCCTCGCCCCGCTCCGCTCCCCCACCCCGCTCGATTCGCCCATCAGCCTCGACGCCGCTATCTCATGGTTCGCCCATGACGATCCGATCCGTCAGGAACAGTTCGCCAACCTCGCCGCCCTGGCCGGGGTCAATTGGCTGCGCGACCGTCTGCGCTGGCGGGAAATTCAACCTGAACGTGATCGGTTGGCCGACCAAACCTCCTATGATTCCGCCGCCGCGATTCAGCACCGGGCCGGCCTGCGGGTCCTCCAGGTCTTCCACGACACACCCCCCTGGGCCCGGGAACCCAATACCCCCGGCGGCCGTTTCGCCACGGACTTGCGCGCGGTCCACCGCTTCACCACCGCCATGGCCCGACGATTCCGAGGCCGCGTTCAGGCCTGGGAACCCTGGAACGAAGCCAACGTCGAATCGTTCGGCGCCCATACGGTGGACGAAATGTGCTCCTGGCAGAAGGCAGCCTGGCTCGGCTTCAAAGCCGGTGATCCGAACTTGATCATCGGCTGGAATGTCACCGCCGCCGTTCCCACCCCGCAACATACCGAAGGCATCCGCGCCAACGAAGTCGCCCGTTACTTCGACACCTACAACATCCATACCTACGACTGGTTCCACGAATACGACCGACTCTGGTCTCCCGCCCGCGCCGCCACCGCCGGCAAACCCCTCTGGATCACCGAGGCCGATCGCGGCATGAAACATCTCAACAACCCGCCCGACTACGATCTCCCCTGGCCCGGTGAACGGCTCAAGGCCGAAGCCCTCATCCAGGAATACGCCTGCAGCCTCGCCGCCGGCGCTGCCCAGCATTTCCATTTCATCCTGGGGCACTACCACGAACCCAACGGCGTCCAGTTCGGCCTGCTCCGACGCGATCTCACCCCGCGCCCGGCCTATGTCGCCCTCGCCGCCGTGGGACGGATCCTCGCCGGCGCACGACCCTTGGGCCGATGGCATCCCGGGCAGGATGTCACCGTGCTGGCCTTCCGCGCCCGACCCGACGGAGAGGAGGCCGATCTCCTGGTGATCTGGGCTGAACACCCGGTCGACTGGGAGTCCCGCGGCCGGCACCTCACCGACAACCCACTGCCTGGGGATCTGCCCGTGACCGCGTCTTACGATTATCTCGGCCGCGATTGTCCCGCTGGCCTGCCGGCACGGATCGGCTCCGCGCCCTACTTTGTGAAACTGGCCGCAAACGCCGCCCGGCAGCTTCCCGTTGTCCCCCTTGAGACCCAGCCCAACGCGCAACCTCAGCCCCCGCCGGCAGCCCCCACCGACGTCTGCCCTCTCGTGCTGCAAATCCTTTGGCCGACCGCACAACGCAAGAAAGTGACCGATCTGCCGTGGTCGGAAGGCCACGCCTACACTTTCAAGCCGGGCGAATCCACCGCCGCCAGAGTAGTCGCTTACAACTTCGGTCCGACAACCGCCCGAGGCACCCTGACCGCGGACGGGTTGCCGTCCGGTTGGACCTTCCGACTGGCCACTTCCGAAGTGCAGTTGGCACCCGGTGAACGCCGGGAGCTCCAGGCAACCTTCCTGGCCGCTCCGGTGTCCACCGAATCAGACGCTGATGGTTGGCTTCGACTGCGGGGGGATTTCGGCTCGTTGGGAAGCGCCGTGGTCGCCTTTCGCTGCGTCAAGGAGTAGCTTCGCCCTCGTCCACGAGCACGCGTCCGCCAGCCCGTTTCGGGCCCGCCGGCTTGAAGCCCTGCCGGACCATCCAGGCCAGATCGAGCGTGAGCCCCCAGCGCCGCACCAGGTCTGTCGTCCGTTGCTCGAGTTCGTCGCGCGACAACGGCTCGCCCCACGACAGACCAAACAGGATCACGTTGCCCGCACCCGGAACATCCAGGAGATACAGCCGCTCGAAGACCGCATGGTAGGTGTTCACCATGGGGTGATAGAGCGCGTTCGAAGACTGGCTCCAGAGATTCGCCACCACCATCCCCCGCGGCGTCAACGCCCGGCGCACCGCCTCCAGAAACTGCCGCGTCGTCAACTGCCGCGGAATACTGTCCGAGCTGAAGGCATCCAGAAAGATCAGATCGTAAGGCTCGGCGACTTCCTCAATAAACTCCCGGCCGTCCCGAACATGGGCGCGCATCCGCGCATCCTCCCGAAATCCAAAATGCGACTTCGCCACCTCGATCACGTCGGGATCGATGTCCACCGCGTCGATCGTCGCCTCGGGATAGTGTCGGCGCAGGAAACTCGGCAGCGTGCCGCCCCCCAAGCCGACCACCAACACCCGGGCCGGATCCCGCACCACCGCCAGGCTCACCAGCATGGCCCGCGCATAGGGCAACTCGATATGGTTGGGATCGCCCACCTTCACCACGCTCTGGCGCGCGCCACCCCGCTCGAAGCTCAACGTGCGCAATCCGTCCTGATCCTCGGTGACCACAATCGTGCTGTATGGCGAACGTTTCTCGTAAAGCAGCGTCGACTGCGCCGCGACCACGAGGCCCGAGGCGCAAACCCAGGAGAGCAATGCTCCAAACACGGGATGGATGGCTTTCATCAGCGCTGCTTCAACCGACAGCATACGCCACCACCGATATCCCTGGAAAGCACTTCGTCCGCCCGGTCACTGATCGCCCCCCCCGCTCTTGCTCTTGCTCCTGCCCTTGCTCCTAATCCTAATCGTAATCCTAATCCTAATCCCGCCCCCGTCTCGGAACCCAGGAGCCCACGCCGCCCACCCCCAAGCCACACACGATACGCTTGAACCTTGCACGATCGTCTGGTTCCGTTACTCTCGCCCCGGCGCATGAGACGCAGCGTCAAGTTCATCCTCTATGTTTTGCTGGCGATTTCGGCCTGCCTGTTCGGCTGGCGTTTCAAGAGCAACTACAACGCGCTGATGGCCGCCGAATCGAATGTGCGGCAGCTCGACATCGACGAGGTTGACCCGCCCAATTACCTCCAGGAGAACCCGGAGGCTGCGCCCGGCCATTCGCTTGGTTTTCTCGGCGGCGGCCTCGTCCTCAGCCTCCTCGGGCTGGGCTTGCTGGCCGCCCGCGACCTGTCCGAGTTCATTGGCGTCAAAGCCTCCAAAACCTTGTTCGACGGCGATTCCGGCGAAACCGTCACCACGCCCGATTACGAGAAGGCTGAAGAAGAATGGGGCCAGGGCAATTTCCTCGAGGCTATCCGCATCCTGCGCGAGCACCTGCAGAAAAACCCCCGCGCCCAGCATGTCGCCCTCCGCATCGCCGAAATCTACGAGAAAGACCTCAATAATCCCCTCGCCGCCGCCCTCGAATACGAAGAGGTCCTCAAGCAGAAACTCCCCCCGGAACGCTGGGGCTGGGCCGCCATCCACCTAGTCAACCTCTACAACGGCCGACTCAATCAGCCCGACAAGGCCATCGCCCTCCTCCGCCGCATCGACGCCGAATACGGCGAAACCGCCGCCGCCGAAAAGGCCCGCACCCGGCTCGCCCAACTCGAGAGCGAAGGTATCATCCCGCCCGCTCCCGCCCCCGAACCGCCGCCAGTGGAGGAATCGCCAGCCTTCAAATTGCCACCCGGTTTCGCCCCGAAAAAGAAGTAACCCCATGGCCTTTCTCAACGAACATTACCTCAAACTCAAAGCCGGCTATCTTTTCCCCGAAATCTCGCGCCGCGTCGCCGCCTTCTGCCAGCAATACCCCGAAGCCGCTAAACAACTCATCCGCTGCGGCATCGGCGACGTCACCGAACCCCTCCCCCGCGCCTGCGTCCAGGCCCTCCAACAAGCCGCTGAGGAACTCGGCCACCGCGAAACCTTCCACGGCTACGGCCCCGAACAAGGCTACGAATTCCTCCGCCAGGCCATCGCCCAACACGATTACCGCGCCCGCGGCCTCGAAATCGCCGACGACGAGATCTTCGTCTCCGACGGCTCGAAATGCGATTGCGCCAATATCCTCGATATCTTCGGCGCCCAAAATCGCATCGCGGTCATGGACCCGGTCTACCCGGTCTACGTCGACACCAACGTCATGGCCGGCCACACCGGCCCGGCCGACGATACCGGCGCCTTCTCCGGTTTGCTGTACCTGCCCTGTACCGCGGAAAACGGTTTCGTGCCGGCCGTCCCCGCTGAACCCGCCGACCTGATCTACCTCTGTTACCCCAACAATCCCACCGGAGCCGTCGCCACCCGCGCCCAACTCGAGGCCTGGGTCCACTACGCCCGCCAACACCAGGCCGTCATCCTCTACGACGCCGCCTACGAAGCCTATATCGCCGATCCCACCCTGCCCCACTCGATCTTCGAGATTCCCGGCGCCCGCGATTGCGCCATCGAGTTCCGCAGCTTCTCCAAAAACGGCGGCTTCACCGGCACCCGCTGCGCCTTCACCGTCGTCCCCAAATCCCTCACCGCCGCCACCCCCGACGGCCGGAGACTCCCCCTCCACGGTCTGTGGCAACGCCGCATGACCACCAAGTTCAATGGCGTGAGCTACCCCGTCCAACGCGCCGCCGCCGCCCTCTACTCCTCCGAAGGCAAAGCCCAGGCCCGCGCGCTGATCGACCACTACATGGGCAACGCCCAGGTACTGCGCCGCGGCGCGGAAGCCGCCGGCCTCAAGGTCTTCGGCGGCCTCAATGCCCCCTATCTCTGGGTGCAAACTCCCCCGGGAATCTCCAGTTGGCAGGCCTTCGATCACCTGCTCAACCGCGCGCACGTGGTCATTACCCCGGGCAGCGGCTTCGGCCGCCAGGGGGAAGGTTACTTCCGCATCTCCGCCTTCAACAGCCGCGCCAACGTCGAGGAAGTCGCCCGCCGCCTCGTCGAACTCCGCTGGAGTTGAAACGCAACACCGGACCAGCCCGCACATTTCTCAGCCCGCCGCCCCTGCTGCCCAAGTCCACCCTCATCCACCCCACGCCCCGAACCTGGCGAAGCATCTTGGACTGCGGTGGCAACGTCAGAATATGCCTAGCCAGCAGGAGTTCAGTTTTTGTCAGCGAATCCTGCGGTCCCTGTTCCCCCGGAAACGCTCAGCGGCACATGCGAGAGCGAGTTGATTTGAAGAGCCCGGTGTGGGAAAACCGCCCGCCGGGATCTGAGCGGGGGGCGCCGGGTAACCGGCGTCCCTACCGCGACAGGGTGGGAACTGAATCTGCGACTTTTGTCTTCGCGAGCATGCCCCTTTGCTGAGGTCTGGAAGATATGGCTCATCGTTACCCTCGTTCATCAGCAAAGCAACGGGGGCGTCGATGGGATCGGTCACTCAGGGAGACCACCCGCCATGATCCACGTCTCGTTGAAATGAGCGTGTTTGATCGATTTGGTCCCCGCCTCCCCCGCTCCGTCTGCGCGCACCGCCTGCCGGCTCAGATGATAACTGTAGGTCGCATGCAAGGTCCCATCCCGCGACTGGATCACGCTCGGGTAATGATACGAACCCGCCCGCTCACCCGGCGGATCATACTCGAGATGCCGACGCCATGGCCAACTCTTCCCCTCGTCCGCCGATAGCTGAACCACGAGACTGTGACGTCCGCGCTCGGTATCGTTGTTGATCAACAGCCAGCGCCCGTTGCGCAACTTGATGATCTCGGCGCCCGATCCTGGGTTCGGCAAATCGCTGTCCGTCACCGGCCCCCAGGTTTCCCCGCGATCGCGCGATTCGCTCTGCATCAGGCGTTTCGGCGGTGGCCCGTTGTCCCGCATCAACGTGTAAAGGGAACCATCCCGCCGCTCGACGATGCTCGGCTGGATGTTGCCCAACCCGAGCAACGGATTGCTGGTCCGCCAAGTCGCCCCCCAGTCGTCCGTGATCGCCATCAACGAGCAATCGAACCCGTCCGAATACAACGGCACAATCAAACGCCGACCGTCCAACACAAACGGATGCGCCCGCGTCATCCAACCCAATCGCCGGAACAACTTGTCGCCCGCCCGCTCCTCAAGCAGGCGCAGATAAGCTTCCGCGCGTTCCTTACCGTATCCCATAGCCTCAATATCCCCCAGTCGCGAACGGAGTTGCGCCACGTGGTTCGTGAGCGCCACGGCAAAATCCGGGCCCGGCGTCACGTGCAGCACCTTGCTGATCTCCCACCGCGGCGCGCCGTCGCTATCGTAATCGCGGCTGATGCAGTACTTCATCAGCGCCGTGTGCCACTCGTTCGCGAGGATCGTCGGCCACAACAACCACAAACGCCCTTCCGGATCGATGAACATGGTGCAATTCGTGTCCGGGTAGCCCGGCGTGTCGGCCATCAAAAAACGCTCGCTCCACGCGCGCGATCCCCGCCGCAACCGCGCCCCCTCGATCTGGACATCATCCGCGGTGCGCTCCCCCGAACCATGAAACCAGCAGACCAGCAAATCCCCCGCGGGCGTTTCCACGACCGTCGACGCGTGATTGTGCCAGGCCTCCAAAGGAAAGATCAGTTCCGCCTCGTGAAACGGCTGGGTCAAAACCTCCCCACCGAGTGCCCCGGGACTGCCGCAACTGGCCAGCACCGAGACCAGCGGGGCATAGACCTTCCATGAAATCGCTTGTTTGATCATAAGCTTACCGGCGCACCCTACCAGAAGGGCGGCTTCGTGAAACTGAATTTTATGGATCGCATTAATACCCCTATACCACCCTTGACTCCAAGTCACCCCCCCCTAGACTCCCGCCGTGCGCAGGAAATCCCTGTTGATCATTTTTCTCTCGGTGTTCATCGACCTGATCGGGTTCGGCATCGTGCTGCCTCTGTTGCCGATCTACACCGAGAGCTTTGGCGCCAGCGATCTGGTGATCGGTCTGATCATCGCCTCCTACTCCCTCATGCAGTTCCTGTTCGCCCCGGCCTGGGGACGATTGTCCGATCGGATCGGCCGTCGCCCCGTGCTGCTGATCAGCAACTTCGGTTCGGCGGCGTCGTACGTCCTTTTCGCCGTCGCTTCGCTGCAGGACACCGGTGCCGCGCTTTGGCTGTTGCTGGCTTCGCGGGTCTTTGCCGGTATCTGCGGCGCCAATCTCTCGGTCGCCAGCGCCTACATCGCCGATATCAGCCCCCCGGAGAAACGCTCGAAAAGCATGGGCCTGATCGGAATGGCCTTCGGCCTGGGCTTCATCTTTGGCCCCGCTCTCGGACAATTCGCCCTGCAGGGCTTTGGCCCCGCCGGCCCCGGCTGGGTGGCCGCCACCATCTGCGCTCTGAATTTCGGGTTCGGCTACTTCATCCTGGGGGAAAGCCGACGCCCCGGATCCGAAGCCGCCGTGAAACGTCCCAAACTCGAGCAATGGACAGCGACGTTGCGTCAGCCGACCGTCGGCTTATTGGTGCTGGTCTATTTTTTCGCGACGTTCTGCTTCGCCTCCTTCGAAAGCACGTTCCCGCGCCTGCTCTTTGCGCGATCCGGCGACGCGGTCCTTTACGTGGGCTACCTCTTCACCTACTGCGGCGTGCTCTCCGCGATCATCCAGGGCGGCCTGATCGGCCCGCTCGTCAAACGTCTCGGTGAAGCCAAACTCATTGCCGTCAGCCTCTTCGCCTTCGCCGTCGGCCTGGTCATCCTCCCCTACTTCGGCCACATGGCCTGGCTCATCTTCGGCCTCGGCCTGGTCGCCGCCGGCTCGGCCCTCAACCGGCCGCCCACCTTTGGCCTGATCTCCATGCACACCAGCGCCGACCACCAGGGCACCGTCCTGGGCGTCACCCAAAGCGCCGGAAGCCTCGCTCGCATCCTCGCCCCCGTGGCCGCCAATCTCCTATTCCGGCACGACCCCGCCACTCCTTACCTGTTCTGCGCGGTCATTGCCGCGGTGGCCGGCTTGGTCACCTGGCTGCTGCTCTGCCGTCGCCCCGCTACTCCGCATAGCCTTGAGGATGCGCCCGATGCCATCGCCACGCGGACTCCACAATAGTCTGCAGTCCCGGGTAACGGGGCTGCCAGCCCAGTTCCTGGACCGCGCGTGTCGCTCCCGCCACCAACCGCGGCGGATCGCCCGGCCGCCGCGGACGTTCCAACGCCGGGATTCGGCAGCCTGACACCTGGGCGCAGGCGTCGATGACTTCACGGACAGAGTAACCGGATCCGTTGCCGAGGTTGAATACGCCGCGTTTCCCGGGCGCCAGCGCCAACAGATGCGCCTGGGCCAAATCACGAACGTGAATGTAGTCGCGAATGCAGGTCCCGTCCGGCGTGGGATAATCGGCTCCAAAGATCTCACAGTGATCGGCCTGGCCGAGCGCCACTTTCAGCACGTTCGGAATCAGATGCGTCTCGATCCGGTGGTGTTCACCGAGCCGCTCGCTGGCCCCCGCCGCGTTGAAGTAGCGAAACGCCACAAACTCCAGCCCGTGCAACTGCTGATACCACTCCAGAATGCGCTCGAACATCCGCTTTGACTCGCCGTACGGGTTCACCGGCTGCAGCGGCAGATCTTCCGTCATCGGCAGCCGCGCCGGCGTCCCATAGACCGCGCAAGTCGAACTGAACACGAACTTTCCCACCCCAACCTTCACCACCGCTTCAAGCAGCCGGACCCCGTTCCCGACGTTATTCAGGAAATATTTGCCCGGGTTGGTCATCGATTCTCCCACCAGGGCGTTCGCCGCAAAATGGATGATCGCCTCCGGGCGCGCCGCGCTCAACGCGTCCGTCAACCGCTCGCTTTCCTCCAGATCACCGGTCACCAGCCCGGCCCGCGGATCGACCGCCGCCCGATGGCCCTCCGACAAATTGTCATACACCGTAACGCGGTGCCCCGCGTTCAACGCCTCCTCGACAAAGATCGAGCCGATATACCCCGCACCACCAGACACGAATAGATTCACAGGACCGGAGTCTATGCCGCGGCCCGGCTCATGGCAGCACAAATATCCGGCCCCAGCTCATGGCCGCGGCTCGACGACCCCGATCGGCGCCGTCCCCGCCCCCCCCTTGGGCAGCGCGAGTTCCACCAGCGTCTGCTCTCCCGGGACACTGTCGATCGCCAGATCCCCGCCGTGCAACTCCGCCAGCAGCCGGGCGATGATCAACCCGAGCCCAGCCCCCTGTTGCTCGTAGAACCGGCGCTCGAATTGCATGTGCGCACCGATGCTGGCCACCTGTTCCGCGGTCATGCCCCGCCCCCGGTCGCGCACCCGCACCACACAGGATCGTTCCGTCATCCGGGTTTGAATCCAGACGGGACTGCCCACGCGCGAAAACTTGAACGCGTTGTCGACCAACTCCTCCACCGCCTTCCGGAACCGCTCGGCCGCGATCACCGCCGTCCCTTCCTCCAGGTCCAAGACCAGGTCTCCCGTGCGCGCCGAGGCCTCCGCCTTTTCCTGCGCGGTCTGGGTGATGATTTCGGCGATCGATGTCGTCGGCCCTTTGCGCAGCTCCGCAATCCGCTTGGGATCGCTCCCGATCAATTCCAGCTCGGAATAAATGATGAAATTGAAGATCAACCGGTGCAGCCGCAACGCCGCTTGCTGGATGCTCCGCGCGAAATCCCGGGCCTCCACCCCGCTCGGCGGAGTCTGCTCGTCGAGCAACACCGCCGCCAGCCCGAGTATCCCGTTCAGTGGCGTCAGCAATTCGTGCGGCAACGCCATCCCAATGCTGTCGCGCAATTCGGTCAGCTTCCGGTCCGACACCCGCTGAATGGCCTCTTTCTTGGCCAGCCGAACGTTCACGACATTGATGAGCTCGTTCACCGTGAACGGCTTCGTCAGGTAGTCGTCCGCACCCAGCCCCAGCCCGTAACGAATGTGCTGTTGATCCCGCAGCGCCGTCAGGAATATGAACGGAATGGTGCAGGTCACCGGATCCTGCTGCAGCGCGCTCAGCGTCTGATAGCCATCCATCGTCGGCATCTGCACGTCGCACACGATCAGATCCGGCAGATACTTCCGCGCCACCTCCAGCCCCTCCCGGCCATCCGCCGCGCTCAGCGCCTGATATCCTCGCGATTGGAGGGCTTTCACCGTCAGCGACTGAATCGCCGCGTCGTCGTCAATCACCAGGATCTTTTTCATAACGTGACTCGTCGGAATTGCCGCATCCCTCAGGCGATGACTTCCACTCCGGCCCTCACCACACCCGCCGCGATCGGGCCCCGCTTAACCACCGCGCACCCTACGAAATCCCCGGACCCGAACGCAAGCCAAGCCAACCGCGCATCCGCACCAGGGCCCGATATCGATGACTCAACCCGTTCTTGATCTCCTCGCCCAACTCCGCAAACGAGGCCGCGTGCCCCGCCGGATGGAACAAGGGATCGTAACCGAAGCCACCCGTCCCTTTCGGCTCGAACCCGATCCAGCCTTCACACACCCCTTCAAACAGCACTGCCTCACCCAACTCCGCCTCCCGACCCGCCGACGGCCAGGCCAGATCCACCAACGCCAGAACACACCGGAACCGGGCCGTCCGCCGCTCCTCGGGAATCTCCGCCAGCAACCGCAATAGCTTCGCGTTGTTCTCCGTATCACTGGCGTTCCCCACCCCGCCGCCATCCAGGTGCGCAAACCGCGCCGAATGCACCCCGGGCGCTCCCCCCAGCGCATCCACTTCCAGCCCCGAATCGTCCGCCAGCACCACGAGCCCCGCCGATTCCCGGCCCGGCTGAAAAGCTTCGGGCTTCCCGGCCAGATATCTCGCCAGTTGAGTGGCCTTCGCCACCGCGTTGCCTCCAAACGTGGCGGCATCCTCCACCAATCGCGGAGGGTCCAACACCTCGTGCATGGACCAGACCCGGTATTGCACCCCAAGAATCGACCGGATCTCGCCAACCTTGTGACGGTTGCCCGTCGCCACCAACATCGCCATCGCCCTATCCATGTCCGCCCCGTCATCGCGGGTTGTCGGCCCCGAGTCAAGCCCTCGCACGTCGTCCAGGCCGGGAAACATGTCTATTGCCAGAAACCAACCACCTGAACTGGGATCTTTGGATCGGCACCGCCCCAATGCGCCCCTGCGCCCCCAACATGAGGATTTCGAACCACCCCGCCGCCGAACGGTATCTCCGCCGGGCTTACCGGGCCGGTTGGGAAACCTGGGCGAGAAGTCATTCTTAATTATTATCCAATAATTCAGCGGAAACTGTATCCGCTGTGTTCTGTATTTTTCTAATGATATCTCCTCTGTTTGCCTTGACATCCTTATTGTAAGTCCCTAAGGTATCGTCCCCAACAGGCCATGAAATCACTCTCTAACTTGTTGGGATCGAAGTGTGTATGCCCAGTCTGCTGGCTCGCGGTCGGCGTCGCCACAATCGCCCTGATTCTCCAGATCTATCATCCATCAAATCCATCCGCGCAGATCGCAGATTGGCTTAAGTACTATGTGCTCGTCGGCACACTCTTCACCGCCGTCTGGATCGCTGCCACCGCCCCCACCGTCCTGCGCAAAGCCAGGGAAATCGGGGCCAAAGAACCAGCTGCCCTCTTGATCGGCTTCCTCCTCTTCGGCGGCGCTCCCGTAATTCTCCTGCCGCTCATGGTCAGCGCCTGGCCGCTGCTCGGTCTCTGTGCCATCTGCCGATGGCGTCGGGAGCGGGAGCAGGCGGTTCAGAGTTCGTGAACTCCGCCACCCCCCGGCCCCGCTTTCGCCGGCTGGATTTCCCAGTGCCTGCCTCACCAGAGGTTCAGAGCAGTTTTCTTGATGATCTGAGGCCCGTCAGTTAGCCTCACGACCGTGATCCCAATGGCCTCTGCCCCAAGCGCGGCCCCGGCCGGTCGTTGGTTCGTGCGGGGTGACGTGGACGGTTTCTTCGGTTTGTTCATCGACAATCTGCTGCAGTTGATGCTGATCGCCGCGCTTTGCCCGGTGGTCTGTGGCCTGCCGCGCGAACTGGTCTACGGGAAGATCCTGCCTGGCGCCGCCGTTTCGATCCTGGTGGGCAACCTGTTCTATGCGTGGCAGGCGCGGCGCTTGATGCGGCAGACCGGGCGCACGGACGTCACCGCTTTGCCTTACGGCATCAACACCGTCAGCCTGCTCGCCTTCATTTTCCTCATCATGGGTCCGATCTACCAGGAGACCGGCAATGCGACGCTTGCCTGGCAGGCCGGTCTCCTGGCCTGCCTGCTCAACGGGCTCATGGAGATCGTGTGCGCCTTCTTCGGGGATTGGGTGCGGCGGCACACTCCCCGTGCCGCATTGCTCTCTTCGCTGGCCGGCATCGCGATCACCTTCATCGCCATGGGCTTTGTCTTCCAAGTGTTCGCCTCCCCCATCATCGCCCTGCTGCCTATGCTCCTGATCCTGTTCACCTACGCTTCGCGCGCGCGGCTTCCGTTCGGGCTGCCCGGCGGTTTCGTAGCGGTGCTGGTGGGCGTTGGCCTGGCCTGGCTGCTCCGCGCCCTCGGCCAACCGTTCTTCGAACCTTCAACCGAGGCGTATCGGCTCGGATTCCATCCGCCGATCCCGGTGCCCGGCGATCTGTTCGCTTTGCTGACCAGCGCGACCGGTTGGCAGTATCTCTCGGTGATTTTCCCGATGGGCCTCTTCAACGTGGTCGGCTCGCTCCAGAACCTCGAAAGCGCCGAAGCCGCCGGGGACCGCTTCGAGACCCGACCGTCGCTCCTGGTCAACGGCGTCTGCAGCGTGGTGGCGGCGTTCCTGGGCAGCGCCTTTCCCACAACGATTTACATCGGCCACCCCGGCTGGAAAGCCATGGGCGCACGCGCCGGCTATTCGATCCTGAACGGCGTGGTGATCAGCCTCCTCTGTCTGGTCGGAGGGATGCCTCTCGTGCTGCAGTTGGTGCCGTTGGAGGCCGCCCTCGGCATTCTCCTCTGGATCGGTCTCATCATCACCGCCCAGGCGTTTCAGGAAGTCCCCAAACAACATGCGCTGGCCGTCGGTCTCGGCCTGATCCCGGCGCTCGCTTCCTGGGCGCTGGTCCTCATCGAGACCACTCTTCGAGTCACCGGTTCCAGTCTCCTGGCCGCGGCTCCCCAATTCAAAGGCGACCTTTACATCCACGGCGTCATTGCCCTCAGCCAGGGGTTCATGCTCAGTTCGATGGTGCTGGCCGCTCTCCTCGTCCAAGTGATCGACCGTCGCTTTATACAAGCCGCCCTTTGGGCCGGAATCGCCGCCCTGCTCTCGTTGACCGGATTGATTCACGCCTACGATCTCACCGCCACCGGTGTCCAGAACAAGTTCGGCCTCGCCGCCGCCCCGGATTTCGCCGTGATCTATGCCCTCGGCGCCTGCTTCCTCCTCGGCCTGCACTTCAACATGCGTAAAACCACGCCTGGCCCCCCGCACGCTGCGTAGTTGTGGAAAGCCTCGCTGCCCAGCCTGCGGCCCTGGAGTGCGCAATGACAGCCTTCTCGACGCCCCTCGGGCACCCTTTTTTGTCAGACTCCTGCCGGCCTTCTTTCCAACCTCCTTACGCGCGGCATGAGGCAAGCACCCAGTGCCCATCGTCAAGCCTTCCGAACCGCCTCCTCGAGCATCGCGCAGTCCACTGAATCGACGCATCCCATTGTCAATCAGCAGCTACCACTCGCAAGACAGGGTGACAGGTTCAGTGTTGGCTCTCGCAAGACAGGGTGACAGGTTCGGGGTTCCAGGCCGACGAGCCGATCCCTCCTGGACCGGGCATGGTATTATCGGCACATGATTCTGTCTCCCGGCGGACAGGACCAACGCCTAGGACAGAATCATGCGAGGGTA
>JAHDYP010000078.1 GCA_023383055.1 Verrucomicrobiota bacterium | reverse complement strand
GATCCAGGCAGTGCTCAAGGGGCGCGCCATGGAGTGGCTGGTGCAGAAAGCGACGGAACTGGGGGTTGCGCGCATCGTGCCGATCACTGCGGAGCGCACGGTGTCCCAGCTGGATTCAGGGGGTGCGGTGGGCCGGCGGGAGAAGTGGCGGGCGATTGCGGTGGAAGGGATCAAGCAATGCGGTTCAGTGTGGCTGCCGGAGATCGCGCTCCCGATGACGGTGTCGGAGCATCTGGAACGGCGAGAGCGAAGCGATCTGGTCTTGGTGGCCTCGTTGCAGCCGGACGCACGGCATCCGCGACGGTGTCTGGAGTCCTTCGTGTCCGCGCGAGGACGGTTTCCCGAAAGCGTGTCGGTGTGGATCGGGCCGGAGGGGGATTTCACGAGGGTGGAATTGGGGCGGATTGTGGAGACGGGGGCATGGCCCGTGACTCTGGGGCGATCGGTGCTTCGGAGCGAGACTGCGGCGTTGTACCTGATCTCCGTGCTGCAATACGAGCTGGGGGGTGGAACGGAGGAGTCAACGGTCGGTCGGGAGGATCCCGAGGCATAGGGGAGAGCCCGATCTTGGGGCGGGTTCGACGGATAGCGGGGGATCAGGGGGGTGGGGATATGAGGCGCTGGAATTCGGACCGATTGCGCAGGGGAATGAAGCTGCGGTTGGTGGTGGCGTTGAGGCGAAGGTCGGGAGAGCCAGGATCGCGGGTTTGGCGGGCGGAGCTGAGTTGCAGGGCGCGGTCGAGGGCTGCGAGCGACGGATCCGGTTTACCGAGGATAGCGCGGACGGAGGCCAGATCGTACCAGGCTTCGGGGCTTTCGGGTGAGACCGTGGTCAGGCGGGTGAGCGCGGTTTCCAGGCGTTCGGCCTGTTGGAGTTCGGCGTAAGCATTGGCGACGGAGAGGACGGTGGTGGCCGAGACATCGGGTTGGTTGAGGATGCGATCAAGGAGCGCCAGGGCCTCGTTGGTGCGCTGCATCTGGAGGTAGATCGAGGCAAGATCGAAGGCGGCTCTGGCGTTGGTGAGGCTGGCGGCGGCGGTGGCTTCGAGTTCGCCCAACTGTTGGCGCATGTCGCCGACCTCTCCCTGGGCCTGGCTGGCGGCGCGGAGTTGGGCGACCCAGTTCTGCATGTTGACGTTATCGCGATCAAAGCGGAGGGCGGTTTCGGCGATGAGCAGGGCATCCTCGTAACGAGCCTGGTTGATGAGCAGATTTGTATAGCGGAAGACAGCTTCGGGGCTGTAGGGACAATAGGCGAGGGCCTGACGAAAGGCGAAGTCGGCTTCGCGGTACATGCGGTCGCGGAGGACGGGATTCGGCTCATTGAGGTAACGCCAGGCGTAAAGCCCGCCAATTGAGCTGCGGAGTTTGGAGAAGGATTTTTGTGCCTGGTCATCGCGGATGAATTTGCGGTCGCCGGTGAAGCCGGTGTAATTGCGGCGGTTGTAGACGCGGATGGCGAAGTCGCAGACCTCCCTGACGGAAGTGTCATAGGTGATCCAGTTGCCGATGAGACGGTCCGAGTAGAGGCTCCAGAACTGGTGATCCTTGCGAACCATCTCTTCGGTGATCTCAGGGAGCGGTTCCCGGTTGATTTTCATGATGATCCCGGAAGGTTCGAGGTAGGGGTACATCCAATCGAGGGCAAAGCTCTCCTCGAGGTAAAACTCATGGTCGGGATTCTTCTCGAAAATCACCTGGGTGAGGAGGCCGTTGATGGCCATGACGGAGACTTGTCCGCTGACCTGGAGCCGGCCGTCGGCTCCGACGCGGACCTGTTCGCCTGGGCGCAACTGGTTTAGACTCAGCCGTTTTTGGGCGTCGTCGAAGTACTCCTGCATGCATCGGGCATGATCGGCAGGCGACGGGGTGTAGATTTCCTTGGGTGGGTAGACGCCCTGCTCGCGGCGGCGGGTCTCAACGCGGGCGCCGAGGCTGGTGAAGAGGTTGTCGAGTGGGCGCAACGCGGGGTAGAGTCTGCCGACGAAGCGGGCGAGGGAGTTCTCGCGGTAAGGGAGGCCCTGGACTCTGAGGGCGCGCTGGCGGGCGTCGAGGGCGAGGTCTTGCAGGTAATAGACCATGCTTTGGAGGAAGCGAGGGTCGACCTGGTCGCTGCGGAAATAGTGAGCCCGGATATAGTTGAGGTAGGTGCCGTCGGCGAGGGCGTTCTGGGTGATGATATAGACATCGCGGCGATCGAATTCAGGGTCACGTTTGCATCGTGGCGGAACGAAGCTTTCGGAGAAGATCATGTAGGTGGGGGCAAACCGGCCGGGATCCGTGCCGCCGAACAGAATGGCGTCGCGCGCCATGGGTGGGTAGATGTCGAAAGGCGGGGTGAACATGTCATGCCCGAACCAGTAACCGAAGAGGTGTCCGCGTTGCTCGTTATCGGACCAGTGTGACAGGATGGATTTGCCGGGCAGAATGAAGAAGATGATGAGGAGGCCGGTGATGGGCGCCCGCTGTCGGGCGAGGATGAAGAGGGCGATCGTGGCGGTCGTGAGGGCGAGGGAGAAGGTGGCGGTGAAACGGACCAGTCGATCCTGGCTGGGCTCGAGGCCGAAGAGGCCCGGTTGACCGAGGGAGGATTCCTGTTCGGCCTGGAAGACGATGGTGATGGCGTAGAGGGCAATGGCGGCGGCGATGGCGCTGCCGTAAAGCGCCCAGGAGCGGTAACGCTGGTAATGGGTGAAGACGAGCGCGCCGAAGATGGCGATGCCGTAACCGACCAGCAGGGCGATGAGGACGTGGGAGGCGGTGAAGAAGACGCGGTTGAGTTCCTGGCTTTGGCGGTCAGGCTGGGGGTTAAGGATGACGAGCAAGAGTACCGCGAGGCAGACCCAAGTGGCGCAGAGGCCGCCGATCCAGGCGCGTTCGGGCTGGTTCATGAGCCGGAAGAAGACGAAAGGGAGGGCGGCGATGAGGACGGTGAGATAACCGCAGAAGACGCCGCCGAGGAAGCGCGCGAGATTGTCGAGTGAACGGTCAAAGGCCGGGTTGCCCAAGGCGATGAAGA
The DNA here is from genome assembly GCA_023383055.1 of Verrucomicrobiota bacterium. GTDB lineage: Bacteria > Verrucomicrobiota > Verrucomicrobiia > Limisphaerales > JAHDYP01 > JAHDYP01. The sequence goes on along the minus strand of JAHDYP010000078.1, from coordinate 27,362 downwards.
GCAGGACGACGGAGACAAATCCGTAGGCGGCGGAGAGGATCAGGAGCGACTTACGTTCGAGTTGGTTTGCGCGGCGGACAAAGAGGTAGGCCAGCGGGATGAGCCCGATGAGGAGATAGACGAGATTGAACTCGGCGATCGCGCCGTCGAAGTAGCCGCCCAATTGTTCGAGAAACCGCAGCGGGTCGCTGGTGGGATTGGCGCGTTCGTATTGGCCGCGGGTCAGGGCGTGGAGGAAGCCTTCCCAGGTGCGGGGATAACCCCAGTTCATGGGGGGATTGGTCATCGACGCCAGCGGCATGTAGAAGTAGAAGCTGGCGCCGAGCAGGTAAAAGAGGCCGAGGCAGACACCGGTCCAGAGCTCGCCGACGAAGGCCGTGGTTGTGTAGACGAGCCAGGCATAGACCGCGATCGAGCTCAAGCCGATGAAGACGAAGATCCAGAAGAGCGGTGGGTTTGCGCTGAAAGTGGTGATGACGCCGGTCTGGTGCAGGAGGAGGCCGAGGACGAAGAAGATGCTGTTCCACAGGAAGAGATCGCGTCCGAGGCGGGGGTTGGCGAGGGCGATCATGACTTCGAGGCCCATGGCGGCGACGATGAGGGTCTGATGGTTGGTGAAACAGATGCCGAAGAGGAAGAAGGCCCAGAGCAGGTAGCGGCGTTGATGCTGAGCATGGATCCAGCGCAACAGACAGCAGAGCACACCCATAAGCGACAGCATGCTGAGGGTATAGACCTCCACGATGACGGCCTGGCTCCACATGAAGCCATTGAAGCCGATGAGCATCCCGGCGACGTACCCCGCCGCGATGCACAAGGCGTTCTCCCAGCGGCGGTCGATTTCCTTGAATTCCTCGAGTCCCTCCAGGATCAGGCTGGTGCCTCGGGAGGCCAACAGGGCAATGAGCCCGCTCGAGAGCGCGCCGGCGACGGCGGAGGATAGGGCGACCCGCCAAGCGATGTTCGAGAAGGGAACGAGCACGGTGAAGAGCCAGGTGTAGAGGGTCCAGACGGGATAACCGGGGGGATGCGGCACCCCGGCGTAATGCGAACCGACGGCGAGTTCCCCGGAGTCTTCGAGCGTTAGATCCGGAGCCAGAGTAAGGAAGTAACCGGTGAAGACCAGGAGAGTGGTGAGTCCGAAGGTCAGCCAATCCACCTTACGGAAGAGCGGTTGAACGACCGGGCGTGGGGCCGGGTCAGGCTTCATGATAAAGTACAGCCCAAGATAGGCGAAACCACTGAGCCCGAAGAACGGGAGGGTCAGGAGGAAGAGGAGACGCCAGGCCCAGAGTGGCAAATTGCCGCGTTGTGCGAGTCCGGCGCAGACGCCACCGATGATGGCGTTGCTGGCTGATCTTCGCAGGGACCGTGGCGAGTTGGCGGAACCGGCCGGACCGGTGGAGGAAGCGGCTGCGTCGCGCGGGGATTTCGGTTGGTATTTGCTCATCGGTGGCGGCGTTGGTGGCGCAATCCCCCTTAACGCGGGGAGCTGTTACTTGAAGGGGAAGGGGTTATGTTTGTCCAATCAAATCGCTGCAGCGGCGGGGCATTGCGGGGGCGGGAGGGATGCCCGACAAAATAGGAGGCCAGCCATTGGTTACTGGGTGCGAGAATAGTCCAGCGGGGGACGGCGGCATCGAAGATGGGATCCACCGGGCGGGCGGGGTTGGACACCACGGTAAAGAGGGCCAGCGAGGTCGCTGTGGCGGCGAGGAGGCGGGGCCAGGGGAAGTCGGAGGCGGGGGTGACGGGAGGTGTCGCGCGAAACAGGCGGTCATGGAGTCTCGCAGAAGGTGGCCGCGGGATCCAACCTGCCAATTGTTGTTCTAATGGATTCGGGTTCTTCATAGTCGATTCCTTTGAGGCAGGACTTGAGCCGGGCAATACCGTAACGGTAGCGACCGGCGACCGTGTTTGGAGATTGGCCGAGGAGCAGGCCGATTTGCTGGAAAGTGTGATGGTGCCAGATTTTGAGCACGATGACCTCGCGTTGTTCGCGGGGCAGGGAGGTGAGCGCACGCATGGCGGCGGTTTCGGCGGGTTCCCGGGAGGGGGAGAATTCGAACCAACGTCGGGATTCCAGTTCGCGGGTGAGACGCCGCCAGACGCCGCGGCGATAATTCAGGGCGCGATTGCGGTAGCAACGGAGGCAATAGTGTTCGGGTTCCTCGGGGATGCGGGGGGCGCGCAGGAGCGCCATGAACGTCTCCTGAAGGACATCTTCGGCTTCATTATGGGAGAGGCCGAGGGCGCGGCCGTACAAGAGGAGGAGAGCGGCCTGGGCGTGATAGAGTTGTTCACACCAGCGATGGTTATTGATGGCTTCGCTCATCCGTGGTTCAGCCCGCGCTTACATTAAAGACACCGCCGGATCTAAATTTGTATAGAAAAACCGCGAGAACCTGGCTGTCCGGTGGGAAGGGACGGGCGCGGCTAAGACCAGCCGAGCAGGCGGCCACCCTGGTAAGTGATGAAGGCGAGCACCCAGGCCAGCGCGCCCATGTAGAGCCACTGGAAAAGGGGCCATTTCCAGGAATTGGTTTCGCGCCGGACCACCGCCACGGTACTGACACACTGCAGGGCGAACACATAGAAGACCATGAGGCTGAGCCCGGTGAGCGGAGAATAGACGGGTCGGCCGTCGGGATGCCGTTGTTCGCGCAGGGTCTGAGCCAGCGTTCGGGAGGAGTCACCGTCGGCTTCGCTGACGTTATAGACAGTCGACATGGTGCTGACGAAGACTTCGCGGGCTGCGAACGAGGCGATGATGCCGATTCCGATCTTCCAGTCGTAGCCCAGTGGTCGGATCAAGGGCTCGATCAGTTGACCGAGCCGCCCGGCGAAGCTGTAACGCAGCTGGCTTCCGGCGGCGGCTTGCTCGAGTTGGCGCAGTTCGGCGGTCCGTTCCAGGTCCGGTCCGGTTCCGGGAGGGGTGATTGAGCCGGTTTGTTCGAGTTGGGCTCGGCGTTGGGCGAAATCCTGTTCTGCCGCGGGGTTCCTGGGGTAAGTGGCGAGGAACCACAACACGATGCTGAGGCCGAGGATGACGGTGCCAGCCCGGCTGAGGAAGATCTTGGAGCGGTCCCACATGTGTCGCAAGGTGACTTTGAGGACGGGGCGTTTGTAGGGTGGCAATTCCATGATGAGGAGCGGCGCTTCGCCCTTGAGCAGCGTGCGTTTGAACAGCCAGGCCATCAGGAGAGCCACAGTGATGCCCAGGAGATACATGGAGAGCAAGGTGAAACCCTGGAGCTGGATGAAACCGAGAATTTCGCGATCTGGAATGCAGGCGGCGATGAGCAAGGTGTAAACCGGCAGCCGCGCGGAACAGCTCATCAGGGGGGCGACGAGGATGGTGACGAGGCGGTCTTTGGGGGTTTCGATCGTGCGGGTGGCCATGATGCCGGGAATTGCGCAGGCGAAGGAGCTCAGCATGGGGATGAAGCTCTTGCCATGGAGGCCGACTTTGCTCATCACGCGGTCCATCAGGAAGGCCGCCCGCGCCATGTATCCCGTGTCTTCGAGCAGCCCGATGAATAAAAACAGCAGCAGGATCTGCGGCAGGAACACCACCACGGCGCCGACTCCCGCGACGACACCGTCAACCAGCAGGCTTCGGAGGTCGCCGGGGGGGAGGAGGCTTTCCACCAGCGAGCCGGCCTGAGCCACCCCGGAGTCGAGCGCGTCCATGGGCCACTGGGCGAAGGTGAAGATGCTTTGGAACATGAACGCCATGATTCCCACGAAAATCAGAGGCCCCCAGTAGGTGTGGGTGACGACGCGATCGAGCCGGTCGCTGAGGGACTCGGCGTGGGTGAGAAGTGAGGTGGTGGTGGCCAGGTGAATTTCGTTGGCCTGGGCGTAACGGCTTTCGATAGCGGCGCTGCGCCAGTCGAGCCCGGACGCCTCCAGCCGGGAGCGGCTTTCGGCGACTAATCGATGGATGAGGTCGGGATAGCGCATGCCACTGTCGTGCAGGATCTTGGGGTCGGTCAGGAGCAGCAATGCCTCGGCGCGCGCATGACGAAGGTTATTGGGGAACTGTGCCTCCACGCAGCGACGCAGGATTTCGAGTTCGGCTTCGAGGGGGGCGGGCAACGGGCAGAAGTTGGGCGCTCGCCGCGTTGAAGGCCGATTCTCGAAGTGGGCCAGGATCTCGCGCCGCAGGTCGGGGAGCCCCTGGCCCGTGCTGGCCACGAGCGGCACAACCGAAACCCCCAATCGGCCTGCGAGCGCTTGCGCGTCGATGTGGTGGCCGTTCTGGCTCGCCACGTCGATCATGTTGAGCGCGAGGATGCAGGGGTGGCCGAGCTCGATGACCTGGGTGGCGAAGTAGAGGTTGCGTTCAAGGTTGGAGGCATCGACCACGATGATCACCAGGTCGGGAGCGCCGACTTCCTCGAGGCGGTGGAGAAGGACATCGCGCGCGATTTGTTCATCGAGCGACTGGGGGCTGAGGCTATAGGAGCCTGGGAGATCCAGCACGTGCGCCTGAAGTTGGGGCGACAGGCCCTTGAGCGAGCCTTCCTTTCGCTCGACGGTCACACCCGCGTAGTTACCCACTTTGGCGCGGAGACCGGTCAATGCGTTGAAGAGGCTGGTTTTGCCGCAATTGGGGTTGCCGGTCAGGACCACCACGCGGCGGTCGGGCGAGGCGCGACGCAGCGGAGCGTGGGTCTCGGGTGCGGTCTCCCGATTGCCGGAATGCGGTGATGAACCTTGATCCATCGTCCGGGAAAAACTCGGGGTCTAGCTCTCCGCGGACACCCAGATCTGTTCCGCCTCGTGTCGGCGCAGGGTAAGATGGTAGCCGCGCACCTTGATTTCGAGCGGATCGCCGAGAGGCGCAAAGCGCACCAGTTCGATCGGTGTGCCGACCAGCAGCCCCATCTCCATGAGTCGGCCACGGTTCTCGTGGGCCACCTTGATTTCAGCGACGACGCCGCGAGCACCTGGATGCAGTTGGGTCACCGGCAGGCGAATAGTGGTCATGGAATCAGGCCGCCCGGGCTCCGACGGGAAGTGGTTCGACCAGGATGGCCTTGGCGAGGCTGGAACTAATGCCCAGCCGGGCATTGCAGACCTGGCAAATCATCGTGCGCTCATGGGTCAGCAACCGGATTTGCTGCTGCTCGCAGAAACCAAGTTCGCGCAGCCGGAGTGCGATTTCGGGGGAGGCTAAGAGCTGTTTCACCCGACAAAGCGTGCCGGGCGGAACCTGGCTGAGGGGACAAACGAAGGACTCAGGACAGGCATCGACGTCGACAGCATGGGGCGCCGGCTTGCTCATGGGCGGGAAGCTAGAGGAGGCGGGATGGAGTTGCAAGGTGTAACTGGAGAAGGGGTGACTTTGGTCAAACTGGAGCGAGGCGAGGTGGAGGTAACGGGGTGTGCATGAATTGACGCCATGATCAAAACGCAACACCTGTAATCCATGAACCTCATCGGGTGTTTATCGCAGCTCCAATATCATCGCAGTGTTAACATTTTGCGAATCAAGTATTAACGTGTTTGCTTAGAACGAGTAGTAATGGGTGGCATTCGCGTTGCTAGTGGCCGCGGCGTCGGTCGCAGGGTGGAAGACCGATCCAAACTAACTAAAACTGGGAATTGAGCACATGAAGAAAGTCGAAGCGATAATAAAGCCGTTCAAGCTCGAGGAAGTGAAGGATGCGTTGAGTGACGTGGGGATCGAAGGGATGACGGTGAGCGAGGTGAAGGGGTTCGGGCGACAGAAGGGCCATACGGAGATTTACCGGGGGAGCGAGTACACGGTGGATTTCCTGCCGAAGATCAAGCTGGAGATGGTGTTGGCGGACGCTCGGGTGGATGCGGCCGTTGCTGCGATCATCAAGGCGGCAAAGACGGGAAAGATCGGGGATGGGAAAGTCTTCATCTCTTCGGTGGACGAGGCGATTCGGATCCGGACGGAGGAGAAGGGGGAGCAAGCGGTCTAGCCTGAACTTAAAAGCCAAGATTTACACACTATGAAACAGATTTTGATGACACTGCTGGTGGGGGTGGGGATGGCCGGGTTGAGCGCCTATGGGGCCGACGTGCCGGAGTTGGCGGCGGTGGAGGAGGCGGGGCCGAGCGCGGCGGATGCGATGTTTACGGCCAACAACATTTGGATGATGTTATCGGCGGCGCTGGTGTTCATCATGCATTTGGGGTTTGCGACGGTGGAGTCGGGGCTGACACGGGCAAAGAACACGACCAACATTCTGTTCAAGAACAGCCTGATTGTTTGCATAGGGATTCTGACTTACGCGATCTGCGGCTTCAACCTGATGTATCCCGGATTCGAAGAGGGTTCGAAGGCGTGGCTCGGCTTTTCGCAGCTGGGGATCACGGCACCCGAAGGTGGTTTAACCTCGGCGTACAACCCGGGCTACACGTATTGGACGGACTTCTTGTTCCAGGCAATGTTTGCGGCGACGGCGGCCACGATCGTGTCCGGGGCCGTGGCGGAGCGGATCAAACTTTCCTCATTTCTGGTGTTTTCCACGGTGTTCGTGGCGATTTCCTATCCGATCACGGGGAGTTGGAAGTGGGGGTATGGCTGGTTGAACACGCTCGGATTCTATGATTTCGCCGGGTCGACGCTGGTCCATTCGGTCGGTGGCTGGGGAGCTTTGGCGGGGGCGATTGTGCTTGGAGCGCGGACAGGCAAGTTCGTGGGAGGGCAGGTCCGGCCGATCCTGGGGCACAGCATGCCGCTGGCGACCATTGGCGTGTTTCTCCTTTGGCTGGGGTGGTTTGGATTCAACGGCGGTTCGGTGCTATCGGCGGATCCGGCGGCGGTGTCGTTGACGCTGGTGACGACGTGTATTGCGGCGGCGGCGGGAGGTGTGGCGGCGGCGGCGGCATCGTGGAGCATCTTGAAGAAGCCGGATTTGAGCTTGGCGCTGAACGGCATTCTGGCCGGGTTGGTGGGGATCACCGCGGGTGCGGATCAGATGGCGCCGATGAGCGCGGCGATCATTGGGCTGATCGCAGGGGTATTGGTGGTGATGTCGGTCATGTTCTTCGACAAGATCCGGATTGACGATCCGGTGGGTGCCATTTCGGTTCACCTGGTTTGTGGGATTTGGGGCACACTGGCGGTGGGGCTCTTCGGGGCCAAGAGCGGGTTAACCCAATTGTGGCACCAGGTGGTGGGTATTGTGGCGATCGGGGTGTTCACGTTCGGTTTCGCCATGGTCCTTTTTGGGATCATCAAGGCGACCATGGGTCTGCGGGTGAGCGTGCAGGAGGAAAAGGAAGGTTTGGACTTGGGCGAGCATGGCGGTGAGGCCTATCCGAACTTCCAACCTGTGGCAGAACGCTGATTCGAGGAGAGGGTCGGAAGGAACTGGGTTGCGCCGGCGGCCGAAACCGTCGGCGCACTCTTTTTGTCGGGATCCGCGGCGGACGGATATGATTGGTCTACTCAGCGCGGGGATGAACTTGTATGACCATCTCAGCATCCGTTGGAGCAATGTGATCAAAAAACGCCAGCGGCCATGATTCGTCGTCGGGTGATCACAGAATTTGTATTATGCTGATAAAGAGTTAGATATGATTTTATCCGGTCCGTGAGAGGATAATTGGCAGCTTGTCTGCTACGGGACGCGAAACCGAATCTGGTGATCATGAAGAGAATAGAAGCTATCATTAAACCGTTCAAGTTGGAGGAGGTCAAAGACGCCCTAAGTGAGGTGGGGGTGGAAGGCATGACGGTAACGGAGGTGAAGGGGTTTGGCAGGCAGAAGGGACACACAGAAATCTATCGGGGCAGTGAGTATACGGTGGATTTTCTGCCGAAGATCAAGATTGAGCTGGTGCTGGCGGAAGGCCAGGTGGCTGCGGCGGTCAAGGCGATCATAGGGGCGGCGAAGACCGGCAAGATTGGGGATGGCAAGGTGTTCGTCTCGGCGGTTGAGGAGGTCGTTCGGATCCGGACTGACGAACGCGGCGAGGAGGCGGTATAGCCGGGGGGTGGCGGGCACGGTGCAATGGATTCAAGCGGCGATGAAACGGATTTATCTTCTGGCGATGGTGGTGCTGGCCGGGCTTGTGGGGGCGGGTGTTGCCGTTCGAGCGGCGGAGGAAGGACCGCCCAGCCTGGAGGAGCGCGTGGCGGACCTCGAAGCTTACCTGAACAATGGAGCGCGAGTGGAGGGTGTGGCCTCGAAGGTGGCGGTTCCCGGGCCGGGACACAACGCGTGGTTGATGACCAGCACGGCATTGGTGTTGTTCATGACCCTGCCGGGGTTGGCGTTGTTCTACGGTGGGCTGGTCCGGCGCAAGAATGTGCTGTCGGTATTGGCGCAGTGCATGGGGATTGCGGGGCTGGTAACCATCCTTTGGTGGTTGTGCGGTTACAGCCTGGCGTTTTCGGGCGGCTCGGCGGTATTGGGGAATCTGGATTACGCCCTATTTCGCGGGGTGGATTCCCGACCCGGTGGCGGGCCTTGGGTATCGCACAATGTGTTTGCGATGTTTCAGTTGATGTTTGCGATCATAACGCCGGCGTTGATGGTGGGGGCGATTGCCGAGAGAATGAAGTATTCGGCGTTGTTGCTATTCGTGACTTTGTGGATGTTTGTCGTCTATTTTCCGCTGGCGCACATGGTATGGGGTGGTAGTGGCTTGATGAACGGCCTGGGCAACCCGGAAGCGGCGATCAAGGCCCTCGATTTCGCGGGGGGCACGGTGGTGCACATGTCGTCGGGTTGGTCGGCTCTGGTGCTCTGTTTGATCCTGGGACGGCGCCTCGGGTTCGGGCGGGAACCGATGCCACCGCACAGCATGGTATTGTGTATGGTGGGCACCGGGATGCTCTGGGTGGGTTGGTATGGGTTTAACGCGGGGAGCGCGCTGGCGGCGGACGGGATTGCGGCCAATGCCTTCACGACGACGACGCTGGCGGCGGCGGTGGCGGGTTTTGTCTGGGCCATGGCGGAGTACGTGGTCAAGGGGAAGCCGAGCATACTTGGATTCTGTTCGGGGATTGTGGCGGGTTTGGTCGTCATCACGCCGGCTTGTGGGTTTGTGTTGCCCTCGGGAGCGGTGGCCATTGGCATTGCGGCGGGGCTGGTTCCCTTTGTTGCGTGTTACAAGTTGAAGGGCTGGCTGGGCTATGACGATGCGCTGGACACCTTTGGGGTGCACGCAGTGGGCGGGACATTGGGGGCGTTACTGACGGGCGTGTTGGCGAGCGAGTCGGCAAACCCGGCGTTGGCCTCGCTGGCGGGGGCGACACTTTGGTGGGAGCAGGTGAAGGCGGTTCTGGTGACTATGGTGCTGGCCGTGGTAGCCACGGCGGTGCTGGCTCATCTGGTGAAGGCGATGGTTGGGCTGCGGGTGGATCAAGAAGTCGAGACCATCGGCTTGGATTTATCGGAGCACGGGGAGGAGGGGTATCACGGGGCATGAAAGCGAGCGGGGATCAAGCATCCGACCGACGGGATAATCAAGTCAGCCGTGCCATTGGATGGATTGGAGAATCGCCTCTGGCACGGCGACACGCACTGGGATTCTGGGAATCCGGCGCGCGGATGCAGTAACTAACAAAGGCAAAGCAAAACCACAACAGAATAGAATGAGCACACCCAAAAGCGTAATAGATATGGCCCGCAAGGCCGGGGCGAGGATGGTGGACGTGAAATTCGTGGACACCTTCGGGACCTGGCAGCATTTCAGCGTGCCGATTGGCGAATTGACGGAGGAAGTATTCGCCGAGGGTTTCGGTTTCGACGGATCGTCGATTCGAGGCTGGAAGTCCATTGAAGCGAGTGACATGTTGGCCATGCCGGATCCGGCGACGGCGCTGATAGATCCGTTTTGCGCGGTGCCGACGCTGTCGTTGACCTGCACTATCGCCGAGACGGGGACCAAGGAGCCCTACAGCCGCGATCCGCGGGGCATTGCCCAGAAGGGCGAGAAGTATCTGGCAAGCACGGGGCTGGCCGACGCGGCAGTATTCGGGCCGGAGGCGGAGTTTTTCATCTTCGACAACGTGGTTTACGACTGTCGCAGCAACGGCAGTTTTTACTCAGTCGATAGCGAGGAAGCGGCCTGGAACACGGGTCGTGATTCCGTGCCCAACCTGGGTTACAAAATCCGATACAAGGAGGGGTACTTCCCGGTATCGCCGACCGATACGCAGCAGGACATCCGCACCGAGATGGTGCTCGAGATGGAAAAGGCCGGCATCAAGGTCGAGCGCCAGCACCATGAAGTGGCGACGGCGGGTCAGGCGGAGATCGACTTCCGATTCGACACGCTGGTGCGGACCGGGGACACGATGATGCTCTACAAGTACATCATCAAGAACGTGGCGCGGAAGCACGGGAAAACCGTTACGTTCATGCCCAAACCTCTGTACGGGGACAACGGGAGCGGGATGCACACCCACATGAGCCTCTGGAAGAAGGGCAAGCCGTTGTTCGCGGGCAGTGAATACGCGGGGTTGAGCAAGATGGCGCTGCACGCGATCGGCGGCGTGCTGAAGCACGCGAAAGCTCTGTGCGCGATCTGCAATCCGACGACCAATTCCTACAAGCGCCTGGTGCCTGGGTATGAGGCGCCGGTGAACCTGGCGTACAGTGCGCGCAACCGCTCCGCCGCCATTCGGATTCCGACGTTCAGCGAGAGCCCGAAAGCCAAGCGCATTGAGTACCGTCCGCCCGACCCCTCGGCGAATCCCTATCTGGCCTACACGGCGCTGATGATGGCGGGACTCGACGGGATTCTAAACAAGCTCGATCCGGGCGAACCGATGGACAAGAACCTCTACGAGCTGCCGCCGGAGGAACTGGCGCGGGTGCCGCAGGTTCCAGGTAGCCTGCCGGAGGCGCTCGATCACCTCGAAAAGGATCATGAATTCCTGCTCAAAGGGGATGTGTTCACCCGGGATTTCCTCGAGATGTGGATCAGCACCAAGCGGAAGGAAGCTGACGGGATCCGGCTGCGGCCGCACCCGTACGAGTATCATCTCTATTATGACGTATAGCATCGAACGGATTCGTGTCCGGGGGCCGGCGCGATGAGCAACGCTTGAGGTGGGTCGGACGGCGCGGATCGGGTATCCGCGCCGTTCTGGCTTTTTGACTGCCGGAGGGAAAGGGTGTCTGCGGCTCCGGCTTGGCCGGCGGACCGGCCGGCAGGTGGTTAGCGGCTGCAGCGTGAGACGCGGAAGGGGTGATTGTCCGCGGCTAGAATGCGAATCCGGGCGTCGGGCAACTCGCGGAGCATGGCGGCACCCACGGCACGGGCGTTTCGCAGCGTGAGGCAGATGATGGTCGAGCCTGAGCCGCTGAGCCAGCCGCCCAGGGCGCCCGCGGCGAAGCCGGCGTCGATGATGCGAGCGAGTTGGGGGATCAGTTGTTGTCGGTAAGGCTGGTGGATACGATCGTCGAAGAGACCCGGGAGCGAGGTGAGGCGGTTCGAGGCGAATGCGGCGCTGATGAGTGCGGCGCGATTGAGATTATGGATGGTGTCGGCCTTTGAGAAACTCCGCGGGACGAGTTTGCGGGCCATCTGAGTGCTGATTTCGAAGCTGGGGATGAGGGCGACGAACCGGGCGCGGGGGCTGACAGCGACGGAGATGGAGCGCACGGAGGTGTCGAGCATTCCGGCTACGGCGAAGCCGCCGAAGACGGCGGGGGCCGCGTTGTCGGGGTGATGTTCCAGGCGGGTGAGCAACTCGAGGAACTGGGGTTTGGAGAGGCGGGATTCGCAGAGGGCGTCGAGTCCGGCGATCACGCCGAGCCGAACGGTGATGCTGGATCCGAGGCCGCGGGCGATGGGAACGGCGCCTTTGAGGAACACGTCACAGCCGAAGGCCGACCGCCGGGTGTGGCGGAAGTAGAGGGCGGCGGCTTCTTCGATCATGGCGTGTGCGCCCTTGGCTGCGCCCGGTTCGAGCGGAGAGACAATTCGAAAGCGGCGGGTGCCGTTGGGCGTAAGCCGGGTGTGGTTGTAGAGCCGCAACGCGATCCCGAGCGTGTCGAATCCGGGGCCGAGGTTTGAAGTGGTGGCGGCGACGCGGGTCTGTACGGTGAGGTTCAAGGGCGGCATGCGAGGGTGGGGGAGAACGGTCGGGTGGGAGTCAGTCCTCGGCTTTTGAGGTGCGGGCGATGAGGTCCTGCAGGGCGCGCTGGGCGTCCTTGTTTTCGTAAAGCATGGCGTGGACTTCGTCGATGATCGGGGTGTAGACCCCGAGGCGTCTCGCCAGCGCGTATGCGGCGCGGGCGGTGGGATAGCCTTCGGCGACGCTGGTGCGACGGGCCAGGATGGTCTCAGGAGTCTCGCCCCGGCCAATGCGTTCGCCGAAGCCGCGATTGCGGCTTAGTCTCGAGAAGCAGGTCACCGTAAGATCGCCGATGCCGCTCAGTCCGGCGAAAGTTTCCGGCTGAGCGCCACAGGCCACGCCCAGGCGACGCATCTCCGCGATGCCCCGCGTGATCAGGGCGGCCTTGGAGTTGTCGCCAAACTCAAGACCGTCGCAGACCCCGGCGGCGATGGCCATGACGTTTTTGAGCGCGCCGCCGAGTTCGACTCCCAGGACGTCACTGCTGGTGTAGACGCGAAAGGTCGGACGGTGGAAAAGGTCCTGAACCCGGGTGGCGAGTTCGGAGGAGGCGCTCGCGGCGACGATGGCGGTGGGAATGCCACGGGCGACTTCCAGGGCCAGAGTGGGGCCGGATAGGCAGGCCACTTCCGCCCGAGGAGCGATCTGCTGGAGGACCCCGGTCATGGTGAGGCCGGTGTCGAATTCGATTCCTTTGGTGACCGTGACGATGCCGCCGGTGAAGGAGGCGAGACAAGCGGTGGCTTTGCGGAAAGGGCTCGAGGGGACGGCCGCGACCACGAGTTCGGCGTCGGCGAGCGCGCGGACGGGATCGAGGTGAAGCTGCCAGTCGCGGGGCAGGTCGATGCCGGGCAGATACATCTCATTGCGCCCGGTGGAACGGATCTGTTCGAGGCACTCCGGTTCAAAGACCCAGAGGGCTACGGCCTGGCCGCTGTCGTGGAGGAGTTTGGCGAGGGCGGTACCCCAGGCACCGGCGCCGAGGACGGTAACTTTCATGAAGTGGAGGACTTTGGGAGTGAGCCGATGCGATGCTCGGTTCCGTTGAGGAGGCGTTGGATGTTCGAACGATGCTTGTACACGGCGAGCACGGCGAGGGCAAGGGTGATGAGAATCAGGGTAAGGCTGCAACCCGTGAGCCAGACCGCCAGCGGCAGGGTCAGGGCGGCGGCAATGGAGGCGAGCGAGACATAACGGAACAGGGCGAAGAAGGTGAGCCAGACGCCGAGCCCGATGAGCAGCGCCCAAGGGACAAGGGCGATCAGCACGCCAGCGGAGGTGGCGATGCCCTTGCCGCCGCGGAACTGAAGCCAGCAGGTGTAGTTGTGGCCCAGAATGGCGGTAATACCGGCGATGAGCAGGGGGATCTCGTGCTGGACGGATTCGGCGGCGGGCCGAGGCAGCAAAAGGTCCGTCAGTGCGGGGGCGAGCAGAATGCAGGCGAGGAAGCCCTTCAGGAAATCGATGAGCAATACCACGGTGCCGGCGGTCGGACCCAGGGTGCGGAAGACGTTCGTGGCGCCGATATTGCCGCTGCCGAGGCTGCGAATATCGACGTGACGCGCACGGGCCACGAGGTAGCCGGTCGGGATGGAGCCCAACAGGTAGGCGGTGATCGCAGTGACGCAATAGGTGACGAAAGCCACGAGAGCGAATGGTGGTGAGGGTGGCGTTGACTGCCAAGCGCAAAGTTGCAGCGGTTGGGCCAAGCCGGGTTTCTATTGTGTTGAGGGGGTGAGGCGTGCACACTTTCGGCCGTGCCGAAGCATGAGACCAAGTCGGAGGCTGGCGTTTCCGATCCCCTACGGGTGGCGGTGATCGGGACAGGTTCGCTGGGCAAGGAGCATGCGCGGATTTATGCCGGGCTCGCGAAAGAGGGCCTGGTGCGGTTTGCGGGGGTATACGACGTGAACGGAGCGAGCGCGGCCGAAGTCGCGCGGCGATGTGGCGTAGCCGTATTTGGGGCGCTGGAGGAGGTGACGGCGGCCGTGGACGCGGTGAGTGTGGTGACGCCGACGCCGACGCACTATCGACTGGCCCGGCATTTCCTGGAGCTGGGCAAACATATCCTGGTCGAGAAACCGATGACCGACAATGCCGGCGAAGCGGCGGAACTGGTGCGATTGGCCCAGGCCCATGGGGCGCGGCTGATGGTCGGGCATGTGGAGCGATTCAACCCGGTCTTCAATTATCTGCAATCGGTCGCGACTGACCCACGGTTTATCGAAACCCACCGCCTTTCGCCCTATCCGGCGCGGAGCACGGACATCGGGGTGGTGCTGGATTTGATGATCCATGACCTCGACATCGTGCTGGCGTTTGTGCGGTCGCCTTTGGCGAGCTTTGACGCAGTCGGCATTCCCGTCCTGAGCGGGTCGGAAGACATCGCCAACGCGCGGCTCCGATTCGCGAATGGCTGTGTGGCGAACCTGACAGCAAGCCGCGTCAGCCCCGAGCGAATGCGCAAAATCCGGGTGTTCAGCGGCGGGGCGGTTCCGACCTACGTATCACTGGATTACCGGGCGCAGACCGGGTTCATTTATCGACTCGCACGCGAGGGGGAGTCGGAGTCATCGCTGCTGGCGAAGTTGTTGCGGGGGCGGGACTCGACGATTGTGAGCGAGTTTGCCGGGAAACGGATTGTGCGGGAGCCGGTGCCGTTGCAGAAGGAGGAGCCGCTGCAGCTTGAGTTGCGGCATTTTGTGGACTCGGTGCAGGCCATGCAGGCGCCGCTGGTGAGCGGTGAGTCGGCGAAGCCGGCGCTGGACGTGGCCTTTCAGATCACACAACGCATCGCCGAGCAACTCCAGGCCGGGGATCAGAGCCGTCCCGACCTCGATCAACGGTGAAACCTGTGCGGATCATGATGGTGGCCGGCGAGGCCAGCGGGGATGCTCTGGCGGCGGAGTTGGTGGAGGAGTTGCGACCGGCCCTGATAGAACGGTTGGCCCGGCCGACTTCTGATCCACAGCCCGTCTCGACCGGGTTGGCGCCGGATTTCTTCGGCGCGGGCGGACCCCGGATGGCGGCGGCCGGTGTTGAGTTGGTGGCGGACACGACGGTGCATGCGGTGGTGGGGTTGAGCGAGGTGATTCGGGAGCTGAAGACTTATTGGAGGTTGTATCGGTCGCTGCTGTCCCTGGCAGAGGCGCGCCAACCGGACGTGGTCGTTCTCGTGGACAGCTCCGGGTTCAACCTCAGGCTGGCAGCCGCGTTGCGTCGGCGGGTCCGGGCACGGCGCGGGACCTTTGGGAACTGGACACCGCGAATCGTGTATTACGTGTCACCGCAGGTGTGGGCGTCGCGAGCGGGGCGGGTATTGGGTATGGCACGCGATCTGGATCTGGTCTTGAGCATTTTCCCTTTCGAACCGGGGTGGTATGCGGAGCGGGCGCCGGGTTTGCGGGTGATGTTTGTGGGACACCCTTTGCTCGAGCGGCATCGACGGGAGGGAGCCGAAGCGAGGGCGGATAAAGGGGCCGGGAGCATACCGCTGGTCCTGTTGCTGCCGGGCAGTCGGACGCAGGAGGTGCGGCGGCATTTGCCGGTGATGGTGGAAACGGTTCAGACGTTGATGTGGAAGTGGGCGATTCGTGCACGATTGGTGGTGCCGAATGATCGTATGCTGTTGGAGTCGCGGCGTTACACGTCGGCGGTATCCGGTCTGGAAACCCGGGTTGGAGGATTGGCCGACTCGCTGGCTGAAGCGGAAGTGGCATTGGCCTGTTCGGGCACGGTCACTCTGGAATGCGCATTCTACGGGGTGCCGTCCGTGGTGATGTATCGGGCGTCGTGGCCGACGTACCTCGTCGCGCGGCAGTTGGTGCAAGTGCGGCACCTGGCAATGCCAAACCTGCTGGGCGGGGAGCGGATTTACCCGGAGCTGATCCAAGGGGAGGTCACAGCCGAGAACGTGACGCGCGAAGCCCTGGACCTGCTGATGAATGGCGACCGGCGCGCCCAAATCCGGGCGAAGCTGACCCGGGTGGTTGCGTCCCTGGGAGCTCCGGGCGCGAGCCGACGCGCCGCCACAGCCGTGGTGAATTTGTTGGAGCAGGGAACGCTGTCACTGCGGGCGGGATTGCGTGGTTGACTTAGGTCCGAGGATCGGCGCGCTGGTGAGCGGACGAAGGGATGGCTGAATGCGATGGCTTTCGAGTTTCTGGTCGGGCTGGAAATGGGTGCGGCGGGCGCGCGTCGCGGCCGTCCAACACAATCATAGCAAGGCGGAGTTGGGCGACCCGGCGGCGCAGTATGACCTGGGGGAACGCTATCACGACGGGCTCGGGGTCGCGCGGGATTACACCCTGGCGTTGAACTGGTTCATGCGGGCGGCGGCACAGGGGCATGCCAAGGCGCAGTTGAACGCCGGCCTGATGCTGTTTCTGGGACGGGGCAGCGCGCCGGACCGGGCGGAGGCCGTGAAGTGGCTGGTGCTTGCGGTCGAAGCCGGTGAGCCAAAGGCGGACACCGCACTCGAGCGAATCAGCCGGCGGCTCGAAGTCGAAGTCGTGCGCGAGGGGCGGCAAAGGGCGGCGGATTACCGGGCGACGAGGACCAGGCCGTAGAGGGCGGCGAAGGCGAGGCAGCCTAGTACCGTTTGCCAGAGCGGTTCGCATTCCGCCGCGGTGACAGGCGAGATCGATGACCAGGTAGCATGGTTGCGGCGGCGGATCCGGCAGGGATGGATAAGTGGACGAGCGCAGCCGAACCCGGAACGCAAGGTGTGGAAGGGCAGGATGGGTCGGGTTGGGCGAGACGGATTGCGGTATTCGTGGTTCATCATGCGGTGGATCTTACCCGGGCGGGTTGGACATAGGCTGTCCAAGCACCGCTTTCCAGGCAGGCGGACCAAGGGCGTCCACGACCAACACGGGTGGTCATGGGTGAGGCAGCACGATGAGGAGCAAAACGATGAGCGCGATGAGCGACAAACTCAAGCGGCGCTGGCAGCGGCGCCAGCAGTTGGTGAACGGGCGCGAGGGAGAGCGCACTCTGATCGGTTTTGCGCTGGCGGCGATTGCGGTGACGGCCGTGCTTGCGGTGGGGCTGACCTGGCTGTCTCGGGTGGTGGTGCAGCGGCGGGCATCGACCTTGCACCCGTCGCGGGAGATCGCCTATGCCGCCAGGATCGTCGAGCGGTTCGGGGTGGAGACCGGCGCCACGGTCATTGTTGGAACTGACGCGTCAGCTGTTCCTGGCTTTGGCCCGGTAATCCTCGTAGTGGTAGTAATCGCTGTAGTAGTCCGACCTGGTTGCTACGAGCCCGTTCAGGATGATCCCCAGAACCGGGGCATCCGCGCGTTGCAGCATTTCCAGGGCGCGCTGGACGGTATTGCGGGCGGTGCGATGCGCCCGGATGACCAGACACACTGCTTGTACCTGAGTGGCCAGAAGCAGGGACTCGCTGACGCCGAGCAACGGGGCTGAATCGATGACGATCCGGTCAAACTTCCGCTGGGCTTCAGTGATCAGCGAGACGACGGCATTGGACTGGGCGAGCAATTCGGCTGCGTCCATCGCCGGAGCTCCGGCAGACAGGAACGTCAAGTTCTCAATGGTGGTCTTTTGAACAAACTCATCCAAAGTGGGACGATTCGCGACTTCGGCGCGAACCTCGGTCGCTGCGGTGGCTGGGGCAGAGGCGCCGGAGGATCCCTCGGCGTGCTTGCGGCGGAGTTCGGCGAAGCTGAGTCCTCCGTCCCCGGAATCCGGCACGTTGCCGACAGGCGCTGCCGGGAGCGACGGCGAGAGCCGGAGATAGTCGGTTACGCCAGGGTAATCTTCCCGGACGCCAGACAACGCCGGCGCGACCATGGGGCGCCTCAGATCGCATTCGATCAGGAGGGTGCGTTGTCCCTGCTGAGCCAGCGCGACGGCGTAATTGAGGGCGCAGAAGGTCTTGCCTTCCTCCGGCAGGGCACTGGTGAAGAGGATGGTCTTGAAAGTTTTGCCCTTATGGAGCACCGAAATGGAAGTGCGCAAAGAACGGAAAGCCTCGGCACCGGCAAAATTGGCCTCATCATTCATGATGATTTGACTGGTCTCCGCTTCGAGCTCAGGAAGGCGAGGCACGGCGCTGAGGACCGGGAAATTCAGGAACTGCTCGGTTTCCTCGAGTGATTTGAGCGAGGTGTCGACAAAGCCGAGGGCCAGGGCGAGTCCGACTCCGCAAGCGATGCCGGCAAATACACCCAGCGCGGCGACTTTGATCTTGTTGGGCTTGGAGGGGCTGAAGGGGACGATGGCTTCCTCCTCAACTTTCAAAGGGTTGTTGAACAAGTCAGCGCTGATGGTGGCCTCCTTGACGCGCTGCATGACGCGGTCGAGGATGGTGCGTTGCAGTTCCACCTCACCAGAATTCATGGCATTGGTACTGGCCTGCATCTGCTTGAAGTTGGCGTCCCACGCCCTGCGATTGGCTTCGAACTTGGCCTGAATATCGGCCTCCTGCTTACGCATGGTTTCGAGCGCGCTCCTCACGCTCAGCACAGCGTCATTCACCGACTTGGCCAGGTTGATCTGGGCAGCCTTCAGATCGTTCTCACCCTGGATGTAGAGGGGATGCTTCTCTTTGTACTGCTGCTTGAGCCTCGTCAACGCCAGTTCCCGTTCAACAATCGCCTGACGGTAGACGCGCACGTCGTTGTCGGTCGCGATGGTGACGATCCCGAGCAATCGAGTCAGATCGCCCTGACTCTCGTCAATCTGCTTCGAACTGCTCTCCAGTGCGAGCATTCTGGAATTCAGCTGCATTCGTTCCTGAGCCAGTTGATTGATCATTTCGGTCTGGAAGACGAGGGCGCGCGACAGATCGTCGGCGGTTTCGCGCAAAGGCTCCATTTCCCGCTCCATCGCCTCCCAATCGGTTCGCAGGGAGGTCATGACGTCCTGAAGTTTGAGCCGCGCTTGATCGAGCGCCTCGCCTCGGTCCGCGTCCTTTTGAAGAATAAACTGCCGCGCCACCGAATTGGCCAGGTCCGCGGCCACATTGGGATCCGGATGTTCCACCGTCACAAAAATGACGTTGTCATTCCTGGGCACTTCCACGGTGAGCAACTTGCCCAGTCTCAACGCCGCATCTTCCACGGTCGGCAATCTGTCCGGCGTGGGAGGGAGAAACCGCGGGTCTTCCGCCAGTTTCTTGATCTCGGCCACCTTCTGGAGAAAGCGCGGGCTCTGCAATTCGCGACTGATTGGCCGAAGCCGGCTCTCCAACAATTGCGCGGGCGTGTTTTCAGGCAGGAGGCCCGACATGTCCATGGGGCGGAGTTGATCGATTTGATAGACGAGCACCGCGGTGGCGGTATAGCGCGGAACCGCCCGGTACAAATACAGAAAGGTCACCCCGCCACTCAGAATCAGGCATACCACAATGATCCACGCACGGGCGAGCAGCATGGAGACGACCTTGCGAAAATCCAGGGAGTCGGAACCCGAGGATGGATCCTCGTAAGTCGGCATATTGGATGAAGTCATATTAAAACGTTTACCGATTGAACCACGCAAGCGACGCGACGGCAAGATGCCGCAAATGTTGGGCCATGCCAACCCTTAATCGAGGGCAGCGACAGACGGCAGCAGCCAGGCGGACTGGGCTCGGTGGTGTGTCATATAATCCCATCCCGGGGTGTAGATGTGACATAATAGCGCTATTTTGATCGTTCATGGGAGGTCGCCAATTTGATTGGTATTGCTGTAATAATTTGTACTGGAAAGTGTTGCGTAAATACTGGCCGGGTGGCATCTCCGTTGCTGAACGGTTAGCAGCATATTTCGTTAATAGGTTTTATATGGCCAAAGTTTTAGGCATCGACTTGGGAACCACAAACTCATGCATGTCCGTCATGGAAGGCGGTGAGCCGGTGGTTTTGGAAAACTCCGAGGGCAAGCGTACCACTCCATCGGTGGTTGCGTTCTCTAAGTCAGGCGAGCGTCTGGTGGGAGAAGCGGCGAAGCGGCAAGCAGTCACAAACCCATCGAACACCGTTTATTCGATCAAGCGTTTCATGGGCCGCAAGTACGATGAGGTGAGTGAGGAGGCCAAGCGAGTACCCTACAAAGTCGTGCGTGCCGCCAACGGAGACGTGGCCGTCGAAGTGGAAGCTGACGGACAGCGGAAACAATTCAGCCCGCCCGAGATTTCCGCAATGATCCTGGCCAAACTCAAGGCCGACGCCGAAATGCGGCTGGGTGAGAAAATCACTCAGGCGGTGGTCACGGTGCCCGCGTATTTCAACGATTCGCAGCGTCAGGCCACCAAGGACGCGGGCCGGATTGCCGGGCTTGAAGTCCTCCGCATCATTAACGAACCCACGGCGGCCTCGTTGGCCTATGGCCTCGACAAGAAAAAGGACGAGAAGATCGCCGTCTATGATCTTGGAGGCGGGACGTTCGACATTTCCGTGCTCGAAATTGGCGAAGGGGTTTTCGAAGTGAAGGCCACCAACGGGGATACGCACTTGGGCGGTGACGACTGGGATTCACGTATCATGGATTGGATCCTGGATGAGTTTCGGCGCGAACACGGGATGGATCTGAGGAAGCAGGCAGACGCCCTGCAACGCATCAAGGAGGAAGCGGAGAAGGCCAAGATCGCGCTGTCGAGCGCCCAGGTCTATGAGATCAACCTCCCTTTCATCACGGCGGACGCGAGCGGGCCGAAGCACATCAGCATGAAGCTGACTCGGGCCAAGATGGAGCAGCTGACCGATGCGCTTTTCGAACGCACCGTGGTGCCGGTGAAGCACTGCCTGAAGGATGCCGGCTTGGCCACGGAGCAGATTGACGAGCTGGTCCTGGTGGGGGGTATGACCCGCATGCCGCGGGTCGTGGAGACAGCGCGCGCCCTGGTCAACAAAGCGCCGCATCAAGGGGTAAACCCGGACGAGGTTGTGGCCGTGGGCGCAGGGATACAGGGCGGGGTGCTTAAAGGCGAGGTCAAGGATGTCCTGCTGCTTGACGTGACGCCGCTCTCGCTGGGCATCGAAACGTTGGGCGGCGTGTTTACTCGGTTGATTGAGCGCAACACCACCATCCCGACTCGGAAGTCCGAGATTTTCTCAACGGCGGCGGACAACCAACCGGCGGTGGAGATTCATGTGTTGCAGGGCGAGCGGCCCATGTCCCGAGACAACAAAACCATTGGGAAATTCCATCTTAGCGACATCCCGCCGGCGCCGCGCGGAATGCCCCAGATCGAGGTGACATTCGACATCGATGCAAACGGCATATTGCACGTCAGCGCCAAAGACCTGGGAACGGGCAAAGAGCAGAAAATCACCATAACCGCCTCGAGCGGGTTGTCCAAGGACGAGATCGAGCAGATGCGGAAGGAAGCCGAATTGCATGCGGAAGAGGACCGGCTGAGCCGGGAGTCCGTCGAAGCCCGCAACGAAGCGGATAACGCGGTCTATCGCTCCGAGAAGATGCTGAAGGACAACGCGGACAAAATTGGCGGCCACGAGAAAGGCCAGATCGAAAGCGCGATCCTTGGGGTGAAAGAGGCCCTCAAAGGCAGCGATGGGCCGGCGATCAAGACGGCCACGGAGAAGCTTAACGAAGCCTGGCAGACGGTTTCGGCCGAGCTCTACAAGGCCGCGGCGGAGAAAGCCCGAGCCGGCAAGGCGGCATCCAGTGGCGCCGAGGCGCCGACCGAACCGGAGGCGCCCAAGCCGAACGAAGGTCCCATCATCGATGCCGAGGTGGTGGACGACAAGAAGTAGCAGTTTTGACGGCGTAGGGCCCGGTCAGCAAGCGGGTCGCGTGAACGCCAAGATTTTCCCGCGGCGAGTGCGGCGGGATTTGATTGAATAGTAAATCAAACGAACCGAACAGAAAACCAACCGTATGGCAATCAATCTGAAACCGCTCGGCGACCGGGTCCTGGTGGAGCCAGTCGAAGAGAAGGAAGTGAAAAAAGGTGGCATCATCATTCCCGATACTGCCAAGGAAAAACCGACTGAGGGCGTTGTGCGCGCCCTCGGAACGGGCAAGACTGACGACAGTGGGAAGAAGGTTCCCTTCGAGGTGAAGGTCGGCGACCGCGTGCTGGTCAGCAAGTATGGCGGCACCGAAGTGAAACTGGATGGCAAAGAGTATAAACTCATGAGTTCCGACGACCTCCTGGGCGTCATTGTCTAATCACCACAGCAAATCCACGAAAATCGTATGGCAGCGAAACAACTTATTTTTGACGAGGCAGCAAGACAGACGCTCCTTCGGGGCGTCAACAAACTGGCACGGGCCGTGGCGGCGACGCTCGGACCCAAGGGCCGCAACGTCGTGCTCGACAAGAAATTCGGTTCTCCCACGGTCACCAAGGACGGTGTGACGGTGGCAAAGGAAATCGAACTCGAAGATCCGTTTGAAAACATGGGCGCGCAGATGGTCCGCGAAGTCGCAAGCAAGACCAGCGACGCGGCCGGTGACGGCACCACGACCGCGACGGTCCTGGCCGAGGCCATCTTCCGCGAAGGCCTGAAGTACGTGACCGCGGGTGGCAATCCCATCGGCATCCAGCGCGGCATTAGCAAGGCGGTCGAAGCCGCCGTCGAACACTTGGACAAAATCGCCAAGAAAGTTAAGGACAAGGAAGAGATCAAACAGGTCGCCACAGTCTCGGCCAACTGGGACACCACCATCGGCGAGATCATCGCCGATGCCATGGACAAGGTGGGCAAGGATGGCACCATCACCGTCGAGGAAGCGAAGTCGATCGAAACCACGCTGGACGTGGTTGAAGGCATGCAGTTCGACAAGGGTTATCTCTCCCCCTACTTCGTGACCAACGCCGAGAACATGGAGGCCAAGCTCGAAGAGGCTTACGTCCTGATCTACGAGAAGAAGATCTCGAGCCTCAAAGACCTGCTGCCGATCCTCGAGAAGACGGCGAAGATCGGCAAACCCCTGCTGATCGTCTCCGAGGAAGTGGAAGGCGAAGCCCTGGCCACACTGGTGGTCAACAAGCTGCGAGGAACCCTGAACTGCTGCGCGGTCAAGGCCCCTGGCTTCGGCGACCGCCGCAAGGCCATGCTCGAAGACATTGCCATCCTCACGGGCGGCAAGTGCATCACCGAGGATCTGGGCATCAAGCTCGAGAATCTCACGCTGGATGATCTCGGCCGCGCCAAGACCATTGTGGTCGACAAGGAAAACACCACGATCGTCGAAGGCTACGGGAAATCCTCTGAGATCCAGGGCCGGGTCAACCAGATCCGCCGGCAGATCGAGGAGACCACCTCCGATTACGATCGCGAGAAGCTCCAGGAACGCCTGGCCAAGCTCGCCGGCGGCGTGGCCGTCATCAACGTCGGCGCAGCCACGGAAACCGAGATGAAGGAGAAAAAGGCGCGCGTCGAGGACGCCTTGCATGCCACCCGCGCGGCAGTGGAGGAAGGCATCGTGGCCGGCGGCGGCGTGGCGCTGCTGCGCTGCGTCAACGCGATCGACGCCGTCAAACCCGGCAACGACGACGAGCGCATCGGTGTGGATATCGTCAAACGCGCCGTTGAATTCCCGACCCGGGCGCTGGCGGACAACGCCGGGATCGAAGGTTCGATCGTGGTTGAAGAAGTCAAGCGCCGGAAGGGCAACGAAGGATACAACGTCAGCACGGGCGCCTACGAAGATCTCGTCAAGGCGGGCGTGGTGGATCCGAAGAAGGTCACCCGCACCGCGCTTCAGAATGCCGCGTCCATCGCGGGTCTGCTGCTCACGACCGAGTGCTTGATCACCGAGATCCCGGAGAAGGAAAAGAAGCCGGCCGGCGGTCCGCCGCACGGTGGCGGCATGGGCGACATGGACTACTAAAGTCCAAACGTCTCACCCACGAATTCAGAAAGGGGTCGGCATCTGCCGGCCCCTTTTTCTTGTCGAATCCTGGAGGGGCGAGCCCATCGCACTTATTCTCGAGCACTTTCATCCGTCGCAACCGTGATGCTCCCTTGACCTGACCTGGGGCGTGTGAGACGTTCAATGCATTCGCTGACTGGGGGCGTCCTGGTTTCGACCTGAGATGGGCGCCAGAGGCGGCATGCCGAGGACGATGCGTTGGCCTCGTAAATCATCGGGTCAAAACAATAACTGCCAACGAAGAACTGGCTCTCGCGGCCTAAGTGCTGCGACGTTCACCAACGGACGCCTGCTACGGTGGATGAACGCTACAGCAGGCTGGGCTGGATCCGGCGACCGCGCGGGTCCGGCTGAGATCTTATCCTGCGGTCTGGGTTGCCGGGATCGCGTCAGATCGTTACCCGTCGACCGACAACTTGCATCTGACTAAGCATGTAGTCGCGGCTGGTTACTGTGTCAGGGACGCGGGTTCGATTCCCGCCGCCTCCACCAGTTTTCGTTCTGCGCTCCCCTCCGAACGAAGACTGCCCCGGCGCAGCCCTTGGGCGAAGCCGGGCCGGCGATCCATTTGGGAGGTCATCCGCTCCGAACTACGCCCGGGCAAGCCCATGGGATTTCATGACGTGTATCTGCTCGTATCGGACATTGGGCAGACCCATCACTACGTGGGGCTGACGGAGGATCTGCGGGAAAGGCTGCGCAAACACAATGCGGGTGAACGAGGACATCTACAATCTCATCGAGGCGGCGGAACTCGACCCGGAACAGGAAGCGAAGCTCGAACGGGAGTTGGCCGTGCTCCAGACGACCGACATGGCGCTGATCGTGTCGCCGGGGCAGAACGAAATTTCGCAAATGCAGACACGCGGCCTCGACATCGGGCCGCATCGCCAGCGGATGAACGATTCGCAGCCACCGCTGGACGAGAAGTTCAAAGACTCGGACGACCCGCTGCGGCTGGTGGTCCTGGAGGGCAATCTTTCTTCTAATTGGAAGGTACTTTGACCAGCGCAGCGGCATTGCCTGGATTGGACACGGAGGCCGAGAGGCCCGCGACCGACGAATACGAATGGTTGCGTGGTCAGAGTTGCTTCGCGATGTGCTCGAGTATTCAGTTGAGCATAGGAGCTGGGGCTGGGGGCGCGACGTAACCGACTTCATGAGCAACGTCGCCGATTTCCGACTGGTGCTTACGCGTGTGATAGGTGGCGATGTCTTCGCTGCCATCATGCGAAAGGGCGGTTCCAAAGGCGAGGAGATTGCGCAGAGAGTGGCTGGGCAGACCCCTTGATCAGGAGCGAAACCCCCGATTTCAAGGCCTTGATGGGGAGTTGGCGAAGGATGGCTGAACGAGCGCCGACAGCGCCCGGACGTCATCGGCCAACTCGTCGCACTTGTCGCGGAGCACCTGCACTTCAGCCTGTGTGGGCGGATCGGAAATCGTGAGCGAGCCGATCTCGCCGTCCGAGTTCCCGAGCGTGACCGTAGCTTGGTCTGCTGCGACTCGATTACAAAGATTGTTGAAGGAATCCTGTAACGTCCGACTGTTTTTCCCGTTAGTACAGAGCAAAGGGGTGGTGTGTAGCCATCCCAGGCTGGAAATGCGCTTTTCCATGCCAATGACTGCCTCCACGAGCCGCCGACTCGCTTCGCTTCGGCCGACGACCCGCGTGAGGAAATCCCTGAATTGGGGGACGAGTGATTTGCCAGTTTCCATTCTGGCGGAGAATTGACGGCCTTTTATGGCCGGGGTTTGGTTGCGGGTATCGACCCGAAGATTATTCCAGATTTCTTGTTATTCGGTGTGCCGGTTTCCTAAGAATTCGGTGAAGGGCCAGCTTCCGGCATTCGGTGGTGACCCTGAAATCGGTGAAAGGAAAAATGAACCGTCAGGCTCTGGTCTGGCGTGGCGAGGGTGAGGGTTGGGCGTTCACCCGACTGATACCTGCAATCTTCGACCAGCGGATTCTTGGCGGTGGCTTTCAACCAATCGGATTCTGCGCAACTTCAGACCCTGTTCCCCAAGAGCCTTAACCATCGAGCTACCCATGAACACAATATATCGATACCTCTTATTGATCAGCATGATGTTGCTGTCCCAATCGCTATTTGCCGGCAGCACCATCCAGTTCCCAGCCCGAACTTACACTGTGAACGAAGCGGCCGGACAAGCGGAGCTGCCGGTGGTGCGCTTGAACGATTTCGATACAATTGTTTCCGTCGAGTATTTCACCGTCGAGGCCACTGCCAGCGGGGGGCAGGATTTTACTGCCACGAGCGGCACGTTGACGTTTGCTGCCGGAGAAACGAATCGTGCGATCATGGTTCCGATTCTCAACGACGGCCTGTACGAGGCTCTCGAGCGTTTCCAGGTGGCGCTCACGAATGTAACTGGGGATGCCGTTCTAGGCATGATGCGAGTCGCCACGGTCAGCATCCAGGATAACGAAACGCCAGTCCAACTGGAGTTTAGTGCCTACCGGGCGCGTGAGGATGAGGGTTCCGTCCTGATCGGCCTGGTGCGCGGAGGAGAGGGCGAGGCACTCACGTTGGAGTACGCGACCGCCAATGGGACGGCGCTCGCCGGGGAAGATTACGCCGCGATGAGCGGGACGCTCGCGTTTGAGGCGGGGGAGAACCTGAAGTTGCTGACCGTTCCCATCTTCAACGATGGGCTGAAGGAGTCGAATGAGACCCTCCAGCTTTACTTGACCAACGCACCGGCGGGGATGCTGGGCGCCGCGAAGACGGCCACCATTACTCTCGTCGACAATGACCCCGGCGTGCAGTTCGAGTTCAAACGCGAATGGGTCCACGAGACGGACGGGGCGGTCGAAGTGAAGGTGATTCGCGGCAATGACGGTGGACTGGGTCCGTTCACGGTAGACTATGCGACGACCGCGGGCACGGCTCAGGCTGGAGTGCACTACGTTGAGACGGCCGGAACCTTGAGCTTCGGCACGGGCGAGATGAGCCGAAGCGTCACCGTGCCAATTCTCAACGATCTCGCGGCGTCGGCGGATCGAACGTTCCAGATCCAACTCGGCCAATTGTCCGGCGGCGCCGTGCCTGGCCCTACTCAAACCCTGACCGTTACCATACTCGACATGACCGGCATGCAGGCGCATGCGTTCTCGCGGATGCAGCTCCTGCCGGATCGGTGCCTGGAGTTGATCCTCGAGGGCGGGGTTCACTCCCGTTACCAGTCTTTCTTCGACCTGTATTCGGTCGAGACTTCCGCTGACCTGGACCTGTGGCAAACCTGGAGGACTCTTGAGTGCACGGGCGCCGCAGGAGACGCGCTCCGCTGCGTCGATTCCACTCCACCTGGGGCGGGTTCGCGATTCTACCGGATGAGTTCCGAGCCGGCGATCACACCCATTCCGCCCCCCACACCGGGCCGTTTATGAACATCCCGCCGGCCGGC
>JAHDYP010000077.1 GCA_023383055.1 Verrucomicrobiota bacterium | reverse complement strand
AGGTGGTGGCCGCTCTGCCGGCGCAGTTGGGCTTCGGTGGGGCCCTTGATCGAGTTGGGCGCGCCCAACCAGATCCGGGGAGGGGAGAGGGTGCGGGATGCCGGTGCGGCGAGCAACGCGGCGAGCGCCGGGTTATCGCGGACGCTGGCGGGGGCGTTGCCCTCGAACACGACGGGCGCGGGGCGGTCGGGCGCGAGCCGGTCGGCGTGCTGGCGGATGATGCGCAGTTGCTCGTCGCGTTCGTCATCGGCGAGCCAGGCGACCTGGAAGGGGTGATTGCCTTCGAGCGCGCCGGCGGCGTCGTTGTAGATGGCCTCGCCGGGACGCGAGAGCAAGCGGGGGGCGGCGTTGTCGTCGTCCATGATCAACAGGGCGTCGGCCTGGCTGCATTGGAGGGCGATACGGATGGTCATTTGGCCGAGGGTGGTGCGGGCGAGGGTATAGGCGCCGCCGAGGGTTTGGGATCCGAGCAGGACGTGGATGCCGAAGGCGCGGCCCTGGCGGACCAGGCGATCGAGGAGGAGGGCGGCATTTTGGGCCACGCGATCGTCCTCGGTGAAGAACTCCTGGAACTCATCGATGATGAGCAGGGTGCGCGGCAACCGCTCGGTGCCGCGCTCGCGGTGGTAGCCGGGCAGATCCTGCACCCCCCGTTGGCGGAACAGGTCGCCGCGCCGGCGCAATTCGTCGTCGAGCCGTTGGAGGACACTCAGGGCGAACTCGCGATCGCTTTCGATGGCCACCACGCGGGCATGGGGCAGCCGGTGGGTGGCGTAGCATTTGAACTCGACGCCCTTTTTGAAATCGACCAGGTAGAACTCGACCTGGTCCGGGCCGGCCCAGAGGGCGAGGTTGGTGATGAGGACGTGGAAGAGGGTGGACTTGCCGGAGCCAGTCTTGCCAGCGACGAGCGCGTGTTGGCGGGTGCCTTTGCCGAGGGCGAGGTGGAGGAGTTTGGTGGCGCCGGTGATGCCGATCGGCACCCGGACTTCGCTGACGGTGTCGAGGGTCCAGAGGGCATCCGGGGCCGGGGCGATCTGCGCGAAGGGAAGTTCGACCCGGTAAGCGTCGATGCTGCGCCGGCCGATATTCTGGAGGAGCGCCGTGGTCAGCGCGGCATCGGGAGAATCGTCCAGTTTGACGGTGACGCCGGGCAGCGCGGTCCGGCTCAGCCCGAACTCGTTTCCGCGGGCTTCGAGCCAGACGCCTGCCCGGCGCAGGTCATCGCCGAGAAATTCCGGAGGCGCGGATTTGCGTCGATCCCAGTGCACGAGGGTAAACACACCGCAGCGGGGGCCGCTGGAGACGATGCTGAAGAGTCGGCGGGCCGCGAGATCGCTGAAGCCGGAGGGGAAATCGGCGATGACGAGGAACTGGTAAGGCTCGGCGACGCGGCCGGCCTGTTGATTGTACTCGGCGATGGTGGGGTATTCGTTGCGGAGGTAGAGCTGGGTGACCTTTTCGATGTGTTCGTTTAGATCCGCGAGTTGTTGTTCGATCTGTTCGGGCTGGGTCCAGATTCGACGATTGATGAGGCGATCGGCATGGTCGGCCAGATGCATCAGCCCGGCGAAGTTCTGTCCCAGGCTGACGGGATCCAGGATCGTGAAGGCAATCCGGCCCGGGGGCGAGCCCGCCAGCAGGCGCAGCACGAGGTTGTTCAACGCCGCCACGGCGGATTCGCGGCCCAGCTCGCGGGTCTCGAACCAGACCGACCCCTGCTGGGGGAACAGCAGTAGAAGCGGGACCTGGAGCTGGGAGGGCCCCGGCAGTTTGGACAGCAGTTCCGGGGCGGGACCACCGGCCAGCCGGGCAACGTCGATTTCGAGCCAGCCCAAAGGCGCACCACTGAGGAACTCCGCCGGGGGCTCCCAGGTCCGCCAGTCGCATTCGGTCCAGGCGGGAAAGAGGTCGTGGGCGGATTGGCGGGCGGATTCAAGCGCGGCGTAGACGGGTTCGGCGACGGCCTGGAGACCGGCGTCCAACTGCTGCTGACGGGCACGCCGGTGGTCGATCACGGCCTGACATTTGGCGGCGTGCTCCTGATCGAGCGATGCCAGTTGGGCGTCGGCCCCAGCACCAAGCTGACCGAGCCGGGACTGGTGTTCGGATTCGAGCCGGGCGAGGAGCCGCGTCCGCTGTTTATCGAGCAAGCCCGCGGCGCGGTTGGACCTGGCGTCGGTGGTTTCCCTGACGCGGGCCGTGTCGTTCGCGGCGTTCTGGATGGTGGCATTCCAATCCTGTTCGAGTGCGGCGGTCTTGCGCTCGCATTCCTGCCGGGCGTGGGTCTGGGCGTGTTCGCGGCAGGCGCCCGCGGTGATCTCGGCGGCGGCATGAACCGCTTGGGCCTGATGGAGCAAGCGAATCACCGCGTCGGCAGCGGGGGTCGCGCGATGTCGGCCCCAGAAGTACAGGGCGAGAGTCACGAGGAAGCAGGCGGCGCCGGCCAGGCCGGCCTGTGGCCAGCTGAGCGGCGGGCCCTCGAGGGTCTTGAGCAGGGGCACCGCGGCCGCATGAACCACCGCCAGCAGGAGCAGGATCAGCCAGAGGGGCGCGAGACTGAAGATTTTGGGCAGCAGCAGATGCTGGAAGCGGACCAGGGCAGCTTCGGCCTGGCGGCTGAGCGTCTGGGCGGATTGGAGCTGTTGATCGGCGTCCGGCGGGAGTTCGGGGAGTTCTGGATGCGTCGGGGCATTCCGGAGTTGCCGGCGGAACCGGGGGTAACCGCGGAAGGCAGCCTGAGCGGTTTGCTCGATGGCGAGCCATTGTTCGCCCTCGAGCTGCCACTGTTCGACGAAGGCGGCGTGATGGGCCTCGGCCTGCTGGATTTTGGCATCGCGTTCCCGGCCGGCCTCGAGCAATTCCCTTTGGATCTGGAAGACCCGGCGGGATTCCTGATCGGCGATGGTCTTGAGACGCCGGTTTTGAACCGAGGTGCGGGCGCGGGTGATCCGGTCCCGGCGTTGTCCCAGGCGAGAGTCGAGGGTCTGGCTGGCGGTTGCGAAGGCAGTCCGCGCCTCGGATTGGGCGGCGGAGTGCTGCTCATCGAATTGCTGCCGGGCATGCCGGTGATGTCGGTCCAGCCGGGCGAGATCGCGTTCGCATTCCTGTTCGAGTTCGCGGGTTCCGGCGGAGTAAACCTCGAGGCCGCGCCGCAACCGGTCGAGCAGTTCCAGGGTTTGGTCCGGAGCCAGCAGCCTATTCACAATCCCTCCTGATCTGTTGGAGGAGCGCCTCCAGTTCGGTGGTTCCGCGCACGGCCGATTTCACGGCGTCTTCCAGCGGTTCGAGGTGATCCTTCTCGAATTGGAGGGCGCGGGTATCGCGCCAGTCGGATCGAGTTTGGCGCCAGCGCTCGAACAGATCCCGGGTGAGCGCGGCGAGCCGGGCGGCGTTTCCACTCATGGCGCGCCTCCTTCGGCCGGCCCGGAAGCGGTTTCGGGCGCGTTGGGTGCGGCCGGCTCGGTGGCGGGGTCGGCGTCGGCGGTTGGGGTTGGGTTTCGGTTCGGCGCCAGGGCGGCGTAATCGGCCAGCGTTTCGGTGGTTTGAGAGAGGAGTGCGATGGCCTTGACCAGGTCGTGGTCGAGGAGCCGGCGCAAGGGGTTGGTGGTTCTCAAGTGGGGATCAAGCTGGTGGTCGTACTGCCGGAGCCAGCGTTGGGTCCGTTGCAGGGCCTGCTCGGCTTCGGTCAAACGGGCGCGGGCGCGATCCACCACCCGCCGCCGGTCGCGGACCGCCTCGTTTTGATCGGAGAGGCGCGCGGTCAGGAGTTCCTGTTCGGCCTGTGCCAGTTCATGACCGCGGAGTCGGATTTGCTTTTTCCAGTGGGATTGACGGTCGTGTTCGAGCCAGGTCCGGGTGTGGAGGATTTCGCTTTGCTGGTCGTCGAGGATATGGCGGGCGCGTTCGAGATAGACGATCAAGCTGGACCGGAAGGTGTCCAGGGCGGCGATGGAAGAGACTTTGGCCTGGGCGGGCATCGGTTAGCGTTGGGAGAGGTATTCTTCGATTCGCTGGGCTTTGCGGAGGAGGAAGGGGACATGTTGATTTGAGATTTCCATGAACCGTCCGAGGGCCTTCATGGTGCTGCGGAATTCGTCGGCGAACCGGGCGTGCTCCTGGTCCTGCCAGGTATCCGCCAGTGCGGTGAACCGGGCCTGGAGGAGGGTCAGACGATCCTGAACGTCCTGGTTAAAGCGGTTGAGATCGTGGGCGAATCGCCGGACCTCGGCGGGATCCATGATGGCTTGCGACATAAATGCACTTTCGGTTCATCCAGGCATACTCTAGCGAGTCGCGGCCTCAAACCAAATCCGAAATCCGAAATCCGAAATCCGAATCTCGAAACTCGAAGGAAACTCGAATTTCGATTGAGTGGATAAAGTTCATTGGGGCGATTCTGAAGCATCGGGCACTTTGGCCTGCGATCCGATTTCGCCGGCCGGACGATTGGACGTTGCCGCCGCTTCCGCCGCCTTGGTCCGGAGCACGCCTGCCTCGGCCGGGTCTTGAGCGCGGTCGGCCAGGATTTGCAGGGTGGCGGGATCGTCGGGCCCGGCCCGGAGCAGGACATCGATGGCCCTGATCCGGAGAAAGAGATGTTCCTTCCGGTTCAGGATGGCTGACCGCAGTTCCGCCGTTGCCGGCGCCGCGTGCCGTTCGAGCCGAGAAAGCAGGGCCAACACGGCGTATCGCACCTCGAGGTCTTCGTTCGCGTTACGGAAAGCGCTCAGCAAGGCAGGCATGACCGGCTCCACGCGGGGCCCCAGGGCCGCGAGCGCGTCGATGGCCCTGGTCCGTTCGGGATTCTCCGGGGCGAGCACGAGTCGGGTGAGTTGCCTGACACGCGGGTTCAGGTGGAACGGCCCCTGACCCGGTGCCGTCAGTCGTTGTTCCAGGGCTGCGTGGAGCCAATCCGGGATGGGCACTGGGGCGAAGGGATCGGACAGGCGATAACAGGCGTCCCAGATCGCCTCGCCAAGTTGGGTGAGCGGCTCATCCGCGGCTGCCGAAACGTCGGGGGATAGGCCGTTCATACGCTTCCAGGCTTCATCGTCCTTGCCCCACGTGTCGATGAGGTGACCCGCCGCCAGATGATCGGCCACGGTCTGACGGAGGAAACCGATTTCGCCGGTTTGCCGGTGGGTGCGGATCAGGGCGAGTCCCTGCTCGAGGTGGGAGAGGGCCTGCGGGGTCAGGGACTCGGGCAGTTGCTCGGGTCGAACCCGGCCGCCGTGCTGAGTGCAAGCCCAGGCCAACTGCCCGGCCAACCGCAGGACCACCTCGTCCGGCCAGGGATCCGCCTGAACGCGGTGATTGCGGTGCCGGATGGAGGCGCGGACGAGGTCGATCAAGTTCTCGGGCCGGTTGGGCCCTGTTGATTCGGGCGGTTCCACCTGGAGGAATTCGGCGAACAGGCGAACCGCCTCGACGGGCATTGCCCGGTCACCGGTCAGATCGCCCCAGTACCGGCATGCCTCGAGCACGTCGGCGTCGCTGGAGCCGGGTTCCCGGCCTGACTGCTTGAAGCAACCGCTGACGAATGCGGCCACGACCGGCCCGTCCAACCGCGAGAGTTCGACGTGGATTGGCCGGCGTTCGGCGAGGTAACCGGCCTGACGCGCGGTCATGAGGACCGGAGTTTGGCCAAGTTGAGCCAGCACCTGGAACACCCGGTCTTGATCGGCGGCAGCCCATTCGGAGACGCCATCGAGGATCAGGACGATTCTGCCCCGCTCGAGCAGCACGCGAATCAACGCCGGCGACGGAACCTCCGCGCCAGCGGGGGCCGGATCGAGTTGGCCGCGGATCGCCTCGATGAGATCGGCGCGTGAGCCGAGTTCCCGGGGATCGATCCAGACCGGCAAAAACCGCGTCCGCGGACCACGACGGGTTCGCGGGTCAGAGCACGCCTGGATGGCCAGGCGCAGCGCAACGGTCGTTTTGCCTGTGGCGGCGCCGCCCGAAATGATCACGCCGGCGCCGGGCCGGGCCAGGCGGTCGAGGATCGCCTCGGAAGGCAGGGTTTCGTGGAACTGCCCCTCGACCTTGGCTGGCAGATCCACAAAGATGCCCGCGTCAGTCGGATGCTGGTGTCGCTCGAGTGCGGTGGCGGCCTGTTTCCGCAGAGAGAGCGTCCAGGCTTCGAGGACGCGTTCGTGATCGCCCCAGCGAGACAACAGCGAAAGCTGGCGCAGACCAACGGCACGTCCGCCCAACCAACGCGGAAGCGCGAGCTCGGTACGCCGCATCCATTCCTCGAGCCGGCCCAGCCGCAAAGGGGCGATCCAGGTCAGCGCCCACCAGGTCGCGGTCAGCAACCCGCATCCAGCCCCCAGCACCAACAGCGCGGCGGCCCAGCGCGCGCCCGCGGGATGGGCCTCCGCCCAGTCGCCGATTCTGCCGGACCAGCGCGAGGCTTTCTCGGCGCGCAGCACGTCGCGCAGGCGGCGAACCGTTTCGAGGTTTTGCGGATGCGGCGGGATGTTCAGCGCCGCTTGTTCCATCACGTCGACGGCGTGATCGAGCGATGCCAGTCGTTGGTTGAGCGTGGCGCGATCCAATCGATCGGGCCGCTCGAGCCACGCTTGCGCCACCTGCGCCAATGCGGTGGAGGCGAGCTCGCGCAGCTCGGCGGGGGCTTCGGAACTGAGGAGGATGGTCTCGAGCGTGGCCCTCGCCGGCTCGGCGCGGACACCCAGCCGACGCAGGAATTCGGCGGCGTCCCTGCGGATGAGGAAATCCTCGCCGGGATCGCGCAACAGTCTGCCGCCCAACTCGACGCCGTCGGGCAGGCTCAGGTCGGCTTTGGCCAGCATCCGGGCGGCGAGGCGCCGGACCGGCAGCGGCGCGGCCGCATCCTCGAGCGCCGGCAGCCATTGGGTTGCCAGACCCGCGGGCAGCCGATCGAGGTTGGCCGTCATTTCGGCGATGGCCACGCGCAATTCGGCGGGAGTCTCGGAATCAAAAAGCAACTCGACCAGGGCGGTCGAAGCCTCGTCCGGCCAGCCTGTCTGCCGGAGGGCCAGCGCGGCGGCGAGCCTCACGGGCAACTCTGTGCCGGCTTCGGAAAGCACTTCCACCAACGCCGGGGCTGTCGACCGCGCGCCGGGTCCGATGCCGCGAAGGGTTTCGATCGCCGCCGTCCTGAGGCGGGCCGGTTGCTGGCGATTCCCGATCAACTCGGCCAGGATCTCGAACACCGCCCCGGGAAGGCTGTCGGACCGCCGCAAATGACCGAGCACGGCGAGCCGGAACTCGGCGTTTTCCGCCGGGTTGGCGATCACCCGGCCCAAAGCGGGCGCAACCGACTCGGCGTTGGCGAACCGGCCGAGGGCGAAGAGGGCCTGACGACGAAGCAACGGTTCATCGTCGGCCGCCTCGACCACTTTTAGCAGCGCCGGGACGAGCAGCGGCGCGAACAGAACTTTCTCGCCGAAAGCCATCAGGATGGTGCGGCGGAGTTCGACGTCGGTTGGCGGGTCGGCGAGCAGATCGAACAGGACTTGCGCCTGTTCCTGGTTCTCGGGGCCGATGGCGGCCATGGCCAGCACCGCGCGGCGGCGCAGTTCCAGCGGCGCGGCGGGCGATGCGATCAACTCGATCAAGCCCGATGCGGATTCGCGGACCTGCTGGCCCAGCCGCTCGAGCTGTTCGATGGCTTGCTCACGGCTCTCGAAAGCCGGCCCCGCGATCGCGCTCCCGTCGCGGGCATCCGATTCATCCGGGGTGGGCTCGGCCGCCCGCACCCACGGCCCGGTCATTCCGACGAGCAGGACCAGGAAACCCCACCGCGGAACCCGATCGAGCCGGTTCCATCGCAACAAGCTGAACATCTGCCCAAGGCCTGTAACACACTGACCCGGGTTCGGCAATGCCGCGGGTCAGATTCAGTTCCCACCCTCTTGCTCTTGATCATGCTCTTGCTCTTGATCCCCGTGGCAGAGCAAGAGCAAGAGCAAGAGCATGATCAAGAGCAGGAGCAGGAATTGAGACTGCGTTTCTCATTGGGGCGTGACACGGCGAGCTCGTGAGGTCAGGGCTTACCCGGGCCGCGCCAGAGCCACCGTCTGGCGGGTCGCAAACGAATGGATCCAAACGCGGGAAACCGGCCGGGCATGGATGCGTTCGAGGGCCAGCGCATAGAGTTGGAGCTGGGGGCCGTAGTGGGCGATCAATTCGTCCGGATCACCGGCCCGGTCGGTCTTGAAGTCCAGCACCCAGATCTCCCGCTCACAGATCACCGCCAGATCCACCACACCCTGCACCACCACCCACTCGGCCGCGGGTTCACTACCGTCGCTGATCTCGCAAGGGTCGAGCAGGTCCAGCGCCGCAAGTTCCTCCAGCGCGAAGCGCGCGGTGAAGGGCAATTCCCGATGCACCGCACCGGCCTTCTGCCCGAGAATCGCCGTTCCCACCGCGGACTGCCAGAAGGCGGCGATGGCTTCGAGATCGAGCGCCTCCGTCTGCGCGGTGGAAAGCAAACCTTCGGCCGCCAGCCGCCGGGCCTCGGAGCGCAGGGCGGCCGGGTCGCTGGCGCCGGTCAAAGCCAGTCTTTCGAGCAGAAGATGATGCGCCACGCCCACGTCGATGCCGGAAAGTGTCCGCCCGGTCCGGCGCGGCCGCCAGACGACCGCCACCTCATCGCGCTCCTCGGCCGCGCGGCGGCGCAGTGCGGATACGCTGGTTTTGGCCGGTTCGACGGTTGCCGCCCGGAAGGGATATCGCCATGCAATCCGGCGCTCGAGTTCCTGCAAATCCTGAGCGGCGGGCGGGCGGTTGACCGGGTTGATCCCGGGCTGAACCTCGGATGCCTCGACGTCGCGGGGGGGCTCGGTTCCCGGCGAATGCACCTGCCAGGCGAATCCCGGCGCCTCACCGCTTGCGGTCCAGTTGGTGGACCCGGTCATTCCGGGAAGCACGGCGGCGAGCCAGTCGAGGCCGCACTGGGCGGAAAGCAAGCGGCGCAGCGAGGGCCTGGTTCCGGTGGACTGGTTCCAACGTTCCTCGAGGCGTTTGGCGGTGAGCGAACCGCCCAGCAGGAGCAGATCGCAGGCACGCGTCAAGGCCACATAAAGCAGGCGCAGTTCTTCCCCGAGCGTCTCGCGTTTCTGGCGGCGTTGCGCCAGCCAATAAGGCAGGCTGGGATACCGGCCACCCAGGTTCGGCGGCCGGACTTGGGGACATAACCCGAACCGTTCATCGAGGATGATCGGTTCCCGCAGATCCTGGAAGTTGAAGGTCTTGCCCAGATCCGCCACCACCACCACGGGGAACTCGAGCCCTTTGCTCTGGTGAATACTCGAGAGTCGCACCGCGTCGATACCGGTCGGCGACGCCGGCTCGGCATCCAATCCGGCCGCCTGTTGGGCTTCAACAAAACGGAGAAACCGATACAGGCCCTGCCGCTGGAATTCGTCGAACTGCCGCGTGAGCGCCAGGAGCCGCTGGACATTGGCCTGGCGCTGCGCGCCGCGCGGTTGGGCCGACAGCCAGGGTTCATATCCGGTCTCGTCAAGCATGGCCTCCAGACAGGCGGACAACGACACCTGCCGGCTCCGCCGTTGCCAGGTCCGGATATCGGTCAGGAAGCGATCCACCTTGAGCCAGGCCGCGGACGCGCCGCCGGGTGACGTCCCGTCCGCCGTGTTGGGGAATGCCTGGCCGGGTCGATGCAGGCGGTGAAACCGGCGCAACGCGGTCCAGTAGTAGGCGGTGCGTGACGACAACCGCACGCCGGCGAGCTCATTCGGCGTGAGCGCCACCCACGGCGCCCGCAGCACGGTCAACAACGGCAAATCCTGCAAGGGATTGTCCAGCACCCGCAGCAGGCAGAGCAGATCGGTAATCTCGGGGCTCTCGAAAAAGCCGCCTCGCACCAACTGCAACGGAATCCGCAACCGCTCGAAGACCTTGGCATAGGCTTCCGCCTTCCCCCCGGGCGAGCGCATCAGGATCGCCATATCCAGCCAACGCACGGCCCGGGTTCGTCCTTCGGCCGGATCCCACACCTGGAAGCCTTCGGCCCGCAGTCGCTGGAGCCTCCGGCCGATCGCCTCGGCTTCCCGCTCCGCCTGGGGCCGGGCATCGAGTTCTTCGGGTGTCCGATCCGGATCCGCCGCGGCGGAGTCGTCCGTGGGCAACAGGTGGAGTTCGACTCGAGGCACGTCGTCGGGATGCGCGCGCAGTGCCGTTCGCAGTTCCGGGGCGCCGAAGCGCAGATGCTGCGGCGGGTCGTAGGCCACGCCGCCCACGCCCGGCTGCATCAGCGCGCCAAACAACCGGTTGACGAAGTCCAGGATCCGCTCGTGGCTGCGGAAATTGTCGGCCAGATGCAGGACGCGCTGTCGATCGCGGCCCTGGTTCCAGGCGACCGTGTATTCCTGGAAAATGCGGGGGTCCGCGAGGCGAAACCGGTAGATGCTCTGCTTCACATCGCCGACCAGGAACCGATTGGCCGCCGTCCCCTCGCGGCTGACAGCGCGGAGAATGGTGTCCTGGGCCTCGTTGATGTCCTGGTACTCATCCACAAATACCAGGTCGAACTGGCGCCGGAGTTGTTCGGCCACGGGCGTGGGCCGCGCGTTTCCCCGATCCCAGAGCAATTCGAGCGCGAATTGCTCGAGATCGGAAAAATCGAGGGTACCGAGCGCGCGTTTGGCGGCGCTGAAATCCTCACCAAAACGCCGCGCCAGATCGAGCAAGACCCTCATGGGCTCGCGCACCCAGCCCCAGTCCTGGGTCAAGGGATCCGTCCCCTCGCCGGGCACGGCCAGCGACTCCAGAAAAGCGGCCTCGGCAAAGAGCGGTGCCAGGGGCGGGCGCAACCGGGTTTTTTGGCCTTTGGGCCACGCCTCAGGGCGATCGGCCTCGAGAATGGCGGACAAGACGGCGGCGAGGGCGTCACGATCGAGGGGATCCGACCGTTGCTCGAGCAGGGCGCGACACGCGGTGGCCGGCGGGCTGTCGATTTCGGCCAGGGCCTCGAGCCATTCGAGCCGCCATTCGGCGAAGCCCGAGGCCAACCACTCGGGCCAATGCCCGGGAT
This sequence comes from Verrucomicrobiota bacterium, assembly GCA_023383055.1. Classification (GTDB taxonomy): domain Bacteria; phylum Verrucomicrobiota; class Verrucomicrobiia; order Limisphaerales; family JAHDYP01; genus JAHDYP01. The sequence continues at coordinate 19,558 of JAHDYP010000077.1, read as the reverse complement.
GATCATGGCGGAGGCGTGCCTGTTCGCGTTCGAACCAAGCCGATGGATCGCGCAAGGTGCGGGTGTAGCGATGCAGCCGCAGGATCATCTGGCGCACCGGTTCATCCCAGCCCCGGCCATGATCGAGCACCAATTGCTGGAGCGCCTCGGCGCTGTCGATCTCGCCCCGGTATTGCTGGCGCAACAGATGGTCGAGTGACTCCCGCGCCACCAACGCCGCCTGTTCCTCGGAGAGGACCGTCACTTCCGGATCAATCTCGAGTCGATGGAAATGGTCGCGGATCAACCGCAGGCAGAAGCCGTGCAAGGTCGAGATCCGCGTGCTTTCGATCAGCGCCAACTGCTCGGTCAACCAGGGATCGGCCGGCCGCTCGCCGAGCCACTCCTCGAGCCGGGCGCGTATCCGTTTCCGCAGTTCGGCGGCGGCTGCTTCCGTGAAGGTCACCACCAGCATTCGTTCGAGGGCTACCGGCTGCGCCGGATGACCGATCCGGGTGAGACACCGTTCGACCAGCGTGCGCGTCTTGCCGGTGCCGGCCCCGGCGACCACGAGCACATCGCCATCCGCTTCGACAGCGAGCTGTTGTTCCGCAGTCAGCGTGGTCATTTGCCCTCCCCCGCGCTCGCGCTCTGGCGCAGGATCCGGTAGGCATGAGTCCACGGATCGATGCGACAAATCCCCCGCGCGTCGCAGCGGTCGCAGGGAGTGTCGGATCCGCGCCGGTAGGGGTCCACCCGGATGTCACCGGTGAAGATCCGGTTTCCCATCGACCGAATACGGTCGGCCACGCCATCCAACAGTAGTTGAAACTGGTCGCTGTCCATGGGCTCGCGGCAGCTCCCGTGAATCGCGCCCCGGGTCGTCAGCCGATAGTTGAACTGTTCCCCGGCCAAAGCCTCCGGACGGGTGTCGAATCGACGAAGCCACGCGGCGTTGAACCGGCCCGTGTGCCGGTACGCCTGACGCCGGGCCTCGGCGGCCTGGGCCAGCACTTCGCGGCGGTTGCGCCCATTCTCATAGTTCCCTCGCAGGTTCACATAGAATATCCCCGCCGGACGCAGTCGCCGGACCCCGAAGATCGGCCGGGCATCCGGCAAGTCCCGCAGCCGGACGAGGTATGCCGGCAACTGGATTTGAATGCCGTGTTCCAGGAACAAGGCATCCACCGCCCGGGCGCTCGACTTGTAGTCCACCACCATGCAGAGCGCTTCGTCGGAATGCTCGCCCGCCGCCAGGTCGACCCGGTCAATCTTGCCGCGGAAAGCCAGCCGATGTCCCGAATCGAGCTCGAGCTCCCACGCCGGCAAGGGGTCGTCAGACCGACCGAAACCAAGCTCAACCCGCACGGGATCGAAGGCGCAGTCGCCCATCCAACCGACGGCGATCTCGATGAAATCCTGGAGCAATCTCGTCAGCCGCCGGGCTTCGGCCTCGCGTTCGGAGCTCGTGGCGAACAGGCCCTCGCGAAAACCGCGTGTGACTTCGGCCGCGATCCGGCCGATTCGTTGTCGCGCTTCGGGGGGCGCGATATCGCGCCAGCGCAGTCCGGCGGCGCGCAGCTCCTCGTGGAACCGGGCGAGGATCTCGTGCTGAAAACTCCCCTGCTCCCGCGCGTCGACCTCAAACCGCCGGCGCTCGGCCGCACGGAGTCCCGAGTCCACAAAAAACTGGAAGGGACAGGCCGCGAACTTTTCGAGGGCGCTCACGGAAGTCCGCAGCACCGGCCCGTACAAGGCATCCGCGAGGGCCGGGCTCAACGTGGGATCGGCCACCGGTTCAAGGAGCCGCTCGAGCCGGCTGAACGACGGATGACCGGCCACCAACGGTCCCAACCACGCCCAGTCCGGACCGCCCCGCAGCCGGATCGCCGGGCCCACCAACTCGCACACGTGCTCGCTCGCGAGCCAGTCTGCTTCGGCCACCCCCGGTTCCACCGCCAAACCAGGCAACAACTGCCGCACCCGGTTCAGAAAAGGCGACGGGTTCAGCGCGCGGCCGGCGCCGTCCCGTTCCGCGCAGGTCAGGATCAGCCGGGAGTCGGCCCGCGTCAGCGCGATGTAACCCAGGTACCGTTCCCGGCTCAACTGCGAGCGCAGGTTGGCGCGCAGCGTCACGCCGTGCCGCTCGAGTTGATCGCGGTCGGGTCCGGTGAGCAGCCCGGCCACCGTCGGCACGGCGGGAAAGACTCCTTCGTTCAAACCCATCACGACCGCCATCCGCAGGTCCGGATTACGGGAGCGATCGATCGTGCCGACCAACACCTGGTCCAGGGCCGGTGGGATGACCCCGACGGTCAAGCCGCTCAAGCCGCTTTCCACAATCGGCAGCCAGCCGCTGAACTCGAGTTTCCGACCCGCAAAAGCCAGCTCGAGATTCTGCAGCCAGGCCTGCATCTGTTCCCAGACCGTCCGATGCACCGCCGCATACTTGCGCGCCGGCGCCGTCTCACCGACGCCCGCGGTTTCCCATCGTTCGAGGCGATCCGCCACCCGCAAGTCGGCCCAAAGCCCGGAGAGCGCGGCGGCCAGGGCCACGCCATCCGGCCCCGACCCGTCGCCCTCAAGCCGGCGCGCGAACAGCTCGAAGGCGGGCAGGACCTGCTGTCGAGTCCTTTCGAGGCGGCGTTCGAGCATTGGATCATCCGGCAGCCGCAGTGGCTGATGCCAGGTTTCACCCGACCAACCATGGGCGAGCGCCTCGTTTTCGAGTTCGTCCAACGCGACTTCGCTCACGGGGACGAGGCCGGTCTTGAGCGTGCCAAACCAGTCGTCGTGTTGCCACCGGAACGCCACGGTGCGCAACGCGTAGCGGATCAACTCGGCCAGCGGGTGATGCGCCACCGGCTCGCGCCGGTCGAGAAAGAACGGGATTTCATACCGGCCGAACACCCGGCTGATCACGTCATGATAACCTTCGAACGATCGCAGCAAGACCGCCACTTCCCGGTAACGCCGGCCGGGTTCCTCCCGGACGTAACGCCGGATCTCCCGCGCCGCGAAGATCGCCTCCCCCACCGGATCCGGACAGACCACACAGCGGACTCCGTCCGGCGCGGAACCGGGCTCGGCGGGGAGGCTGTCGCCGGCCCAGCCCTCGGCAAGGCGCCGGAGCGGCGCGTTTCGCCCGAATCGGGTCGGTTGATCCGACGCCGGCAGCACCACCACGTCGGGCGTTTCCGCGCTGATCCCCGACAGTTGGTTCCACACGGATCGAACGGTGCGGGCCACGCCCGACCAGGCCGACAACCACCGCGGTTCGTCCTCGGGCAAACCGGGCAGACAAAACGCCAGCGTCGCCCGTCGCGAAAGCGCGATCACTTCGGTCAACAACTCCAACTCCTGCGGTGTCAACTCGGCAAAGCCGTCCAGCCAGAGTCCGCCCATCGCCAGGTTCGCCACCGGCGCGGCCTCACGCCGGGCGGCGCGGAGCGCGGCCACGGCCAGGCTCACGAGCTGGGAGGGATCCTGGAGGGACCTGGCTTCGAGCCACGCCTGGTAATGCCGCAGCAAGAGGCCAAAATCATGGAGCTTGGCGGCGAGCGCCTCGTCATCACAGCGGTCCGCCAGCGTTGCCAGCCGCTCGGGCGTGAGTTTTTGTTCCTGGAGTTCGCGCAGGATCTCACTCAACTGCCGCGCGAACCCTGGCAATCGCGCCGTAGCCCGAAACAACCGCAGCTCCGCGTGTCGATCGGCCAACAGTGCCCGCAGCACCATCCGCCGACCCTCCTCGTCCAGGATCCGTTCGGCGCCGGCGCGCAGTTCGTCGAGGAGATACCGGGCCAGCCGTTCGAACGACAGGATCTCGAGCCGGGTGTAACCGGCCAGGCCGGGATTCGACAGCAACTGACGCTCGAGTTGAAAGGTCGCCTGCTTGGGCGCCAGAAATAACAGGGACGGTCCGGCACCGTCTTTGAGCAATTCCTCACGGATCTCACTCAGGCAACGATGCGTCTTGCCGCTGCCCGCCGGGCCGAGCAGAAAGGTCACCCGCCGCGGTCCCGCCGGATCGAATCGAATGCGCTCCGTCATGGAGCTCACCAACGGCCTCTGGTGGTTCGGCATGGGTCTTTCACGGGGCGCGGGTTTCGTGGGCATGCGCCGCGCGATCGGATTTCTCGCCGTGTATAAATACCAACAGTCAAATGGCTGCGCCGCTTGCGAAAACGGATAAAAGATGCGGACGGGGTATGGCCAAGTCAAGGATCGCTCTTTTCGACTCGCCTTTGCCCGATCCCCGAGCATCCTTGCCCACGGCGTAACCGGCCAGTGTCCGGGCACGAACTGATTCCCTTATGCGCATCGAAATCTGTGTTGACTCTGTGGAAGGCGCGATCGCCGCGGAACGCGGCGGCGCCGACCGCGTGGAACTCTGCGACAACCTGCTCGAGGGCGGCACCACCCCCAGCGCCGGCTCCATCAAACTCGCCCGCGCCCGCCTCCGGATCGGGCTTCAAGTCATCATTCGACCGCGCGGCGGCGATTTTCTTTACACCCCCACCGAGTTCGAAGTCATGGCGGAGGACATCCGCACCGCGAAATCCCTGGGCGCCGATGGCGTGGTCATCGGATGCCTGACGGAGGCTGGCGACGTCGATGTCGCGCGGACGCAGGCCTTGATCGACCTCGCCCGCCCCTTGAACGTCACCTTCCATCGCGCCTTCGACATGTGCCGGGATCCGCGCCGGGCCCTTGAAGACCTGGTGCAACTGGGCGTCGATCGCGTCCTGACTTCGGGGCAGGAGGCGACCTGCCTCGAGGGGCAGGAGTTGCTGGCGGAATTGCAGCGGCTGGCGGCTGGCCGGATCATCATCCTGCCCGGCGGCGGCCTCACCCCGCGCAACATCCGGCGGATCGTCGAGGCCACCGGCGTCAACGAGGTCCATCTCAGCGCGCGCAGCACCGTCGAAAGTGGCATGCGGTTCCGTAACACCCGTTGTTTCATGGGCGGCACCCTGCGCCCGCCCGAGTTCAACTGGAAAGTCACCGACGAACAGGCCGTGCGAAGCGTGGTTGAAGCCCTCCGCTCCTAGAAATTGTACTGGTCCATGTTCTCCCGTGTGACATCGACCCAGGCGGACCCGAAGAACAGGTTGGTCTTGACGACATCCCGACGGAGCTGACGGTAACCCTCGACACCCAGATCCAGGTTTTCAGCGAGCGCCTTGCCCTCGAGGAGCATCTCCGCCAGGCGGTTCATGGCATATCCGGCGTCGGCCGGATCCCAGAAACTGATCAGCTTGACACTGCCGTTCTCGAGATACTGCCGGCTTTGTGAAACCAAGCCGGTGCCGACGACGGCGACCCGGTTTTGCAGGTTGCGTTCTTCGACCGCCAGGCCGGCGCCGGCGGCGGTGGTCGAGGCGCTCCCCTGGATACCCTTCAGATTGGGATAGGTCTTGAGGAGTTCCTTGGTCTTTTCGTAGGCGGTGTTCTGGTCGTCGTTTTCTTCGAGCCGATCCCGCACCAGCTTCAAATTGGGGTATTGCTGGCGCTGTCGGGCCAAAGCGCCGTCCACCCATTCGTTGTGCGACTTGGAGGCCAGGCTGCCGACGAACACCGCGAATTCACCCTCCCCGCCCATGAACCGCGCCAGATGATCCATCAAATGGGCGCCGTATTCGTGGTTGTCAAAGGCCTCCAGGATCGCGTCGCTGTTCACCTGGTTCGACGCCTCATGCGACACCACGATGATTCCCTGGCGCCGCGCCTTTTGGAGGACCGGCTCGAGAGCTTCAACCGAAAAGGGAACGACACAGAGGGCGTCGACGCCCTGGGCGATCAGGTCCTCGATCAACCGGACCTGCAACGCGGCGTCGGCCCGGGGCGGGCCCTGGAGAAAACAATCGTGGCCCGTCTCGCCGGCGAACCGCTGGACACCCGCCCGCATGCGGTTGAACCAGGCGATGCCGTCGAGCTTGACCACGGTCGCAATGGTGTAGCGCCGGTTCGATACCTCCAGACGAGGACTCTCAGTGACAGTGGGCTCGCGACGCTCGCAGCCGCTGGTCAGCACCACCAGCAACAGCGCCCAGGGGAAATAGAACTGTTTCATCTCGGTGACCGGCCTGCTTCGGCCGGGCGCCAGCATAACCGCAGGTTACCCCACCGAGGCAATCCCGTTCCGCGCCTCCTTCACTCGCCCCGCCAAGCAAGAGACGGGCTGGCCGAACCCGAATTCGGCGCAGCCCGTCGGTCTGATCCTGAAGATAGTCCAGTGGGTCAGGCTTACTCGGCCAGGATCTTGTCGAGAGTCTTCTTGAGTTCAGCCTTGATGTTCGGCGAGGCGCCCACATGCACATCGCGAATGATGCCCTTCTTGTCCACAATCGCCATGGTCGGGATGCCGCGCACCTGGTAGAGCTTGGCGATCTCCCCGTTCTTGTCCAACGGCACCTCGATGTCCAGGTTGGCGGACTTCAAATACGCACTGATCTTCTCGTTGTCTTCGCGCAGGTTCACGGCCAGGTAACGCACCCCTTTGGCCTTGTACTCGTTCGAGACCTCGAGGAGCGCGGGCATAACCTGCCGGCACGGACCGCACCACGTCGCCCAGAAATCGAGCAACACCACGTTCTTGCCCTCCAACTTGGAGAGCTCGACTTCGCCGCCGGCCAACAAGGCCAGTTTGAAGTCGGGCGCTTCCTTGCCGACAAGTTTCTCCGGACCGTCGGCCGCTCCCATGGAACAGGCATTGAGAAAGAGGGCGAGGACGGCGCTGCAGGCGAGGCTAAGTCTCATGATAATCCTTAGATGACTGGTTGGTTATTAGATAACGTTCAGGCGCAATGTAGCAGCACTCCTACCCCGCGTGCAACTGCTGGTTTGGAGTCTCCGCAACGTGTTGGCGTCAAGTCTACTGGCGACGGCTCCGGCGGGGCGTGCCGCTTTCTCATTGCCCGGCGTTGGGTCGGCCACTACTCTGCCGGCCGATTTAATGGCGTGGATAAGGCACGTTCCGGCTCGCGGGCTCAGGGGCGAGGCGTGAAACCGCCTGAATCCAACGCCACTCGAACGAGGATGAACCTGAAGACGCCCGAACCGCCAGCGCGAACTCCCGCACGGTTAATATCCTTTCTGCTCGGGGAAAACACCGGGCAACCCGAGGTGGCCGGAATCGAACGGCCCATCATCGGGGTGTTCGAGGGAACGGGCATTGGACCGGAGGTGATCGCCGCCAGTTTGCGGGTGCTCGGCGCCGTCGAGCAGGTGACCGGGATGCGTTTCGAGATCCGACCGGGAGGTGCGATTGCCGAGGCGTCGGAGGCGAGTTCAGGTCGGGCGCTGCCGGAAGCGGCAGTGAGTTTTTGTGCCGGCGTATTTGCGGTGGGCGGGGCGGTGCTGAGCGGTCCCGGCGGAGGTCGCTATGTGTATGACCTGCGCCGCCGGTTCGATTTGTTCTGCAAGTTTGTGCCGGTCCGGCCATGGCCGGAGATTGCGGATGCGGGCTGTCTCCGGCCGGAGCATTTCGAGGGACTGGACTTGTTGATTGTGCGGGACAACGTGGGCGGGATTTACCAGGGTTCGGGGCATCGACGCGAGACGGCCGAAGGATGGACGGCCGAGCACTGTTTCAGTTACACGGAGGCGCAGGTGCGGCGTTTGGTCGAGGTGGCGGCGCGGGCGGCGGCAGCACGGCGGGGTCGGTTGCATCTGATCGTCAAGGATGGGGGGGTGACGGAGATGAGCGCCTTTTGGCGGGAGATCGGGTTGGCGGCAGCGGAACCTTTCGGCGTGCGGGCGGTGGCGATGAATGCCGACCTGGCGGCTTACGAACTGGTCCGGCGTCCGGCGCAGTTCGACGTGCTGGTGGCTCCGAATATGATTGGGGACATACTCGCCGATATCGCCGGGGTGTTGGTGACATCCCGCGGGGTGACGTTTTCCGGCAATTACAGCGGGAACGGCAGCGGGGTGTATCAGACCAATCACGGGTGCGCGCACGATCTGGCGGGAACGGACACCGCCAATCCTGCCGGCCAGATCCTGTCGCTGGCCATGCTGCTGCGCGAGAGCTTCGGACTGGATCGAGCCTCGGAGCTGATCCAGCAGGCCCTGCGCCGCGCCTGGAAGGCGGGGTGGCGGACGGCGGACGTCGCCGCGCCCGGATGCCGGGTTGTGGGGACCCGGGCGATGACGCAGCGCGTGGTCGATCAGATCCTGGAACCAAGCCCATGACGACCGCGCTTCTATTGGTCGATCTCCAGCACGATTTCCTGTCGGATCCCAGGCTGGAACCATGCGCCGGTGGGGTGATTGCGCGGGCGGGGGCGCTGCTGGAGGGATGCCGGCGCCGGGGTATGCCGATCGTGCATATCTGGACCACGGTGCGGCGGGAAGATGACCGTCGGCTGCCCCATTGGCGGGCGCGCGGGCTCTGGCGGTGCGTGGCGGGTACGCCCGGGCATCGGCCTCCGGATTCGCTGCTGCCGATGGAGGGAGAACGGCTGATACACAAGACCGGGTTCAACCCGTTTTCGGGTGGTGCGTTGGAGCAACTGCTCGGCGAATGGAACTGCCGGAGCGTCTGGCTGGCGGGAGTTCATCTGCATGCCTGCGTCAGGACCACGGCCGTCGAGTGTCTCGAACGTAACATCGCGGTCCGCATTGCCGAGGATGCCACCGGCAGCAACGATCCGGTGCATGCCGCGGCCACGCGCCGTTGGCTGAGGGAACGCTGCGTGGCTTTTGAATCGGTCTCGCGACTCCTGGCGCACGCGACCCGATCCGCCCCAGACCGGCTGATCCATCGCTGCCCCCGCGACCTCGAACGCGTCGCCTTTGAAGTGCCGCAGGCGGGCGAAGCTGAGATCGAGTCGGCGGTCGCGAAGTCCCGGGATGCGTCGATCGCCTGGCGTTACACCTCGCGAGCGGCGCGATGCGGGTTGCTCGAAGACGTCGCCATCCGTCTCGAGAACGTGCTCGAGGATCTGGCCCGCCAGATGGCCAGCGAGATCGGCAAACCACTGACTGAAGGCAGGGAGGAAGTGCGGCGGGCGGCGGTGAACATCCGCGACGTGCTGGCGCGGGCGGTGGACCGGCGCGAGCCCGCGGGACGAATCTGTGACGCGCCGCTGGGCGTGGTGGCAATGATCCCGGCCTGGAACAATCCGGTGGCGATACCGCTTGGCAAGCTGGCGCCGGCTTTGGTCTACGGCAACACGGTGGTGTGGAAACCGGCGCCGGCAGGCACCGGGATCGCGCGGGTGCTCATGCGACTGCTGGCGGCGGCAGGGCTGCCGCCCGCCACGGTGGAACTTGTCACCGGCGATCATGACACGGCCAGGCAGTTGGCGGAGCAGGAAGGCATCGCAGCCGTAACCCTCACCGGTTCGAGTGCGGCCGGTTATGCGCTTCAGGAGATCTGCGCCCGGCGGGGCATCCCGTTCCAGGCCGAGTTGAACGGCAACAATGCCGCCATCGTTTGGGACGGCGCGAACCTCGAAGCGGCCGCCGGGCAAGTGGCCTGGGGCGCTTTCGCTTTTGCCGGACAACGTTGCACCGCCAACCGGCGCGTGATCGTTTCGGCGGCGCAATTCGAACCGCTTTTGGCCGCCCTGGAATCGGCTGCGCGCGACCTGGTCTGGGGCGATCCGCTCGAGGAAGCCACCCGCATCGGCCCGGTGCTGACCGCCGGGAAACGCGACGACCTCGAGCGGGAGTTGGCCGGATTTCAAAGCTCCGGGCGGGCGCACGCGATCGTGCGGACGCACGGAGCTCAGGCCGCGCGGGACTGGGTGCGACAGGGCGCTTATGCGCAGCCTGCCATTCTTGGCTGTGACCGGCCCGTGGATCCACTGGTCCAGGAGGAGTCGATGGCGCCGTGGCTGATCATCCAGCGCGCTGAGGATTTCGACCACGCCCTTGCGCTCTGCAACGGGGTGCGGCAGGGGTTGATCGCCTCCCTGTTTGGCGGCTCGCGCGAGCTGCGCGAGCGGTTTCGGATCGAGGCGCGGGCGGGCGTGCTCAAGTTTGACCAGGGCACCGCCGGCGTGGATGTCACCCTGCCCTTCGGCGGCTGGAAATCATCCGGGGTCGGCCCGCCGGAGCATGGCGAGGCCGATCGGCTGTTCTACACCCGGCTGCAGGCGATCTATGGTGGCGTCGACCCTGAGTAAGGCGGAACCACCCGTGCCCGGCGGTGCGGGTTCGATCCCGGATCGCTTTGCGGAAGTGGCGTTGCGGCACGGCGATCGCCTGGCCATCCGCACGGCCACCGAGGAATGGTCCTACGCGGAATTAGACCAGCGTTCGGAGGCCGTGGCCAATCGAGTTCTGGGCCGCCCGGAGTTCGGCGCCGGACCGGTTGGTTTGCTTTATGACCAGGGCGCTCCATTGATCGCCGCCATCCTGGGTGTGCTCAAAGCGGGCCGGATGTACCTCGTGCTGGATCCTGAAGATCCGGTTTCCCGGCTGGAAACGATCGTGCGGGAGGCGTGCCCGGGCTTGCTGCTGACGGACCGCGCTCATGCCAATCGCAGCCGGCGGATCTGCCCGGAGCCCGGGAGGATCCTGGAAGGGGCGGAGTTCAGCGAGCCCGGTGCCAGCCGGCTTCGCTTGGGTTCGGCCGAGTCGGGCGCCTGGCTCATGTACACCTCGGGATCGACGGGGGTACCGAAGGGTGTGTGGCAGAGCCACGCCGGCGTGCTGCATCAGACTGACGTTTATTGCGACATGATCCGGTTGCACCCGGGCGATCGCTTGTCGTTGCTCACCTCGCTGAGCCTGGCCGCTTCGGCCACGCACCTGTTCGCGGCCCTGTTGAACGGCGCCACCCTCTGTCCATTCCCGGTGCGATCAGAGGGGGCGGAACGGTTGGCGGACTGGCTCCGCGCGCGGCAGATCACGGTTTATCATTCGGTGCCCACCTTGTTCCGGCAGGTGGTCCGCGCGCTTCCCCCGGACCGGTGTTTCGAACAGCTCCGGATCGTCCGATTGGGGGGCGAACCGATGTTGGCCGCCGATCTCGAGGCGTATCGCCGGCATTGCCGGGCGCCCTGTCGGTTGGTCCACGTTCTGAGTTCGACTGAAACCGGCCTGATCTGCGCCCATTGGATCGATCACTCGACCGCGGTCGGTGCGGGGCGCATCCCGGTGGGCCGGCCGGTCCGGGGCGTCGAAGTATCGCTGCTCGACGATCAGGGGCAGCCGGCGGACGCGGGAAAAGAAGGACGGATCGCGGTGCGCGGCGCCGGTGTTGCCCGGGGATACTGGGGCGAGCCGGAACTATCGGCTCAAGCTTTTCGCGCCGATCCGAGCCAGCCCGGCACCCGCGGGTTCGTGACCGGCGACCTCGGACGATTCGACGAGCAAGGAAACCTGGAACATCTCGGCCGCGTCGACCAGGTGGTGAAGATCCGGGGACAACGCATTTCCCTGGCGCTGGTGGAAGCCGCCCTGCGCGCGCTCGATAACCTCGAAGACGCGGCGGTCGTCGCGCCGACCGATCGCGCGGGCGAGCCCCGGCTGGTGGCTTACGTGGTGCCGCGCAAGGGGACAACCGACCTGGCGCGGCACTGCCGTCAAAAACTGCGGGAGACCCTGCCTACGGGGATGATTCCGGGGCAGATGGTGCCGTTGCCCCGGCTACCGCTCACGGCTGGCGGCAAAGTGGATCGTCAGGCACTCAACCGGCTCCCGCCTCCGGCGGTCCAACCGGCCCGACACCGGCCCATGCCCCGCGACGGCATCGAGAAACGCCTCGCCGCCATCTGGGAGTCCGCCCTGGGATTGGCGGCGATCGGCCGCGACGATCATTTCATCGATCTGGGCGGGACGTCGCTCGACTCGGTCCAGGTGCTGGTCCGGATCGAGGACGAGTTCAACCTGCATCTGCCGCCGGAGACCCTGATGGAACATGGCACCGTCGCGCAGTTGGCCGAGGTGATCGCCGGCAGGGCGGTCAGCCCCTCGCCCCGTTCACTGGTGCCGCTGCGCGCCCCCGATCACGGGCGCCCGCTGTTCCTCGTCCACGGCGGCAAAGGCGACATCACGATGTACGGGCAACTGGCGCGGCGTCTGCCGGGCCGGCCGGTCTACGCGCTGCAGGCCATTGGCTTGAACGGCGCGGGTTGGCCGTTGCGGAGCATACCGGCGATGGCCCGACGTTACCTCGAGGAACTCCGGAGCGTGGATTCGACCGGACCGCATTTGCTGGCGGGCACCTGCATGGGCGGACTCATTGCCTTCGAAATGGCCCAACAATTGACCCGGGCCGGACGCCCGGTCGGACTGGTCGCGCTGATCGACTCCGATTATCCCGCGCGCGCCGGCCGACGGCTCCGCCCAACCGAGCGCGTGATCGAACCGATCCGCGACTCGATGCGGATCTTGCGCTGGTCGATCGTTCGGGGACTGGGCCTGGGACGGAGCCCTCGTTGGATGCCGGCCTATCGACGGTTCGTGCACAACATGAACGCGCGCGCCCGCCGGACCTACCAGCCGGAGCCCTATGCGGGCACCCTCCACCTGCTGCTGGCGGCGGAGGCGCAATACCCTGGAAAAGACCTCCGCCTGGTCATGCGCGACTTTGCCCGGGAGACTCGCATTGTCACCGTCCCCGGCCGGCGGTCAGATCTGTTCCTGCCCCCCGCGGTGGATGAAGTGGCGGCGCAACTCTCGACGATGCTCGCGTGTTCCGGGATATGAAGGGCGCTCGGGGCGAACCCGGCTCCGCCGGTTAGTGGCTGAGCGGCGCCCGGAGCAGTTGAACCTCGCGGATTCCGACCCTGCCCGCCCCTTCGACCACGAGGTTGAGCCGGATGAGATCCGGCCGTTCGCCCGCCGGCAACAGGAATGGCGTCTCCCGCCAGGTCCAATCCGTGGTCCCGGTGACGGCGTCAGCGAGGCCCCGGGAGAAGAATTCGCCCTTGCCGGGAAACCGGCACCACATCTCAAGATAAGCGCGGCCGCGCACATCCTCGGCCTTGAGCTGCGCGCGGTAAATCACGACGCCTTGTTCCACTCCGGGAGCGGTCTCCTCGAACAGTTGGATTGTCCGGGATGGGGCACAGTCGGCATACCATGCGCCGTCTTCCACCGCCAGGTCCCGGGCTAGGGTCGGGTCCCCAACGGCAAACACTTTGACCACCACCGCATTCACCATGGCGGCTGCGATCGCCTTCTGTCGCACGTGCTCTTTGGCCCGGTGAAACGCTGGCAAAACCATGGCCAATACGATACTGAGGACGCCCACCAGCAGGAGCCCTCCGCAACCCACCACGAATACCGTGGCGGCGCCGAAGAACCATCGTCGGCTCCGATCGACTGGCGGGGCAATGGGCTGTGCGATCGACCGGCGTCGATCCGCCAGTTCGGGGTCTGAAGTTAGCCCAAAGGCCTCCTTCACCTCGCGTCGAGTCAGGGTCACCAACGCCCAAATCCCGAGGGGCAGGCCGATCACATTCCCCGGCGAAATAAGGATGCTCAGGACGCTGCCGATCATCGCGACGCGATAGGCTTCGAGCGCCTTCATCTTCAGCCCGGCAAAGATCATGAAACTGCTGCACAACATCATCACCAGCAGGGCCGAAATCAGCGTCGCCGCGGAGATTTGACTTTCCTGATGCGCGAGGAAGGTGATGCCAATGATGGCATACAGCGGGACCAGCACCCAGTTGAGAATCCCGATCGCCACCAGGCCCATGGCCGGTCCTTTCACCGCCTGACGCGCCTGCAACCACCGGGCGGTGGCGGGATCCGGCGGCGGGGGCGGGGCGGGTGCAGGGCTGGCCGCGATGGTTTCCACGTCGGACTTGACCTCGCTCACGTGCTGGTAACGCCGATCGCGTTCTTTGGCGAGGGCGCGAAGCACGACCTGATCGAGCCGCGCGTCGATCTGGACCCGTTGCGAGGGTGGCTCGAAATGGCCGATCGGCAGTTCGCCGGTGAGCATTTCGTAGATGACCACGCCCAGCGAATAGATGTCGGCCCGATGATCCACTTCGAGCGGGTGTTCGATCTGTTCCGGTGCCATGTAGTTGGGGGTGCCCATGACCTGCCGGACCCGGGTGAGGGCGAGTTCGGGCGCCGGCCGACCCAGGATTTTGGCCAGGCCGAAATCGGCGATCTTGACCCGGCCCTGATGGTCGATCAGGACGTTCTCCGGTTTAATGTCGCGGTGGATCACGCCCTGGTCGTGGGCATATTGCAGGGCGTCGCAAATGGCCGGAACGATCTTGAGCGCCTCCAGGGGGCCCAATTCGCCCGATCGCTCGAGTTCGCGCAGGTTCGCCCCGTCGACATATTCCATGACGAGATAGTAGATGCCGTTGGTTTCGCCAAAATCGTAAATGCCAACGATATTCGGATGCGTCAGGCGCGCGAGCGTGCGGGCTTCCCGGCTGAACCGGTCGGCGAACAGGCCGCTCGTCGAGGCGTCGGTCGGCAGGATCTTGAGCGCCACGAACCGCTCCAGCCGCGGTTGGCGGGCTTTATAGACGATCCCCATCCCCCCCTGTCCCAACAACTCGAGAATCTCCAGCTGCGGAAAGTGCGGGGCCAGGTCGGCCGGCGATGGCGGCGGCGTGCCTGAACTCTCCGATTCGGTGGCCTCAGCGGCATCGGGCTGGGTGCCCATTCCGACGTCCAGCAGGCATTTGGGGCATTGCGCTTCAGGGGCATCCTCAGGCAGTGGGGTGCCGCATCGTGGACAGGTTCGGGTCGTATTCATCGCCAGGTTCCTCTTCGCTTCACATTCGTTGTTCCTACCTTATGGCTAAGCAAACCGCCACGAAGGTAACCAGAAACTGCGCGGGCCCGGCTAACTCCCGAACGTAGCGAACAGACAACGAATCTCGTCCTCGATCTCTTCCGGGCGTGAGACGGTTTGGGCGATCTCGGCGCGAAGAATCTCGCGGTAACGCGCCCGGAGCCGGCGCACGGCCATTTTGATGGCGGCCTCGGTGGTGTTCAATTGCGCGGCAATCAAGGTGTAGGGCACCGCCCCGCGCGGCTGGCTGAGGCTTCGGCTGATCGCATCGAACAGCTCTGTCTTCCCGGACACGGCGTACTCGGCGCGCAACTCGGCGAGCACCTGCCCGAGCAGCGCCTGCGCCCATTGCCGCTCGTAGATTTTTTCGGCGGTCAGGTCGCATGCCGGTTCCAGGTCCAGGCGCGATTCGGCTTGGGCGCAATCCAGGGAGACGATGGCATGGCCCCCGCCGCGTTTCCGCGCCCGGGCGCGATCCCATTCGTTGGCGAGGAATCGTTTCAAGGCGGTGAGCAGAAAGGAGCGGAACCGGCCGCCCTCCGGCCTGATGCCAGCCAGGTAGTGTTTTTGGAGCAACCGGCGAAAGAACTCCTGGGTGAGGTCTTCGGCGTCGTGCGGCGCATGTCCCTGTCGGCGGACGTAAGCGTAGAGCGGGTACCAATAGGCCTGGCAGAGCGTCGCCAGCGCAGCTTGAGCCTGGGGTGACGTCGTGCCGCCCGCGGCCAGGACCACACTCCAACGCGTGGCCACGAATCCGGCGGCGGGGGCTATCGGTGTGTCCATGTGGCTGATTCAATGGCGGCACCACCGCCGTGTCAACCGGGCCAGGCGCGAGCCACCCGCCATCAGGGGCTGCCCCCGCCCTGTTCCGGCTTCAGCCAGGGAGTGCCGGCCCAGTACCACGTCGAGGGCTGATACGATTCGACGTGCGAATCGACAAAGAGAATCGCGCTGCGTCCGCTGTGCCGCGGATGTGGCCCGCCCCAATTGGGATCGCCGGTGGAGGTCACACACCCCGTACAGGGGGCGTCGTCGGCGGGGTCATGCACGATCCAGCACCCGGGTTTCTCGGGCGACTTGACGGTGACGCATTTCAGCGGGTCCTCGGTGTTGACCGGGCGCGTGCCGCCGTCGGTGAGGTAAACGGTGGCGGCCGGTTGGCGCACCATGATGTCCTTGTAAGCCGGCCACTGGGAGGAATCCCAAGTGCCCGGCCAGTCACAGCCGCCGAGCCGGAAATTGGCGGCGTAGTTCGAGACGGCCTTGTCCGGGTCTTCGCTCGGATAATTTTGCAGGAACTCCTGGAACTTGAGCGTGCGCACGGGGCAGAGGAGGAGGTTGGTGGTCTGTTGGTAAGGATAGAGGAAATTGAACCAGGCTTTGCGGAAGACATTCGCGCCCCGGACCTGGAAGGTGAAAGCGAACCGGCCGTCGTGATCGCCCGCGTAGAGCTGGGCGGCGATGCCCATCTGCCGCAGGTTGTTCACGCAACTGATGGCCTTGGCCTTCTCCTTGGCTTTTGACAACGCCGGCAGGAGCATTCCCGCCAGAATCGCGATGATCGCAATCACGACCAGCAATTCGATCAAAGTGAACCCTCCCCGCCACCGCCGGGATTCCGCCGCACAGGCGTGGTGTGTGATCATGCGCTATGAATGATGAGCCGCTGCCGTTCTGTCAATGGCGGAGGCTCGCGACCCCGAGGGACCGGTGCGTTCACAAGACCAGGCTTGACCACCCCGCCCCTCGCTCCCACTCTCCCGAGGCATGATCCCCGGGGAGCCAGTCATCGCCCACCCCAGCGAGGTGCGCGAACCGCCAAGAGGTTTCCTGGGTGCCTTGGGCTACATGGGGCCGGGGTTGATCCTCTCCGCGGCGATTGTGGGATCCGGCGAACTGATCGCCACCACCACGCTCGGCGCCAAGGCCGGGTTCGCCCTGCTTTGGGTGGTGCTGCTCGGTTGCGCCGTCAAGGTGGCGGTGCAGGTCGAGTATGGCCGGTTCTGCATTCACCATGGTCTGACCTCGTTCCAGGGCTGGAACCGGAGCGGAACGGGGCGCGTGCGAGGGGTGCACTGGACGATCTGGGTGGGGGTGGTTTACCTGGTGCTGAACATGGCCGGACAGGGAGGCGTGATCGGGGGCGCGGCGCAGGTGGCGCGGTTTGGCTGGCCCGCGTTGCCGCTGCCGGCGGCGCTGTTGCTCATCACGCTGCTGATCGGATTGCTGATCGCCCATGGCCGCTACGGACCGGTGGAACTTGTGTCGACCTTCCTCAACCTGCTGTTTGTCGGCGGCGTCCTCTACTGCGTGGCGGCGATTCAGTGGACTCCCTATGCCTTCTCGTGGTCGGACCTGGGAACCGGGCTCTCCTTGAGTCTGCCGCGGGAGACGCTGGGCCTGGCGGTGGCGGCCTTTGGCATCACCGGCGTGGCGGCCGGCGAGATCCTGCTCTATCCCTACTGGTGCCTCGAGAAAGGCTACGCCCGCTGGACAGGTCCACGGGAGCAATCGGAGGCCTGGTACGCGCGGGCGGCCGGTTGGACGCGGGTCATGCAGATCGACGCCCTGGCATCCATGGCGATCTACACCCTTGCCACGTGCGGTTTCTTCGTCCTGGGCGCGACCGTCCTGCGGTCGGAATCGCAGCTGAAGGATGGCAACGAGTTCACTCTGCAACTCTCGAACATGTTCGGCGTGGTGCTGGGGGATCGCACCCGGGCGGTGTTCATGCTCTGCGCCTTCGCGGTGCTCTTCTCGACCGTGTTCGCCAATGCCGCCGGATTTTCGCGGGTCTGGGCCGATTTCTTTGGTTTGTGCGGCTGGATTCACGGGGAACGCCAGCGACGGCGGGCGATCGGTGTGGTGGCGTGGTTGTTCCCGCTGATCTGCAGCGCGATTTACCTCGCCATCCAGCGTCCGCTGTTGTTGGTGACTTTCATGGGGGTCTGCAACGCCCTCTTCCTGGTGGTCGTGGCCTACCAGACGATCCTGTTCCGCTACCGGCATACGGATCCGCGATTGCGGCCCGGCCGGTTTTATGACCTGGCGCTCTGGCTCAGCCTGACGGCTATCGGTTTTATGGCCGTCCGCGGCCTGCTGACGCTTTGAGAATTCAAGGCGCGCCAGGCCAGAGCCGCAACCAGATGGAGGCTTGCCAAACCTGGAAATTGGCGGCGTCATTCGGGATCGGCAAAACTCCGCCGCGCGGTTGCGGGGTGAAAGCTTGGGACGAAAGCGAAACGACTATGAAAACATTACGCGGATGGGCACTGGGCATGGGCATGGGCATGGTTGCCGGATTGGCAGGCGCGGTTGCGGTGGTGGCGGCGGACAACCAGGCGCCAGCGGGGTTTGTGGCGTTGTTCAACGGAAAAGATTTCACGGGTTGGAAGGTACCGGAAGGTGATGGCGGGCATTGGAGAGTGGTGGGGGGCGTCATCGACTACGACGCGGAGAGCGAAGCGCCCGGGGACAAGACGCTTTGGAGCGAGAAGGAGTATGGGGATTTCGTGTTGCAGGTGGATTGGCGGATCACGGCGACGCCGTATGTGAATCCGAATGTGCCCTACATCCTGCCGGACGGGACGCATGCGCGGGACATTCACGGCAAGGAAATGCGGCTAGCGCTTCCGGACTCGGACTCAGGGGTGTTTCTGAGAGGCGAAGGCCGGTTTCAGGTGAACATCTGGTGCTGGCCGATCGGGTCGGGCGAGATGTATGGGATTCGGACCGACGCGAAGACGTCGCCGGAGCTGCGGGCGGCGGTGACGCCGCGGACGCAGGCGGACAATCCGGTGGGCGAGTGGAACCGCTACGAGATCACGGTGCGGGGCAAGACGGTGAAGGTGGTATTGAATGGCAAGACGGTGTTGCCGGGGGCGACGATACCGGATCTGCCGGCGCGGGGACGGATTGCGTTTCAGCATCACGGCGGCAAACAGAACGGGGAATGGAACAGCCCGCCGAGCCTGGTTCAGTTCAAGAACGTGTTTATTAAAGAGTTGTAGGCGCGCTTGGGTGTGGATGGCCGAGTTGCACGAGGCCGGCGAAAAAGAGCTTCATGTCCGAGGAATCGACGCTAGGCTGCGGCATGGACACGCGGGTGGGATCGATATCGGATATGTGCGGCAAGGCGCGGTGCGGGCGGTGGTCGTGTGGGTGGCTGGGAACGCTGGTATTGGTGGTTTGGTGGCTGGGTGCGGGGATGGCGGTGGAAGCGGCGTCGGCGAAGATCAGCAAGGTCCTGCCGCACCTGGTGGATCGGGAAGGGCGGCACACGTTGTCGCCGAGTTTGTATGAACGGGACGCGTATCAGGCGCGCTTGCGGGAGCAACCCGGGGAGGTTGGCGGGTTGCGGTTTGACGTGCGTTGGAGCGTGTCGCGGGATTTGGCGGAGGGTTTGCGATTGCGGATCGAGTTGCGGGGGACGGGCGAGGCGGAGGTAATCCAGTTTGAGCGTCCCGTTGAGCGCCGGCCCTGGTATGACCGATGGAGCGAGGTCAGGCTGGACGACGCGACGTATGCGCGGTTGGGCCGGCTGATTGCGTGGCGGGTGAGTTTATGGCGCGGTCCGCAGATGATCGCCGAGCAGCGTTCGTTTTTGTGGTGAAACCGTGCCGGCGCCTGTCGGGGGCGGGTGGGGGTCAGTCTTGGATGAGGACGTTGAATTCGGCGCAGATTTGTTGGAGGCCGGCGTGGTCGAATTGGGTGGAGTCGTTGGTGAGGAGGAGGGCGAGGATCAGGCCATCCGTGCGGCGGATGCAATGGAATTGGTTTCGCTCGCAGACCCAGCGGATTTGCCAGGGAACGAACGTTTGTTCCTGCATGAGCACGAACAATTCAGCGAGA